>DASVFG010000147.1:0-6229 GCA_036380155.1 Candidatus Limnocylindria bacterium
GTGCCGCCGGTCCTCGATGCCTCCGTCCTCGACGACAAGTACCTCGTCAGCAACCGGGACGCGGTCATCGGCCTCCGACGGCTCCTCGACGAGGAGGGCATCTTCGCCGGCCTGTCGTGCGGCGCCGCCGTGGCGGTCGCACTGCGGGTCGCCGGCGACCTCGAGCGCGGCTCGGACGTGGTCCTCCTCGCCGATGGCGGCTGGAAGTACCTCTCCACCGACCTGTGGTCGCGCGACCTCGACGAGCTCGAGGACGAGCTGGACGGATCGCTCCTGTGGTGACCGCCGAGTCGCTCGCCATCCCGATGGCCGTGGCCGAGGCGATGATCGCCCACGCCCTGGACGAGGTGCCGAACGAGGCCTGCGGCCTCCTCTCCGGTTCCCTCGCCGAGGGTCGCGCCACGCGCTATCACCCCGCGCGGAACGCGGACGAGAGCCCGTACGTGTATACCGTCGACCCCGAGGACCTCGTGCGGATCGTGTTCGGGATCGAGGACGACGACGAGGACCTCGTCGCCATCTTCCACTCGCACACCCACACCCCGGCCGAGCCGTCACCGACCGATCGACGGCAGGCCCAGTACCCCGACGTCTTCTACGTGCTCGTCACCCTGAGCGACCCTGATGCCGGCCCGGCCGACTCGCTTCGAGCCTGGCGTATCACCGACGGCGAGAGCCGCGAGGTCCCGCTGCTCCTCGTGTAGCACGCGGTCCGCCATCGCTGGCGGTAGCCAGCGAACGAGATCAACGCGCTTCGGCGGTCCCCTCGATGACGTCGAGCAGGAGCGTCACGCCCGGAGAGCCTTCCTCGCCACCGGAGCGGTAGGTGAGGATGAACGTTCCCTCGTCGGGTGGGGGCTGCCACGCGATGCTGGCCAGCCCGAGGCCCTGGAGCGATCCATCCCACGTCTCGCGCGCGGCGGCGTCCAGCGCCTCGACGAGCTCGGCGGGCGTCCCGCCCAGCGACGCGTCCATGAGGGAGACGGCGCCGCTGGCCGGGTCGATGGTGAAGACGTAGAGATCCTCGCCGAGCGCTCCCTCCGCGGTCCCGCCGACCTCGAGCGAACACACCTGCGGTCCGCAGCCGCCTCCGACGCTCGACGTGGCCCACCCACCCGGGCCGAACGTCCACAGGCGCTCGGCGACCGCCGCGGCAATCGCCGGGGTCTCGAGCGTGTCCGGCACGCCGCCCGGACGGCGCGACTCCCGCATGGCGGTGAGCAGCTCGTCGGCGGTGAACGGATGCGCGGGGTCGGGGAGCGCGACGAGCGGCGTCGGCTCCGGGGTCGCGGTCGGGGACGGGGAGGAGGCCGAGGAGGCGGTGGCCGCCGGGGAGCTGGGCGCTGGAGCGTCGGTGGCCGAGGCCGAGATCTCGGGGGAGCCGGTGCAGCCTGCGGCGATCAGGACGAACGCGGCGGCGACGAGCCGGACGGCGCCAGGGTGCCGCGAGTCGTCAGGACCCGAAGGCACGGCGGAGGAGCGCGGCCATCTCGGCGCGCGTGAGGACGTGGTCCGGGCAGTAGCGTGACGAGGTGCAGCCGCTGACGATGCCGGCTCGAGCGAGGCGGTTGATGGCATCCTCGTGGATGGATCCGTCGTCGTCGCCGAAGTAGTCGTTCGTGGTCGGCGCGAGGTCGAGGGTGCGATCGAGGAAGGTGGCCATCTCGGCTCGCGTCACCGAGCGGGTCGGGCAGTAGCGGGTGCCCGTGCAGCCGCTCGCGACCGCGGCCGCGGCCACGCGGTTGATGGAGGCCTCGAACGACGACGCGTTGTCGTCGTTGAAGAAGTCGGTCGAGGTCGACGGGAAGTTCGCGGCGCGGTGGAGGAAGGCCGCCATCTGCTCGCGGCTCACGGCGTCATTCGGGCAGAAGCGGGTCGCGCTGCACCCGCTGGCGATGCCCTCGGTGAAGGCCCAGATGATCGAGCTGCGGAACGGGGAGTCGTCGGCGTCGAAGAACGGGCCGGCCTTCGCCCACGCCAGCCCGTACGGCTCCTCGGCGGCGTCGAAGCGGGCGGCGCGGATCTCGATGCGCATCGTGCCGGTCGAGCCGGCCGTGATGTCGACCGTCTCGTTGGCGTTGTCGAACGTGGCGCCCCACACGGTCGCGCCGTCGGGGCCGGTGACGCGCAGATCGAGATCCGCGGTGAGCGTGTCGGACTTGCCGGTGTTCGAGCTTCCCGAGGTGTGGCTGCTCCACGCGAGCGCCACCCGGACTCGCTGGCCGCGGACGACCGCGATCTCCTGCACGACGGTCGAGCCGTTCATCGCGCCGATCCGGTAGCCGCCGTACTCGCCGTTGTCGAGGAGCCGGTTCGACCAGCGCGCGTCGGCGGTGCCGACGCCCTCGTGGTCGGCGCTCAGCGAGCCATCCGGCATCGGCGTGCGTCGCAGGGCGCCCGCCATGAGGAGCGCGCGGGTGCCCTCCGGCCAGGTGGCCAGGGTGGGCGAGCGGGCAACCAGCTGGGCAGCGAGGCCGGCGACGATCGGCGAGGCGATGCTCGTGCCCGCCCCGTAGATGCCATTCGCGGTGCGCACGTTCACCGACGGCGCGGAGAGGTTCGGCTTGTTGTAGTCGCCGTGCTGGTTCCAGCTCGCATCGGTCCGATCGCGGTAGTTCGCGCCGTCCGAGCCCGGGACATACCAGAGCCGATCGTCGCCCCAGCCTCCGGTGTTGCGGTCGTCCACGCCGCCCACGGTGAGGACGTTGTAGCCGGTCCCCGGCGACACCACGTCCCAGTTGCCGAACGTGCTGAAGTTGCCGGCCGCGGCGACCACGAGACGGCCGTCCTCCCAGCCGATGGAGTCGAAGTAGCGGCGCGCCTCCTCGGCCCCCGTGGCGGTGTCCTGGCCGATGCTGGCGTTCACGATGTCCGCGTCGCCGCCGCTCGCCGCGACCGACCAGTCCGCCGCCGCGATGATCCGGCGGTCGGTGGTGAGGCTCGGCGAGTACCCGCCGGTCGAGGCCGAGACGATGTCCGCGCCGGGTGCCGTCCCGCGGTAGGTGCCCTTCGAGGCGACCGCGCCGGCGACCCACGTCGGGTGGTCGCCGGCCCCGGAGCGGTAGGCGAGCGTGCCGGTCGTGCTGTAGGAGCGCACGACCTGGCCGGCCATGTCGCCGCTGTTGTGGACGTTGTGATACTCGACCACGGCGACCCGCGCGCCGTTGCCCTGGTCGCCGGACCCCGAGGTCCAGTCGGCGCGCACCGTGGCGCCGGCGCTCGACATCTGGGTCTCCCAGGCGCCTTCCAGCCCGAGACTGCGGACCTCGGCTCGCTCCGCGAGCGCGGTGACGCCGGCCGCTGGCACGTCGAGGAAGACGAGCGGCGCCGAGGTGCTCACGTACCCGATCGATCCGCCGGCGGCCTCGACCTCGCTCCGGAACGCGTCGGCGGCCGCGGCGTAGGCGTCGCGTCGCGCGGCCCACAGCTCGCCGCGCAGCGCGCGGACCTCGTCGAGGGTCGTCGCCATCGGGCGGCCGGCGAGCCACGTGACCTCGGGATGCCGAGCACGCACCGCGGCTTCGGCCGGCTCCACGTCGACGTCGAGCCAGGCGGCCACGGGCAGGGTCGTGGTCGCCATCCGCGCGGCGGCAACCGCGTCGCGCAGCGGCCGGTCGGCCTTCGCCTCGAACGGTGCGGCGGTGGCCGCCGCAACCTCGGCGGCGACGCGATCGGCCAGGATGCGGGAGTCCCCGACGCGGCCGTCCGTCAGCCGATAGGCGGTACGCAGCTCGCCGGTCCGGACATCGACGAATTTCCCGGACCAGGCGATGCCGCTGTCGTCCGACGGCGCTCCGCCCTCGTGGACGAGCGCGTAATCCGTGGCGGATCCGCCGTGGAGGCGGGCGAGCTCACGCGCTGCCGAGACGGCCGGTGGATCGGCCGCGAGGGTCGCATGGGGTGCCCACGACAGCACGAGCGCGAGCATCGCCACGGCGGCCACCGACCGCATCGCCCGACGCCCGCGGATGCCGCGCGCCCCCCTCATGCCAGTTCGAATCGGTTCGCCCTCGAGCCCATCCGGCAGTGGATGGATGACCGGATGTAGGACATTGTCACACGTTCCACGACCGTTCCATGATGCCGGCCGGCATGCGGCGGTCAATGGTCCCTTCGGTGGTAGGCTCCCCGCCATGAGCCTCCTCGCCTCCGCCACCGCCCCCTTTCCCAGCACGGTCCATGCCGATCGCCTGGCGGCGGCGGCCGAGGCGGCGGGGGAGCGAGGGATCGATGCCCTCCTCATCACGCCGTCGCCCGACTACGCCTACCTGCTCGGCTACCGCGCGCCGGCCCTGGAGCGACTCACCTGCCTCGTCCTGCGGGCGGAGGGCGCGCCGATCCTCGTCCTGCCGCGACTCGAGGAGCCGCTGGCCCGGCACGAGCTCGGCGAGCTGGCCGACGAGATCGAGCTCGTCGCCTGGGACGAGACCGACGACCCGATCCAGGTCGTGCGCCTCCTCGTCGGCTCGGCGATGCGCGTCGCCGTCCAGGACCAGATGTGGGCCCGCTTCGCGCTCCGCCTGCGCGCGGCCGTGGAGCCGGCCCAGGTCGTCGAGGCCGGCCCGACGATGAGCGCGCTGCGCGCCGTGAAGTCGGTCGAGGAGATCGATCGCCTGCGCGCGGCCGCGGCCGCCGCCGATGCCGCCATGCGCGCCATCACATCCGAACGCCTGTCCGGCCGCACCGAGGCCGAGGTCAGCGCCCGGATCCGCGAGCACCTGCTGGTCGCGGGCCACGAGACCGCGGAGTTCGCGATCGTCGCGAGCGGGCAGAACTCGGCCTCCCCGCACCACACGCCCGGAGGCCGTGTCATCGAGCCGGGCGACGCCATCGTGCTCGACATCGGGGGCTCGCTCGGCGGCTACGCCAGCGACACCTCCCGGACCGCCTTCGTCGGCGAGCCGCCGCGCGAGTTCGCGGCGCTCTTCGCGGTCCTCCGTGACGCGCAGGCCGCGGCGTGCGAGGCGGTCCGCCCCGGCGTGCCGGCCGCCGACATCGACGCCGTGGCGCGCGAGCGGATCACCGACGCGGGCTACGGGGAGCAGTTCATCCACCGCACCGGCCACGGCATCGGCATGGAAACCCACGAGGAGCCGTACGTCGTGGCCTCCAACCCGCAGCCGCTCGTCGAAGGCAATGCGTTCAGCATCGAGCCGGGGATCTACGTGCCCGACACCTGGGGCGCCCGGATCGAGGACATCGTGGTGTGCACCGCGACCGGTGGCGAGCGCCTCAACACGACGTCGACCGAGCTCGCGATCGTCGAGTAGGCGGCGCCTCAGCCCTCGCGGTGCGAGGAGACGAGCGCCACGAGCACGCCGTCGATGGCCGCGTTCGCCTCGTGGAACGCGCTCGTCACGTCCGCCACATCGGCCGACCGTCGGCGAAGGTGGCCGGTGATCGCGTCGAGCACCGGCGACCGGAAGAAGAGGAATGCCTCGACCGTCTCGGCCAGGGTGAGCCCGGCCTTCGACGCCTCGCTGCCGTAGAGGGCACCCATCTTCTCGGCCTCCTCGAGCAGGAGCTGGCGCTCCGCCTTCTTCGAGGCGGCGACGTACTCGATGACGAGCTGGAACGTCCGCTGGCCCCAGCGGCGGAACTCGTCGCGCTCCTCCACCGAGAGGCGCGCCTGCCACGGCTGTCCGGCGAACCCGGTGCGCTGCATGCGCCGATGGAGCTCACCGGCCATCGTCTGGGTCGAGCTCGGGAGTCGCTCCATCCCGTAGCGCTGGCGGCGCGGCTGGTTGATCATCGCCTCGAGGCTGGAGCGCAGGAACCGCCGATGGCCGCCCGGGGTCTGGTAGCTCTGCACCTTCCCCGAATCGGCCCAGCGACGGAGCGTGTCCGGTCCGACGCCCACGAGCCGTGACGCCGCGCCCAGCGGCAGCCAGGGGTCGTCGGGGTCGTGGGAAGGGGCGTCGGGCACGGTGGGGCGGTCGGGCACGGGGCGGAAAACCTGCTGAAACCTGTGTCGCGGGCTACCGTAGCACGGTCAGCCGCGGAGCTCCTCGGCACGCATCCGGCCGAGCTCCGCCCACAGGTGGACGAGGGACGCCGTCCCGTCGCGGAGGTTCCGGAGGCTCATCCACTCGTTCGGCGCGTGGAAGTTGCCGGTCGGGTTGGCGAAGCCGACCATGAGCGTCTTCAGGCCGAGCTGCGCATCGAGCGCGGCCACCACCGGCACGGAGCCTCCCGACCGCTGGAAGAGCGGTGCTGCGCCGAAGCCGGC
>DASVFG010000148.1:0-4666 GCA_036380155.1 Candidatus Limnocylindria bacterium
AGCCGCCCCGCGTGGATCGCGGCGCGCAGCGCTCCCTGGAGGGAGCTCACGACTCGCCCGCGCCGGCGATCGACGTTGAGCAGGAGGTCCGCGGTCCGCTCGGTGGTGGCGCTCATGTTCAGCCCGAATGCACGTAGCGCGCCGAGCCTACACCCGCCGAGGTCGGTCGGTCCGGCTCACCATTGCCCGGATCGGACGGTCTCGTCGCGCGGGAGCCGGGCCGCACCGGGCGCCGACTTCGGCCGTCGAGCCTGCTCCGTCGGATGGCCGAGCGCCACGACCGTCCGCACGAACCACCCGTCCGGCACGCCGAGCTGCGCCCCGATCGCGGTGCGCACGTCGCCACGGACCCATGCGATCGCGGCGCCGAGGTCGAGGAGCGAGGCGCTCACCAGGATCCGTTCCGCCGCACGGCCCTCGTCGTACGCGTTCGCGATGCCGGCGCCCGGCGCCTCGGGCATGACGATCGCGATGGCGGCGGTGGCGGTGGCGAGCGCGCGGGTCTGCGGCATTCCGGCGTCCGCCATGGCCCGGATGGTGGTGGGGTCGCGGACGACGATGAACCGCCACGGCTGGGCGTTGCGGCTCGAGCCCGACCAGCGCGCGGCGTCGGCGATAGCGTCGATCACGGGTTCCGGGATCGGCTCGTCGGTGAAGTCGCGTACCTGGCGGACGCGCAGGAGGGGACGGACGACCTCGGCGGGATCCGGCGCGCCGGGGGTGGAAGACATGCCGGCAGCGTACGCCACTACCATCGACGCACGCGAACCCGCGACCGTCCACGAGGAGGAACCGATGGCAGGCGACGCATGGCGGAAGTCATCGCACGAGCTCGTGGAGCGCTTCGAGGCGGCGACCGCCGGGATCGACGGCCTCGAGCGACGCCAGATGTTCGGCTACCCCGCCGGGTTCGTCGGCGGCAACATGGTCACCGGACTCCACCAGGAGTCGTGGATCGTCCGGCTCCCGGACGCGGAGCGAACCCCGCGCCTCGCCGCCGGGTGGACGACGTTCGAGCCGATGGCCGGGCGGCCGATGCGTGAATACCTCGCCCTCCCCGTCGAGGTCGCGACCGACCCGGATGCGGCGCGCGCAATGGTGGAGCTTGCCGCCGACTACGTGCGGACGCTGCCGCCGAAGGTGCCCAAGCCGCGGAAGACGACCCCGCGCGCCCGGTGACCATGGAGCGGCGCCCGCTGGGTGCCACCGGAATCGAGGTCCCCGTGGTCGGCATGGGAACCTGGCGGACCTTCGATGTGCGCGGTCCCCGCGCGGAAGCGGACGCCCGTGCGGTGGTGGATGCGGCGCTCGGGGCCGGGACGCGTGTCTTCGACTCGTCGCCGATGTACGGCGCGGCGGAAGGCGTGCTGGGACGGGCGCTCGGCGCTCGTCGCCCGGACGCGTTCGTCGCCACCAAGGTGTGGACCGAGGACGACGAGGCGGCGCGCCGCCAGATCGCCTTCGCCCTCCAGACGTTCGGCGGCCGCGTCGACCTCTACCAGGTGCACAACCTCGTGGCCTGGGAGCGCCGAGTGAGCGAGCTCGAGGCGCTGCGCGAGCGCGGATCGGTCGGCGCCATCGGGGTGACCCACTATGCGGCGTCCGCCCTCGACGAGCTCGAGAGGGTCATGCGGACCGGACGCATCCAGGCGATCCAGGTCCCGCTCAACCCTCACGAACGCTCGGCCGAGGCGCGCGTGCTGCCGCTCGCCGCCGAGCTCGGACTCGGCGTCATCGTCATGCGGCCGTTCGGTGAGGGCTCCTTGCTTCGCCGCCCGCCGCGGCCGGCCGAGCTGGAGTCGCTCGCCCCGTTCGGGGTCACCACGTGGCCGCAGGCGCTCCTGAAGTGGTCCCTCAGCGATCCACGCGTAACCGTGGCGATCCCGGCCACGACGTCGGTCGCGCACGCGCGGTCGAACGCTGCGGCCGGCACTCCGCCATGGTTCGGCCCGGATGAGCGTCGCCTCGTCGAGCGGCTCGCCGGCGGCTGACTCCGCGGACCTACTGGGTGGTTCGACGGTTGTAGAGCCAGAGCCCGAGCGGGAACGCCACGAGCAGGATCCCGAGCGACCACAGGACGGCCGGGATGAACGCCGGTCCACCGACGCCATCGAGCGTGAGGCTGCGGACCGCGTCGGTCACCAGCGTCATCGGCTGCCGGTTCGCGAACCACTCGAGCCAGTCCGGCATCGTCTCGGTCGGCACGAACGCGCTGCTGACGAACGTCAGCGGGAACACGACCGCGAAGATGATGCCCTGGAGCGCTTCCGGGGTCCGGACCAGCGAGCCGGCCGCGACGCCGAGCCACGAGAGCGCGAAGCCGAAGAGGAGCATGAGCCCGATCGCGAGGACGTTCGCGCCGATGCCGCCCGCCGGCCGGAAGCCGACGAGCATGCCCACCACCCACATGATCGCGATGGCCAGCATCGCGCGCAGGAGGTCGGTGATCGTGCGGCCGGTCAGGACCGACGACTGCGTCATCGGCAGCGAGCGGAAGCGGTCGATCATCCCCTTCTGGAGGTCGTTCGCCAGCAGCACCGAGGTGTAGATGCCGGCGAACGCGATGGTCTGCACGAAGATGCCGGCCATGAGGTAGCTCGTGTAGTCGACGCCGGGCGTCGGGATCGCGCCGCCGAACACGAGGCTGAAGAGCAGCACGAACATGATCGGGCTGAGCGTGACGTCGAGGAGGAGCTCCGGCGTGCGCTTGATGTGGATGAGGTTGCGCCGGACCATCTCGAGCGAGTCCGACGTCCAGGCTGCAATGCCGGTCACGATGCCACCTCCTCGGCGGACGCCTCGGCGGGACGTCCGGTGATCGACAGGAATACCTCGTCCAGCGTCGGTCGGCGGAATCCGATGTCATCGACGTGGACCCCGGCCGCGTCGAGGTCGCGGATCGCGCGAGTGAGGATCGCCCCATGCTCGGTGACGGGGACGCTGATCGTGCGCGCCTCCTCGTCGACCCGCGCCGCGCCGCTTCCGAGGCCCTCCAGGACGCGGCGTCCGGCATCGAGCCACGGCGCGTCGCTGATGCGAACCTCGAGGCGCTCGCCGCCGGTCTGGCGCTTGAGCTCGTCTGCCGTGCCGTGCGCGATGACGGTGCCGTGATCGATCACGGCGATGTCGTCGGCGAGGACATCGGCCTCCTCGAGGTACTGGGTCGTCATGAGGACCGTGGTGCCGCCCTTGGCGAGCTCCGCGATGAGATCCCACATCGACAGCCGGCCCTTGGGGTCGAGGCCGGTGGTCGGCTCGTCGAGGAAGACGACCGGTGGCTCGGACATGAGGGCAGCCCCGAGGTCGAGTCGGCGCCGCATGCCCCCGGAGTACGTCTTCAACGGCCGATCCGCCGCGTCGTTCAGCTCGAAGCGCTCGATGAGCGCATCGGCCCGCTGCTTCACGTCAGTGCCGTTGAGGCGGTAGAGCCGCCCGATCATGCCGAGGTTCTCGCGCCCGGTGAGGAGCTCGTCGAGCGAGGCGTACTGCCCGGCCACGCCGATGCGCTTGCGCGCCTCGTCGGGATGGCGGAGGACGTCGACGCCGGCGACCGTCGCGGACCCGGAATCGGGCCGGGTGAGGGTGGTGAGGATGCGGACGGCCGTCGTCTTGCCGGCGCCGTTCGGCCCGAGGACGCAAAGGATCGTCCCTTCCTGCGCGCTCAGGTCGAGGCCGCGCAGCGCGCGCGTCTCGCCGAAGCTCTTGTGGAGGCCGACGGCCTCGATCATGGCTCGGGACATGCTCGGTCCAATGCGGATTACGTCGGTAGGACGGCTGGGAGCAGGAATTCTAATCGGTCGGTCCGAAGCGGTTGCCGGGCGCTAGGATCGTCGGCATGCCGCGGATCGCCGTCCTCTTCACCGGCGGCACGATCGCCATGCGCAGCGCGGACGGTCCGGCCGCCAACGTGCCGACGCTCCGCGCCGAGGAGCTCCTCGCCTCGGTGCCCGGTCTCGACGCGGTCGCCGACGTCGAGCCGATCGACTGGGGGCTCGTGCCGGCCTCGCACCTCTCGTTCGACCAGGTGCTCGACATCGGCCGGCGCCTGGACGCGGCGCTTGTCCGGCCGGAGATCGACGGTGCCGTCGTCGTCCAAGGCACCGACGTCCTCGACGAGACCGCGTTCGCCTGGGACCTCCTGCCGCTGCCGGACAAGCCGGTGGTGGTGGTCGGCGCCATGCGATCGGCCTCCCAGGAGGGCTACGACGGACCGGAGAACCTCCGCAACGCCGTCGCCGCCGCGGCCGATGCACGACTGGCCGGCGAGGGCGTCGTGGTCGCCATGGCCGGCGAGCTGCACGCCGCCGACGACGTGCGCAAGACGCATACCCATGCCTATGCGACGTTCCAGAGCCCGAACGCCGGACGGCTCGGGACGGTGGTGCGCGCCCACGTCACCCTCCAGCGTCGCCGCGCGTTCCACGGGCGACTGTCGACCATTCCGGCGCACGCCGCGCTGCCCGTCCCGCTCGTCACCGCGGTCCTCGACGACGCCGAGATCGTCTCGGCCGCCGCTGCCCGGCGCCCGGCGGGCCTCGTCGTCGCGGCCACCGGGTCGGGCAACACCGCGCCGCCGCTGCTCGAGGCGGCCCGCGACCTCATGGCGGACGGCGTTCCGGTGGCGCTCACGACCCGTTGCGCATCGGGCCGCGCCCTGCCGGGGTAC
>DASVFG010000149.1:0-5907 GCA_036380155.1 Candidatus Limnocylindria bacterium
GTACCCCGCGGCGACCGCGCCGATACCGCCCCCGACCGCTCCGCGGAAGGCCGACCGGACGTCGTAGACCTCCCCGAGGTCAGGGAGGTCGAAGCTGACACCGAACGTGGCGAGGAGGTACACGTCGACCGCGATCGCGAACACGACGATGCCGGCGACGTACGTCGCAGCGCTCGGGGTCGGACGCCGAACGTACGGGACACGAATGGCGGCCGCGACGCCGATGCACGCCATCGATCCGAGCATCGCGAGGGACGTCGGCAGCGTCGTCGTCTCCGGCTGACGCGCGATGAAGGTCGGGACGACGATCGCCGGCACGTAGCCCAGGACGTAGAGGAACCAGGCGACGACCGCCGACGGCCGCCGATGAGCGACCGGCAGCCAGAGGCTCGGCAGGACGGCCAGGACGACGGCCGTGGTGACCGCCGACGCGGACGGCGCGCGGTCGATGAGCCCCTGATACCCGTAGGTCGGCGCGATGGCGTCCTGGTACGCCCACAGCAGGATCGCCACGTACGCGCCGCTGCCCGCGACCGCTGCGGCGCGGCCCCAGCGGCCGGCGAAGGCGAGTGCGACGAGGGCTGAGAGCCCGACCCCGGCCACCAGCAGCTGCGGAACGCGCGTGCCCGCTTCGGCAGCAAGGCCGGCGCCGGTCGCGCCGACGATGAGCGCGCAGGCGAGCACGGCCAGGGAGCCGCCGCGGGTGGTCGCGGCGGGGGATGCGGGCACGGATGAGCTCACGGGCCGACGATGCTCCTGCGCAGGGGCGCCAGTGTACGAGGCGTGACGCGCCTCGATGGGTACCAGCTCAGTCGAAGGTGTTGGCGTCCGGCCCGCTCAGCGGCGACCGCGTTCCCGAGATGACGTACGTGCCGTCGGGCGGCGATCCCCATCCGCCGAGCGTCATGTGGTTTCGCAGCACCGGCACGACGAGCGAATTCAGGTGGGCACCCGCGTCGTAGCGTCCCGCGTTCTGGCTGATGGTGACGTCGGTCACGCGGTTGTCGGCGGTCCCGTTGAGGGTCACGCCGGCGTTGACTCCCGACCGAGTGAAGACGACGAGGTAGTTCTTGCCGACCGGATGCCGTCCGATGTTGCTGACGGCCACGTCGTGGATGCGATTGTGACGAGCGCTCTCGAAGTCGAACGCCATGAGCCCGATGTCCTTCATCGTCCCGTGCTCGATCACCGCGTGGTCCTGCCCCCAGCCGGTCTGGTCCTGCTGGAGCGAGATCCCGGCCCCGTAGCCGGAGTCGAGGATCGAGAAGTGCTGGATCGTGGTGGCGTACGAACCGAGGAGGCTGATTGCCGCCGAGCCGATGTCGCGCCGCCCGGCACGACGGATCTCGAGGCCGTCGAAGCGGTTGTAGCGCGGCTGTGATCCGCCGATCATGCCGACCGTGCCGGCGTCCACCGCCACCCCGCCACGATCGGACCCGTCCGTCACGAGGTTGCTCACGATCGTGTGGCTGGCCCCCGCGTAGAGCCAGAACGCGATGCCGTGGTATCCGCTGCCCCGTGTGTACGTGCTCGTGATCGTCACGTCGGTGACCGTGTTCCGCACCGAACCGGAGCCTTCGAACTGCATGCCGATGCCCTGGGCTCGGTCGATCGCGAGATCCTCGAACGAGGAGTCCGCGACGTCGAGCAGGTAGACGAGGATCTCGTCCGCGGTGCCACCGCTGACCCCGCGACCCTGCACGGTGAGATGCGCGACGCGGATGCCGCTCGTGTCGTCGGAGTACACGGTGCCCTTGCCGGGTTCGCCGATGGCGGCGATCGTGGTGGATCCCGGCCCCGCGCCCTCGAGCGCGACGCCGTTCCGCACGTCGATGGTCCGGACCTTGAACCGCCCGGCCCCGAGCCGCACGACCCCGCCGCCCGCGTTCGCGGCGGCATTGATCGCTCGCTGGATGGCGAGCGTGTCATCGAGGGTGTCGCCGCCGTTCGCGCCATAGTCGGTGGCGAGGAACGTCCGTGGTGGCGCCACGCTGCGCGGGGCGATCGCCCGCCGCAGGAACGCCGCGAGCTGCTCCCGGGTGATCACCGTGTTCGGGCAGTAGCGATCCCAGCCACACCCGGTCGTGACGCCAACGGCTGCGAGGCTGTTGATCGCGGCGTCATGGCCCGAGTTCTCGTCGTCGCCGTAGAAGTCGCGGGTCGTCGGGCCGAGGTCGAGGGCGCGGGCGAGGAAGGCCGCCATCGCGGCCCGCGTGACGCCCGCCTTCGGGCAGAACCGGTCGCTCGCGCAACCGGCCGCGATCCCGGCGTCCGCGGTCGCGTTGATCATCGACTCGTGCGAGGAGGTCTCGTCGTCGGTGAAGTAGTCCGTGCCGGTGGTCGGCAGGCCGAACGCTCGCGCCAGGAAGCTCGCCATCTGCTCACGCGCCACAAGAGCGCGCGGGCAGAATCGCGTCGGCTCGCAGCCCTGGACGATGCCGGCGTCGGCTGCCCACCGGATGTCGGCCTCGAACGGAGACGCGGCGATATCGGTGAACGACGCGCTCGTCGCGGCCGGCGACCGGCGTGCTCCATCGCCGGTCGGAGCGCCGACGGCCGGGTTCGGCAGGAGCCCGAGGGCGAGGACGGCACTGATCGCGAGCATGAGCCGCCGCATCGACGTGCGTCGACGAGCGGCAATCGACCACATGGGCATCGGTGCCAGTGTCGCCGATCGGGCCCCCGGACGCCCATGGGTCGAAGGTCCCCCGGGGTGGTCCCACCGACGCGCCGGCATCCATCCGTATACTCGGGGCCGAATGACGCCATGGACGGATCGACGAACGGAGACGCCAGCGTGAGGCTCGGGTGGCGCACGCTGTGGGGGGCGCTGCTGCGCGCGGTGGTCGCGGCGCTCGTCGGCGCGGCCGTGGCCGTCGCGATCGGAACGCAGCTGCCTCCGACCTACCGGGCTGAGGCGAGCCTCCTCGTCGGCCGGCTGCTGAGCGCCGTGGCCCCGGGGACCGATCAGATCGCCGCTGCACAGTCGCTCACGGAGACGTACGCGGAACTCGCGACGACGCGGCCCGTGCTCGCGATCGCTGCCGAGGCAGCCGGCATCGACGAGCCGATTGCCGACGTGGAGGACCGGATCACCGTCCGCACGCCGACGGGCGGTCCCGTGCTCGTGGTCACGGCGGTCGCGGGTTCCGCCGACCAGGCGGCGGACCTCGCGAACGGCATCGCCGACGAGCTGCTTGCGCGCTCTCCGGCGGCTGCCGATCCGCAGGTCGATATCGCCGCCCAGCTGACAGCCGACCTGGAGCGCATCACTGCCGACCTCGAGCGCGTCTCCGCGGAGCTCGACGAGCAGCTCGACGACTTCACGCCGGACGAGGAGCGCATCGCGCAGCTCGAGGATCAGCTCACGACGCTCCGGGCGAGTCGGGCGTCGGCCATCTCGCTGCTCGCTGACGTCGGATCGAACGAGCTCACCATCGTCGAGCCAGCCGAACCGCCGGCGGACTCGGAGACGCCACGGCCCTGGGCCTTCGCCGTCGCCGGCGCGGCCATCGGCTTCCTCCTCACCGCGGGTGTGCTCGCGCTCGCGTCCGGCGGCTGGGACCGCCGCCCACCCGCCATCCAGGCGACGCGTCACCGATGAGCGGCTCCCCATCGGGGAAGCGCGTGCTCGACCTCGCGATCGCGACACCGCTCTTCCTGGCGACCCTGCCGCTGGCGCCACTCGTCCGCCTCGCCATGGCCCTCACCCACGATCCCGGGCCGCTGCTCTTTCACGCGGTTCGCGTCGGGCGCAACGGGCGGCCGATCGACGTCTTGAAAATCCGCACGATGCGGACCGGGGCTCCCGGCGGGTCCGTGACCGGGCACGAAGATCCGCGGATCACGCGCATCGGACGTCTGCTGCGTCGCACGAAGCTCGACGAGCTGCCACAGCTGTGGAACGTTGTCCGCGGCGACATGTCCCTCGTCGGGCCGCGGCCTGAGGATCCGCGCAACGTCGACTGGGATCACCCGCTGCACCGTCGCGTGTTCACCGCCCTCCCCGGCATCACCGGGCTTGCACAGCTCGCGTACGTGAACGAGGCGGCGCTCCTCGACGGGCCGGACCCCGACGCCCAGTACCGCACCGAGGTCCTGCCGCGCAAGCTCGAGCTCGACGCGCGCTACCTCGACCATCAGAGCCTCCGGCTCGACGTCCGGATCATCCTCGCCACCGCGCGGAGAGTCCTGTTCCGATGAGCGCCGATGCCTTCCTTGCCTTTGCCCGTCCATCTCTCACCGAGCGCGAGCGCGACGCCGTGATGGAGGTCCTCGACTCCGGCTGGCTGACGACGGGCCCTCGTACGCAGGCGTTCGCCGAGGCGTTCGCGGCATTCGTCGGCGCGCCGCACGCCGTGCCATTGAACTCGGCGACGGCGGGCCTGCACCTCGCGCTCGAAGCGCTCGGGGTCGGCCCCGGGGACGAGGTGATCGTGCCCACGTGGACGTTCACCTCGACGGCCGAGGTGGTGACCTATCTCGGCGCGCGACCGGTGCTCGTCGACATCGACCCGGCCACCCTGAATGCGGATCCCGTCGCGATCCGCGCTGCCATCACCGAGAGGACGCGCGCTGTGATGGCCGTCCACATCGCCGGTCTGCCGATGGCCATCGGACCGCTCGTCCGCGAGCTCGAAGCGCGCGGCATCCCGGTCGTCGAGGACGCCGCCCACGCCTTTCCCAGCCGGATCGCCAGCGAGGGAGATCGGCTTGCGGGCACGATCGGACGGGTCGGCGTCTACTCCTTCTACGCGACGAAGACGATCACCACCGGCGAGGGCGGCATGCTCGTCACCGCCGATCCGGCCATCGCGGATCGAGCGCGCCAGATGTCGCTGCACGGGATCAGCCGCGACGCCTGGAAGCGGTACACCGCGGCTGGCTCCTGGTACTACGAGGTGGAGGCCGCCGGCTTCAAGTACAACATGACGGACCTCGCCGCTGCGCTCGGGACCGTCCAGCTCACGCGCGCCGATGAGCTTCTCGGAGCCCGGCGATCCCTGGCACGGCGGTATCGCGCCGAACTCGCCGCGTCGGATGTGGCGGACGCCGTCGAGCTGCCGCAGGACGCGCCGGACGGGTCACATGCCTGGCACCTCTTCATCGTCCGGCTGCGGCTCGAGCGACTCACGATCGAGCGCCACGAGGTGATCGAGGCGCTTCGCGAGCGGGGAATCGGCACCAGCGTGCACTTCATCCCGCTCCACCAGCACCCGTACTACCGCCGCACGTGGGTGCGCGAGGGCGACGCCTTCCCGGCGGCCGACCGCGAGTTCGAGCGCGTGATCTCGCTCCCGATCTGGCCCGGTATGACCGACGCGGACGTCGACCGCGTGGTGGCGGCGATCCGGGACGTCCTCCGTCCCCGGCTCGTCAGCGGCTGACGAGGTCTCCGACCGGCGTCCGAACCCGCTCGACCGGCGTCATGCGGCGCGACGGACGGGCGGCGAGCCGCTCGCTGAAGGCGCGGACGTTGGAGTGCGAGATGGCGCGGAAGTCCGCGATCGCTCCGGCCTCGAGCGCGTCACGCGTCTCGGCGATGCCTGCCGACACCGATGTCGTCGGACCGAACCCGACCGCCTGTGCGAGACGACTGAACGCGACGCGATAGTTGCGGCGGTCATCCTCGGCCGTGTACTGCACCGACGTTCCGGGCACGGCCTCGCGCACGAGCTCGGCGATGGCGCCGATCGTGTAGTTCTCCGCATCCGAGCCGACGTTGAGCACCTTGCCGCTCACGTTGGCGGACGGTGCGGTGACGCAGGCAGCGAGGACGTCGGCCACGTCGCTCACGTGGACGAACGGCCGCCACTGTCGGCCACCCTGCACGACGATCGAGCCCTCCACGGCGGCCTGTGCCGACAGCAGGTTGACCACGAGGTCAAACCGCGGCCGGGGGGAGAG
>DASVFG010000150.1:0-6201 GCA_036380155.1 Candidatus Limnocylindria bacterium
CCCGTTCGGACGCTATGGCGGGGCGCTGAAGGACGTCAGACCAGACGACCTCGCGGCGCACGTCATCCGCGCCCTCGTCGAGCGCACCGGGATCGACCCAAGGGCCGTGGACGATGTCGTGCTCGGTGCCGCAAACCAGGCGGGCGAGGACAACCGCAACGTCGGCCGCATGGCCGCGCTCCTCGCCGGTCTGCCGGTCGAGGTTCCCGGCCAGACGGTCAACCGGCTGTGCGGCTCGGGGCTCCAGGCGGTCATCGGTGCGGCCCACGCGATCGTCGCCGGCGACGGCGAGGTGTTCGTTGCGGGCGGGGTGGAATCGATGACGCGCGCCCCGTTCGTCATCGCCAAGGCATCGGCGGCATTCCCACGCGGGGAGCAGACCCTGTTCGATACCACCCTCGGCTGGCGGTTCACGAACCCGCGCCTGGCGGACGCGTACTACCCCTACTCGATGGGGGAGACCGCGGAGAACGTCGTCGAGCGCTGCGGGGTGAGCCGCGAGGACCAGGACCGGTTCGCGTTGACGAGCCAGCAGCGCTGGGGGAATGCGCACGCCGCCGGCCGCTTCGTGGACGAGGTCGTCCCGATCGATGTCCCCGATGGCAAGGCGACGCGGCCCTTCGACACCGACGAGCACCCGAGACCCGACGCCACGCTCGAGTCGCTCGCCGGCCTGAAACCGGCGTTCAAGCGGGACGCGTCGGGATCCGTCACCGCGGGCAATGCCTCCGGCATCAACGACGGCGCGGCCGCGGTCCTGGTGACGAGCGCGGCGCGCGCCACCGAGCTCGGGCTGCGACCGATGGCCCGCCTCGTGTCGTCCGCGGTCGCCGGGGTCGATCCGGCGACGATGGGCCTCGGCCCGATCCCGGCGTCCCGCCTCGCGCTCGACCGCGCAGGGCTGAGCGTCGACGACCTCGACCTCGTCGAGCTGAACGAGGCGTTCGCGGCGCAGGCGCTGCCCGTCATCCGGGAGCTCGGGCTGGACCCGGAGCGCGTGAACGTCAATGGCGGCGCGATCGCCATCGGCCATCCGCTCGGCGCGTCGGGGGCGCGGCTGGTTGCGACGCTGGCGCATGAGATGCGACGGCGTGGCGCGCGGTACGGCCTGGCCACGATGTGCATCGGCGTCGGGCAGGGGATCGCCGCCGTCTTCGAATCGGTGGAATGAGGAGGTTCATGGCTGACAAGCGCTGGATCAGTGTCTCCGCGACGGGCGAGGCGTCGGTCGCTCCGGATCTCGCGATCGTGTCGTTCACCGTGAGCGCCGACGGCAAGGAGCTCGCGCCGACCCGGGATGACGTGAACACCCGTGCGTCTGCCGTCCTGGCCCGCCTCCGCGAGCTGAAGCTCGCCGATGGCGACATCAACGCCCCGGACGTCGGAATCCACCCGCAGTACGACTACCGGAAGGGACAGCGCCTCACCGGCTACCGCGTCGAGCGGCGGATGACGGCACGCGTCCGCGACCTCGATCAGCTGGGCGACGTGCTCGATGGCGTCGTGTCGGCGGGGGCGAACGAGGTGCACGGCGCGCAGATGGGGGCGGCGGATCCATCGGCCGCGGAGCACGAGGCCCTCGAGGCCGCAGTGGCGGCAGCGCAGGCGAAGGGCGCCGTGCTGGCGGCCGCCGCCGGGGTGAAGCTTGGCGACGTGCTGCGCATCGAGGAGGAGGCGGACTTCGGTGGTCCGCCGATGCCGAAGATGGGGATGATGCGGATGGCCGAATCCGCCGACATCGCCACCGAGGTGGCCACCGGGGATCTCACGGTCACCCGCCGCATCCGCGCGTGGTTCGACCTGTCCTGAAGGCGATCCGCGCCGTCCCGTTGCCGCGTATTCCGTCGGGTCCCGCTCGCCGAGGAGGCGCCGCCTAGGTCAGCCTGAGGTTCGGGAGGACCCGCTCGCCGAACGTGCGGATGAAGGCGGCCTGATCTCGGCCGACGTTGTGGAGATAGATCTCGTCGAAGCCCATGTCGACGAACTTCTGGATCTGCGCGGTGTGCTCCTCGAGGTCCGGGCTGATGAGCATCCGATTCGCGAAGTTCTCGATCCGCACGAGCTTCGCGATGTTCGCGAAGTCCTCGGGATTCTTGATGTCCTGCTTCGGGAACGGCATGCCGCCGTTGGGCCACTCCGTCAGGGCGTTCCGCTCGGCCTCTTCCTGGGTGGGGGCCCAGCTGACGTGGATCTGGAGCTGCGTCTTCATGGCCGATGCATCCTTGCCGGCCTCCGCGGCGCCCTCGCGGAACTTGTCCCAGAGCATCGCGATCTTCTCGTCGGCCGCGCCGACGGTGATGATCCCGTCGGCGAACTTGCCGGTCTTCTTCGCGTTCACCGGTCCGGCGGTCGCGACGTAGATCGGCACCGGCTGCTCCGGTCGCGTGTAGAGCTTCGCCGACTCGAGGGTGAAGTACTCGCCATCGTGCTTCACGACCTTCCCACTGAACAGCTTCGAGATGATCTCGATGGACTCGAACATCATTCGGCTGCGCTCGCCGATCTCCGGCCATTCGCCGCCGATGACGTGCTCGTTCAGCGCCTCTCCGGCACCGAGCCCGAGCCAGAATCGCCCCGGGTACATCGCCCCGAGCGTCGCCGAGGCATGCGCGATCACCGCCGGGTGGTAGCGGAAGCCGGGGCAGGTGACGGCGGTCCCGAACGGTAGCGACGTGCGCTGTCCGAGCGCCCCCATGAAGCTCCACGCGAACGCCGACTGCCCCTGCTCCGGCGTCCACGGGTGGAAGTGCTCGCTCACCTGGAACCCCGCGTCGAACCCCTGGCGCTCCGCGAGCTCGGCCCAGTCGAGCAGCTCCGTCGGATGGAACTGCTCGAGCATGCATGCGTACCCGATCTTCGTCATGCGCTAAGCGTAGTCCCACGGGCTCGATCGTGACCGGTGACCCCTCGCATTCGGGCCGATGCGCTCTGGAGCCGTCCGCCCGGGACCCGCAGGCTCGAACTTGGATGAATCTCGACTTCCGATCGGGCGTCCGCCGAGGGACGCGGTTCCCGGGCGGCGTGAGCCCGCCGAAGGAGGTATGCGTGTCAACGCCGACGACCGGCCCGCTGCGCCAGAGCACGGTCCTGAACATTCACTCACCCGCCGTCATCAGCGTGATCGCCGTGGCGGTCGTTGCGCTGGTGGTGCTCGGGTTCATCTTCGTCCCGCGCTTCGGGTCAGCACCGTCGACCAGCGGCGAACCATCGCTATCACCGACGGCGACGCTGACCCCGACCGTCGAACCGACGCCCAGCGCATCTCCCGCGACGCCAACGGCCGCGCCGACCGCAACGGTGGTGCCGACGCCCGCACCGCCGGCATCCTGGACCGGTCTGGCTTGGTCGGGGCCGGTGACTCCGGCGTTCACCGTTCATCTCGACGACGTCGAGCCATGGCGCGACAGCTACGTCGCCGTCGGGATGCTCGAGACGGACGCCGGGCCTGCGGCTCGGATCTTCTCCTCGCCGGACGGGCTGAACTGGACGGTCGCGTACGACCCGGGCACTGACCACTGGCCGCGACACCTCGTTGCCCGTGATGACGAGCTGCTCGCCTTCAGTCAGCGGGACTCGTTCCCGGAGGTTTCACCCGGGTCGATCGTCGGCGCGCCTCCAGATACCTACATCTGGCGTTCGACCGATGGCGTGCACTGGTCGCTGCTCGGCGACTGGCCCACCATCCCGGTCGGCTCGCGGTCGGCGGGGTGGGATGAGACGCAGTACCCCATCCACCCTGGGCTGATCGACGTGGCGAGCGGCCCGGGCGGCGGCCTGGTCGCCATCGGCAACACCTTCGCCGGTGACAAGCTCGCACCATCGCTCCTGTACTCCCCGGACGGGGTGACGTGGGCCGTGGAACACCTCCCAGACGCTCCGAGCCCCATCCTGAACGCCATCGTTGCCACCGATGGTGGGTACGTGGTCGTCGGTGCCGTCGATATCGGCCCGGATCCCGCGACCGCCGTCCCGGCTGCGTGGCACTCGGCCGACGGAGTGACATGGACGCGTGCGACCGTCGAGGAGCACCCTGACGCCATCGCTCGCGGCGAGTTCGGGCGACTCGAGGCTGGGATGGCCGGCCTCGTGACCTGCTTCGATTCGCGGGAGATGAAGGCCGGCGGTTGGCGCTTCGACGACCCGTGGATCTCGGCCGACGGGTCGAACTGGCGTCGGGTCGGGACATCCGACCCCGACCATCCGCGGATCGCCTGCGGCTGGATGGATGGCGACGGAGAGCGGATCATCGCCATCGGTGCCCGCCAGGCTCCCACCGGCCAACCTTGGCCGGGAGTCACGGAAGCCTGGTCGTCCTTCGACGGTGTGACATGGACGCCCCTCACGCTGTCCGACGTCCTCACGGACTCCTTCGAGGCCTTCTGGGTCGTGCCGGATGGCGTGATCTACGCCGGCGTCCAGTCGTTCTGGTTCGGGACCGCGCTCATGCGGTGAGCCGGCTCCGACACGATCGAGCGCATGGGACGCCCCGCGCCCCGGCGTCGAGGACGTGGCCGTTCGACGGGCTCCTCAATGCCGGGGACGGGGCGCCAGCAGCTCTGCGGCTGCCGTGGGTTCAGCTCGACGCGTCGTCGGCGTCGCTGTCCGAGCCGTCGTCATCCCCGCGCGGGCCGCTCCATGGTCCGTGACCCGGACCATGGTGGCCACCCGGGCCCAGCCGGAATTCGCCGGCCTGACCACCAGCGTCGAGCCAGGCGGTGAGCCGCTCGATGGCCTCGTCGGCGCGGTCCTGGGAAAGGCCCTCGGTGACGGCCGCGTCGAGATCGGCCTGGACCGCGGCCAGGACGGCGGCCCTCACGTCGCCGTAGGCCACGCCCTGGGTCTCGGCCAGCGCCTCGAGGGATCCGGCGTCGCGGAACTGCCCGATGAGGTTGTCGCTCTCGAGGCCGAGGGCATCCGCCGCCGCCTCGAAGACGTCGCCGCTCAGGAGGCCGCGTGCGGTGCCGGCACCGAACCCGTGCGCGAAGCCGCGTCCCCAGGCGGCGCCCAGCAGGCCGCACCCGTCGCCCTCGGCACTCTCGATGCGCTCGCGGATGGCGGTTGCCCGCTCCTCCGTCAGGTCACCGGCCTCGACAGCGGCATCGACTGCCGCGATCGCGGCAGCGCGGCCGGCCGTCGACAGCGCGTCGCGCGTCGTCCCGAGCTCCGATGCCAGGGTATCGAGGAAGACGTCGCAATAGGCTCCGGCGTCGCCGCCGGTGAGGACGGCGCCGGAGGTTCCGGTGTCGGCGCCATCGGTCGCATCGGTTGCGAGCGCGGAGCCGATGAGGGTGCCGCCGACGAGCGCGGCAATGAGGAGCGCCCCGGCGGCGCCGAAGGCCTTCGTGAGGTTCATGACGGTGTGCTGCCTCGTGTGACTCGGTTCATGGCCCCGAGCATGCCGGCCGGGCCGTGAAGATCGCGCCAAGATGCCCGACGCCGATCTTCACATCATCCGAACGGACCGATGCCTACGATGCCGACGCGATGCCATCGAACGCCCGGATCCTCGTCGTCGAGGACGAGCCCCAGCTGCGCGGCCTCCTCCGCCTCTACCTCGAGCGCGAGGGCCACGAGGTCGTGGACGTCGGCGACGGGCCGAGCGCGATCGCGGCCGCCGACGCCGCGCCGTGCGACCTCGTCATCCTCGATCTCATGCTGCCGGGCATGCAGGGCGAGATGGTGCTCGAGGCCCTCCGCGAGAGCTCCGACGTCCCGGTCCTCATCACCTCCGCCAAGCGCAGCGACGCGGAACGCATCGCCGGGCTGCGCGCGGGGGCCGACGACTACCTCGCCAAGCCCTTCAACCCGCACGAGCTCACGGCCCGTGTGGCAGCGATCCTGCGCCGCACGCGCGCGTCCGCGTCCGACGCGCCTCCACCGATCCTCACCTTCGCGGCGGGCAGGCTCGTGCTCGATCCGGCATCGCGTCGCTTCACGCTGATTGGAGGCGAGCCCGGCCGCCTCACGCCCGGTGAGTCAGCGCTGCTCGTCGCGCTCGCCGCGCGGCCGGGTGCGGTGATCGGCCGCCAGGCGCTCCTCGACGTCGTGGCGCGCCGGCCGGACGAGGTCTACGAGCGCGTCGTCGACGTCCACGTCGCGAACCTGCGGCGCAAGCTCGGCGACGACCCCGGCAATCCGTGGCTCATCGAGACCGTGACGGCATCGGGCTATCGGCTCGTCGCCACGGTCGAGGCGGCGGCG
>DASVFG010000151.1:0-12618 GCA_036380155.1 Candidatus Limnocylindria bacterium
ACGGCTCCCCGCGAGTGTGGGTTTCCGGACGGGACCGTCCTCCAGTTCGCCGGCCGATCGACGACGCGCGTCCTCGGTGTCCAGGAGGTTCCAGGCTCCGACGACCCGCTCAGCTTCGTGCCGGCGGACATCTACGTCACCCGTGAGCCACTGGGCCAGGGGGCGAACGACGGCTTCCTGGTCTGCGCGATCTACACCGGCGAGGCGGATGGCTTCGTCGAGGTGACGACGGTGCCCGAGACGTGGGCTCCGCCAACTGAGTAGCCCTCGAGCGGACCGTCGCCTGCGACCGTCCTATACTGGCCGTCCATTCCGGCCAATCCGACCGCCCGAGGCGGACCCATCGGCCTCGGCGACTCCGGCACCGCTTGCTGCGAAGGAGCACCGATGAAGCCGACCACGCCCGACCGGATTCGCAACGTCGCCCTCATCTCCCACGGTGGCGCCGGCAAGACGAGCCTCGCCGAGGCGATGCTCTTCGATGCCGGCGCGATCACGAGGCTCGGCACCGTCGAGGCTGGCACGACGACCCTCGACTGGGACCCGGACGAGCACCGGCGCAGCCAGAGCGTCAACCTGGCCATCGGCTCGCTCGAGCACGACGGCGTGCGGGTCACCATCGTCGACACCCCCGGATACGCCGACTTCCAGGCCGACGTGGTCGAGGCGCTCGCCGCGGTGGACGCCGCGATCATCGTCATCGACGCCTCCGCCGGGGTCGAGGTGGGCACCGAAGAGGTCTGGCGGCTCGCCGAGGCGCGTGGGCTGCCGCGCATGGTGTTCATCAACAAGATGGACCGCGAGAACGCGAACTACGACGCCGCCCTCGACGGCCTGAAGGCGCGGTTCGGACCGAAGATCGCACCGGTCTACCTGCCGATCGGCGCCGCCGACTCGTTCCGCGGCTACGTGGACGTCATCGAGGAGCACGCGAACGTCTACGAGGGCGGCAGCCCGAAGGAAGTCCCGATCCCGCCGGAGCTCGAGGGCATCGAGCACACCCGGCGCGACGCACTCGTCGAGGCGGCCGCGGAGGCAAGTGACGAGCTCATGGAGAAGTACCTCGAAGGCGAGGCGTTCACCGATGCCGAGATCGAGGCGGCCCTTCACAAGGGCACCCGCGAGGGCACGGTCGTCCCGGTCTTCGTCGGCTCCGCGACGAAGAACATCGGCGTCCGCGAGCTGATCAGCATGATCGTCAAGCACATTCCCTCCCCCGCCGAGGTCGGCACGCGCACCACGGTCGACGGCACGGAGATCACGCCGGATCCGAACGGCCCGTTCGTCGCCCAGGTGTTCAAGGCCATCGCCGATCCGTTCGTCGGGCGCCTCACCTACTTCCGCGTCGTCTCGGGCACGCTCAGCGGCCAGGGGCACGTCCACAACGCCAATCGGCGCGAGGACGAGCGCGTCGGCAACCTGCTCTCGGTCCAGGGCAAGGAGACCGAGACGGTGGCGAAGGTCGGTCCAGGCGACATCGCCGCCGTCGCGAAGCTGACCTCGACGCATGCCGGTGACACGCTCGTCGGCGACCGAGCGCACGCCGTGAAGCTGGCGCCGTTCGACTTCCCGGCCCCGTCGCTCCAGGTCGCCATCGAGCCGGAGTCGAAGGCCGATCTCGACAAGCTCGGGCAGGCGCTCCACCGGCTCGAGGAGGAGGAGCCGTCGATCCGCATCCACCGCGAGGAGGGCACCGGCGAGACGATCCTCACCGCCATGGGCGACGCGCACGTGGACGTCATCGTCGACCGCCTGAAGCGAAAGTTCGGCGCCGCCGTGCGCACCTCGACCCCACGGGTCCCCTACCGCGAAACCATCCGGCAGGCTGCCCGCATCGACAATCGGTTCAAGCGCCAGACCGGTGGCCACGGCCAGTACGGGCACGTGGTGATCGAATTCGCGCCGGCCGAGATGGGTACCGGCTTCCAGTTCGGCGACAAGATCGTCGGCGGCGTGGTGCCGAAGCAGTACATCCCGGCGGTCGAGAAGGGCCTGCGCGAGGCGATGGCGGAGGGCGTTCTGGCCGGCTATCCGGTCGTCGACCTCCAGGCGACGCTCGTCGACGGCTCGTACCACACCGTCGACAGCTCCGAGATGGCGTTCAAGGTGGCGGCGTCGCAGGCGCTGAAGAAGGCGTTCGACGCCGCGTCACCGGCCCTTCTCGAGCCGATCCTCATCGTCGACATCGTCGTCCCCGACGAGATCATGGGCGACGTGATGGGGCAGATCACCGGCAAGCGCGGTCACGTGCTCGGCATGGACTCGGTCGAGGGCATGCAGCACCTCAAGGCCCAGGTGCCGCAGGCCGAGATGTTCCACTACGCGACCGAGCTGCGCTCGATCACCCAGGGCCGCGGCCGGTTCAGCTGGCAGATCGACCACTACGCCGAGGTGCCGCACACCATCGCCGACAAGGTGGTCGCGGAAGCCGCCGCCAATGGCCACCAGTCCGAGCGGGCAGGCCACTGAGCGCGAATCAGTCCTCGCGGTACGCCCAGGGCTCGCCGGTCGCGCGCTTCCGCTCCATCGAGCGGCGGTAGACGATGCGCTCCGCCAGGTAGGTCAGCACCGCCACGATGGCAGCGAGGCCGGCGACGAGGACCGGGGCTGCGCTCCACGCATCCCCGGAGCGGGTCAGCACGGTGACGACCCACACCACGAGCGCGGTGAGGCCGGCCGCCACGAAGCCCGAGGCGATCGCGCCGGTCGCGAACGCGAGCTTCATGACGCGGTCCCGGTGGGGCTGATCTCGGCGACCGCGAGGTTGCGCTTCCCGCGCCGGAGCAGCAGCCACCGGCCGGCCAGGAGGTCGCCACGCGATGGCACGGCATCCACGGACGCCACGCGCACGTTGTTGAGGTAGGCGCCACCCTCGCCGAGCACGCGGCGCGCCTGTCCCCGGCTCTCGGACAGCCCGGAGGCGACGAGCAGGTCGAGGACGGATGGCAGGCCGTCATCCGCCGCGAGTGCCGCGCGCGGGAGATCGGCAAACGCGGCCTCGAGCGTGCCGGGATCGAGCGACCTGAGGTCGCCGCGTCCGAACAACGCCTCCGAGGCGGACGCCGCGGCGGCGGCCGCATCGGCTCCGTGGACGAGCTCCGTCACCTCCGACGCCAGCGCGCGCTGTGCCTCGCGGGCATCCGGGTGGTCGGCCGAGGACGACTCGAGCGCCTCGATCTCCTCATGCGAGCGGAAGCTGAACACCCGCAGGTACGTGCCGACGACCGTGTCATCGGTGTTGAGGAACCACTGGTAGAAGGCGAAGGGCGAGGTGAGCGCGGGGTCGAGCCACAGGGTCGAGCCGGTGCTCTTGCCGAACTTCTCGCCGTCCGGGCGGGTGATGAGCGGGGTCGCCAACGCGTGCGCCGTGACGCTCTCGACGCGACGAATGAGGTCGACGCCGGCCGTGAGGTTGCCCCACTGATCGCTGCCGCCGAGCTGGAGCGTGCAGCCGTGGCGCCGGTAGAGCTCGAGGAAGTCGACGGCCTGCATCATCTGGTAGCTGAACTCGGTGTACGTGATGCCGCCCGCCTCCATGCGTGCGCTCACCGACTCCTTGGCCAGCATGCGGCTCACGCTGAAGTGCTTGCCGACGTCACGCAGCCAGTCGATGGCCGACATCGCGGCGGTCCAGTCGAGGTTGTTGGCGATGACCGCGGCGTTCTCGCCCTCGAACGACAGGTACCGCTCGACCTGGCCGCGGATGCGGTCCACCCAGGTGGCCACGATGCTCGGATCGTTGAGCACGCGCTCGCTGGTGCGGCCGCTCGGGTCGCCCACGAGCCCGGTCGCGCCACCCACGAGCCCGATCGGCCGATGGCCGGCCAGCTGGAGGCGGCGCATCGTGACGAGCAGGACGAGGTTGCCGAAGTGGAGGCTCGGTGCGGTCGGGTCGAAGCCACCGTAGAACGTGATCGGACCGGACCGCATGGCGTCACGCAGCGCGTCGAGGTCAGTGTGGTGGGCGATCATCCGGCGCCACTCGAGGTCGTCGAGCACCGCGGTGCGCTGCGTCGGAGCATCCATCGGGGGCTGAGTATACGCACCGAACATCCGTGCTACCCTCGCCCGCGATGACCCGACGACCACCGCCGCCGGCACGCAGCGGCGCGCCACGGGCCGCCGGCCGGGGGGCACCGCGACGCCGGCCACCCGGCTCCACCGCGCTCCCGCGGATCATCCTCGGCGTCTTCGGGGTGCTGGCGATCGGCGTCTTCGCCCTGCTGCTCAACGTCTACGCCTCCTTCACGAGCGGCCTGCCCGACGTCGGCGACATCGAGAACTTCGACCTCGCCCAGGGTTCGACCGTGCTCTCCGCCGATGGCACCGAGCTCGCCACCTTCGCCATCGAGGACCGCCGCGAGATCGACTTCGCCGAGATCCCGCAGGTGATCATCGACGCGCAGGTGGCGGCCGAGGACCGATCGTTCTGGACCAATCCGTGCGTCGACTTCCGCTCGATCGCGCGTGCCGTGTTCCAGAACTTCCAGGCCGGCGCGACGGTGTCCGGCGCTTCCACGATCTGCCAGCAGCTGGTCCGGATGCGGCTGTTCGACGCCGAGCTCATGGCCGATCCCTCGCGCCAGGTCGAGCGCAAGATCAAGGAGGCGATCCTCGCCCTGCGGCTCGACGACCGCTATCCGGGCGAGGAAGGCAAACAGCGCATCATCGAGATGTACCTCAACCAGGTCTACTACGGGAACAACGCCTACGGGATCTGGGCGGCGGCGAATGCGTATTTCGCCAAGGACCTCACCTCCGATGCCCCCGAGGACCAGCTCACCGTCAGCGAGGCGGCGCTCATCGCGAGTCTCGTCCGCGCGCCGTCGCGGCTCGACCCGACGCTCGAGGCCGTCCAGCAGCGGCGTGACGGCACCACCGTGTACGTCGTGCCGCCCGAGGCGCAGTCGATCAACACCCGCAACATCGTCCTCAAGAGCATGCTCGACAGCGAGTTCATCACCCAGGCCGAGTACGACGAGGCGCTCGCCGCAGAGATCGTCCTCGCCGCGCCGCAGAGCAGCCAGTTCCTGGCGCCGCATTTCGTCTACGCCGTGCGGCGCGAGGCGGGCGACCTGCTCGAGGGCGAGGACCTCCTCGACACCGGCGGGCTGCGGATCATCACGACGCTCGACTACGAGGGCTACCAGACCACCGCGGAGAAGTGGGCGCGCATCGGCTACGACATGGACCGGCTCAGCGACGCCGAGCTGGTGGAGGCCTACGGCGAGGAGGCGCTCACCTGGATCAGCCAGCTCCGCGGCCGCAACATCAACAACGACGCCATCGCCACGGTGAACTACCGCACCGGCGCCGTCCTCGCCTACGTCGGCAGCGCCAACTTCTACGGCGAGTCCACCCCCGAGCACCAGCCGAATTTCGACGTCATCGGGCAGGGCTACCGCCAGTCCGGGTCCGCCTTCAAACCGATCACGTACGCCGCCGGCTTCGAGTCGAGCACGATCACGCCGGCCACGATGTTCATGGACGTCGAGGGCGAGATCGTCGACGGCTACTCCGTCCCGAACGCCGACAACCGCGAGCGCGGGCCGGTTCGCGTCCGCGACGCCCTGAAGTACTCGCTCAACATCCCGGTCGCCAAGGCGCAGCAGCTCATCGGCACGGATCGCGTCGTCGAGCTCGGCGAGCAGCTCGGGCTCGACTGGGATCCGCGCCAGGAGGACGAGGTCGCCGTGCCCTCCCTCACGCTCGGCACCATCGGCGTCCATTTCCTCGACCTCGTCGGCGCCTACGGCGGGATCGCGAACGGCGGCGAGTACCTGCCGCCGTACCTCATCCAGCGCATCGAGGATGCCGACGGCAACGTCATCTACGACCACGACACCGATGTCGACGAGCCCGAGCGCGTCCTGTCGGCGGCCTCGGCCTACCTCGTCACCGACATCCTCGCCGACAACACCGACCCCGCCACCAATCCCCTGTGGGGCCCGCGCTTCCAGCTCACGACGGGCGACGGTGCGCGACGTCCGGCGACGCTGAAGACCGGAACGACGAATGACTTCAAGGACCTGCAGGCTGTCGGCTACCTGGCCCCCAACGCCGAGGATCCCGATGACGCGACCGGGGCGATCGTCACCGGCGTCTGGGTCGGCAACTCGGACTTCTCGGCCATCCAGGACGTCTTCGCGGCCGATGGGCCGACGTTCATCTGGCACGACTACATGGCCGAGGTCGCAGCCCTCAACGAGCTCCCCGTCCGCGACTTCGTGCGACCCGAGGGCGTGACCGAGGTCGAGGTCGACGCGATCAGCGGGCTGCTGCCCGGCGAGCACACCCGGACGACGGTGACCGAGGTCTTCCGCAGCGACAACGCGCCGATCACCCCGGACAGCGTGCATCGCGAGATCCGCATCGAGGCCGAGACCGGCAGGATCTGGCAGGAGGGCTGCGGCGACTTCGAGACCGTGCCGCCGTCCGCAACGCCCGGACCGTCCGAGGAGCCGGCGCCGCCCGAGGCGCGCGAGGAGCTGATGATCGATCTCCTCGGTTGGGAGGAGGAGCGCCCGACGTGGGAGTCCGCGAACCGGGAGTGGATCGCCGACTGGAGCGGCCGCGAGGACGAGCTGAACGGGTCCGTCCGCGTCCCCTACCCCGGTCCGCTCGATGCGCCGCTCGCCCCGACCGAGGAATGCACGCCGGGCGAGATCCCGACGTCGACGCCGACGCCGACCGCCTCCCCGACCCCGACGCCGTCGCCGACGCCGTCACCGACGCCGATCGATACCCCGATCCCGACGCTGCCCCCGGTGACGCCGATCCCGACGGTGCCGCCCGTCACCCCGATCCCGACGCCAGCACCGACCGCCGGCGCCCCGTAGCGGACCGTTAGAGCTCCGCGACCGTCGTCCCGTCTCCGCCCTCGTCGCGCCGCCCCGCGCGCTGGCCGCGGACGCGCGGATGCTCGGCGAGCGCGTCGCGAATCGCCCGTCGCAGCGCCCCGGTCCCGGATCCGTGGATGATCTGGACGCTGTCGAGGCCCGCGAGCAGCGCTTCGTCGAGGTACGCCTCGAGCATCTCGAGCGCCGCCTCCACGCGCTCGCCGCGCAACGACAGCGTGGGTGACACCCGGGCGGCCGCGCGGCGCCGGAGTGCCTCGGCCTCGAGGTCGCGCGGGGTCGGGCCGCTGATCGGCTCGGGCACGACCTCCACGTCGTCGCCCGGGATCACGAGTCGTGCGCCCTCCGTCTCGAGTGTCACGCGCCCGGTGCGACCGCTGACCTCCACGATGCGGCCGGTGCTGCCGAGCGTGCGGGAGCGTCCCCAGAGCCCAGGTCGCGGCTGCGGGGCGTCCGGCTCGGTTCCTGGCTCCGCGGCGGCGGCATCCGGGGCCGGCGGCGCATCACGGCTCGGCTGGCGAGCGGCGGCAGCGTCCTCGCGGACCTGGGTCGCGCGACGCGTGAGCTCGTCGAACGCCGCCTGTGACGCGCCACCTCGGCCGCCGGCCAGGTTCCGCTGCCGGGTCAGCTCCCGGCGCACCTCGGCGACCTCGCGCTCCGCGCGCGCGACGAGGTCGTCTGCCGCCCGACGTGCCTCGGCCAGCATCTCGGCGGCCTCCCGCCGCGCCCGCGCCACCCCGCTGCGGGCCAGCTCCCGTTCCTCGCCGGCGGCGGTGCGCTCCGCCGTGGCCGCGTCGAGGGCGGCGGCCTGCGCCTCCTGCGCGCGGGCGATGGCGGCCAGCGTCTCCTCCATCGTCGCCTGCTCGGCCGATATCCGGGTCCGTGCGTCGGCGAGGATCTCCGACGGCAGCCCGAGGCGTTCGGCGATCGCGAATGCCTGCGACTTCCCGGGCAGCCCGATCGTGAGGCGATACGTGGGACGGAGCGTCGCCACGTCGAACTCGACCGCAGCATTGCTCACCCCGGGATGCTCGGTGGCGAATGCTTTGAGCTCCGCGTAGTGGGTCGTTGCCGCGACCATCGCGCCGGCATCGAGCAGCGTGGCGACGATCGCCATCGCCAGCGCCGATCCCTCGGCCGGATCGGTGCCGGCGCCCACCTCGTCGAGCAGGACGAGGGTGGATGGACCCGCCGCCTCGACAAATCGCACGACATTGCGCAGGTGGCTGGAGAAGGTGGAGAGCGACTGCGCGATGCTCTGCTCGTCGCCGATGTCCGCCATCACGCGCCGGAAGACCGGGAGCCGGGCGCCGTCGGCGGCGGGCACGCGCATCCCGGCCTGGTGCATGAGCGCCAGCAGTCCCAGCGTCTTCAGGCTCACCGTCTTGCCGCCGGTGTTCGGCCCGGTGACGACGAGCGCCCGATACCCGAACCGATCCCCGATGCGCAGGTCGATCGGCACCGCCGAGCCGCCGAGGAGCGGGTGTCGCGCGGAGAGCAGCTCGGCCGCGTCGTCGGTGACCGCAGGCCGCACCGCGTCCATGGCCACGCCCAGGCGAGCGCGGGCGATCCACAGGTCGGCGCGGGCCATCGCGTCGAGGCTCTCGGCCAGCGAGGTGGCGCGCTGCTCGACCGCGCTCGACAGGACGTCGAGAATCCGCTCCTCCTCGCGCTCCTCGGCCAGCGTCGCCTCGGTCCACGTGTTGTTGAGCTCCACCACGGTGAGTGGCTCGATGAACAGCGTCGCACCGGATGCGCTCTGATCGTGGACGATGCCCTTCAGCCGTCCCTTCGCCTCGGCGCGGATCGGGATGACGTAACGGCCGGCGCGGACGGTGACGATCGGCTCGCCGATGATCCCCGCCAGCTGCGTCGAGCGCAGCATCGTGTTCAGCCGCTCGCGGACGCGATCCTGGGCCGTCCGCAGCCGCTTCCGGATGGCGGCCAGCTCGGAGGACGCGCTGTCGAGGATCTCCCCGGCGTCATCGACGCTGCGACCAATCTGCGCGGCGAGCTCCGGCGCCGGATCGAGGACTTCTCGCACGCCGGCCAGGTGCTCGCCTCGCCACGTCGTGAGCCGCGCCGCGAACCGCTCGGTGGCGTCGAGGGTGCCGGCGATCTCGGTGAGCTCGGCGGGCGTGAGGCGTCCACCGCGCGCCGCACGGTCGAGGGCCGGCCGGATGTCTCGCGCGCTGCCGATCGTGGCCTGCGCCTGCTCGGAGAGGAGGCGCGCCGCCTCATCGGTCTGGTCATGGAGGAGCGCGACATGCGCGGCATCGGCGAGCGGCACCGTGCCCGCCGCCAGCTCGCGTGATGGCGGGAAGCTGGTGAGCGCGGCCAGCTGCTCCACGACGGCGGCGAACTCCAGGGCGCGGAGCGTGCCGGCATCGGCCGCGGTACCGCCGCGAAGGCGCTCAGCGGCGGGAGACATGGGGGTCACCCTCGATCCAGAGTCGCATGGGCTCGGCTGCCCACGCGCCCGCATAGGCGACGCCGATGCGCGGACCGGCACGTACGGCTCCCACGACCGATCGATCCGGCTCGAGCCTCACCGGGCCGCCGAGCAGGTCGGCGCCGCTGAGTCGCCGATCCACCCCGAGCGCTGCTCCGACGTTGCCCGGCCCGGATGCCAGGCGCACGTCCGCGACGCGGCCGCCGCGACGAGCGCGCGCCACGTCGATCCCCTCGTCGATGATCAGCGAGCGGATGAGGACCGCCTCGGGCTTCGGGCCGGGGCCGGCCACGACGTTGAGGCAATGATGGAGGCCGTACACGAGGTAGACGTAGAGGTGGCCGGGGGGTCCGAACATCACCTCGGTGCGTGCGGTGCGTCGTCCACCGGCGGAGTGGGCGGCGAGGTCCTCGGGACCGGCGTACGCCTCGACCTCCACGATCCGTCCACCGACCGTTCCATCGGCGCCGTGATGGACGAGGCGCCGGCCGAGCAGGTCATGCGCGACGTCGAGGGCGGGACGGTCGAACCACGAGCGGTCGAGCGCCGGCGGCGAGCCGGCCGGCGCCTCGATCACGGGAAGAGAAGGCGGGCGATCTCCTCCGGCACGAACGGGCGTGCCAGGAAGCCGGCGGTCGGGATGACCGTCTCCCGCAGGAAGCCGACGATGACCGAGTCGTTCAGCGTGTCGTAGTACGCCGCCACCCACCCGCCGGCCTCGCCGCCGTTCAGGAAGAACGAGTCGAAGACGACGAGCTGGAAGGTGAGGACGAGGGCCGCGAAGATGAGCCCGAAGATGGCGCCACCGATCTCGTCGAGCTGCTTGACGATGGGCAGGCGCGTACGACGGTAGAGCGACCGGATCACGAAGAAGCCGGCGATCACGAAGCCGAAGAAGAGGACGACGAAGATGATGAGCCTTCGGCCCTCGGGCGTGAACGCACCCCAGAAGCGCAGCAGGTCGAAGACCGGGTCACGAAGCTGCGAGGCGAGCACGAACGCGACGATGACCGCGATGCCGTTCAGGACGTAGCGGATCATGCCCTGCGTGAACCCCGCGAACACCCCGACCGCCAGGGCGGCGATGATCGTCAGGTCGACCCAGCTCAGCTGCGTCAGCAACTCCACGCGCACGTCACCTCGATGTCGCCCGGTCGTGCGCGCAGCGTGCGCCGGCTCGGGCCGCGCGCAAGGGTACCAGCCGCGTCGACCGCGCCACAAGGGATCCGATGGTCAGCGGATCTCCGCCCCGAGATGATGGCGCAGCGAGCCCCGGATCTTGTTGAGCGCCTTCTCGACCGCGCGCTCGTCACCCGCCTCCTCGGGCGCGAAGCGGAGGGCGAGCGCGTGGCTCACCCGTCCGTCGCCGATCTGCGGCCCGCGATACGTGTCGAAGAGGCGGATGTCCGCGAGCAGCGGCCCGGCGCTCATTCGCGCCACGCGCAGCACGTCGCCGACCGGCGTCGACGCGTCCACCACGACGGCGAGGTCGCGGTCGACCGGCTGCGCGGCCGGGATGGCGGCCACCTGGCGACCCTCGGGGACGAGCGCGAGCAGCCGATGGAGGTCGAGCGCGGCGTCGACGGGCCGCCCGCTGAGGCCCCAGGCCTCGATGACCCGCGGATGGAGCTCGCCGAGCGAGCCATACGGCCGGCCGGCGGCGTCGCACACGAGGCCCGTGCGGCCCGGGTGCCGGTGGGGGTGTCGCTCATCGGGCGTCTCGGCCCGGTAGGCCGGCCGTGGAGCGCCCAGCGCGTCGTGGACGGCATCGATGACGCCCTTGATGGCTCCCACGTCGCCCGCGCGGGGCGGGTCGTCCGGCGTGGCCGGTACCGCGGACCCGGCGAGCACGATGCCGAGCTCCCAGCTCTCGTAGCGGTGCGTCCCGGCCGTCTCGGTGGCGGTCCTGTCGCGAGCGGTCGGCCCATCCGGATGGTGCCAGTAGACCTTGCCGACCTCGAACAGCCACGCGTCGGGTCGGCGGCGCCGGGCATTCTCGGCGATCGCGCCGAGCAGCGACGGGTAGAGCACCGGGCGCAGGATGCTGTGGTCCGGGCTGAGCGGGTTGTAGAGCCGGATGAGCTGCGAGGCGCGGGGATCGTAGCCGGTGCGCTCGAGGTCCCCCTCGCCGATGAGCGCGTGGCTGACGACCTCGTCGAGCCCGAGCCCGGCGAGGATGCGCCGCACGCCGTTCCGGGGGCCGCTGGGATCGGGGCGCCACGGCGGCAGAGCGGCCTGCGGCAGGCGGCCCTCGATGCGATCGTAGCCGTGGGTGCGCGCCAGCTCCTCGGCGACGTCGGCCGCCGCGGCCACGTCGAGGCGGCTCGGCGGAACCACGACCTCGACGCGCGGCCCGGCCCCCTCGACCGTGAAGCCCAGCGGCGCCAGCAGGTCGCGGGACCGATCGGCATCGAACGCCACGCCGATGAGGCGTGTCACCCGCTCGAGGTCGACGGGTACCCGCCGCGGGGCGAGCGGCTCGGGCGCGTTGTCGACGATCCCCCGCCCGACCCGGGCCCCGGTGATCTCGGCAATGAGGCGCGCGGCGCGGTCCGCGGCCAGGCGCGGCAGATCGGCGCCGATGCCCTTCTCGTGGCGCATGCTCGCCTCCGAGCGGAGGGCGAGGCGGCGGGCGGTGTTGCGGATCGTCGGACCGTGGAAGACGGCGGACTCGAGGATGACGCGGTGCGTCGCCTCGGTGACCTCGGTCGAGGCACCGCCCATGATCCCGGCCAGGCCGATCGCGCGCTCGCGGTCGGCGATGACGAGCATCCGCTCGTCCAGCCGTCGCTCGACGTGATCGATGGTCTCGAGCGTCTCGTTGTCGCGCCCGCGACGGACGACGATCTCGCCGCCAGGGATGGCATCGGCGTCGTAGGCGTGCTGCGGCTGCCCGAGCTCGTGCATGACGTAGTTCGTGACGTCCACGACGGCGCTGATGGGCCGCATACCGGCCGCGACAAGGCGGCGCTGCATCCAGTCCGGCGATGGACCGTTCGCGACGCCGTCGAACCAGCGGGCGGTGAATCGCGGGTTGAGGTCCGGCTCCTCGATCCGCACGCGCACGTGCGCATCGGCCGCGTCGTCGGACTCGAGGACGTCGGTTGGCGGGAGGCGCAGGGTGCCCCCGGTGAACGCGGCAATCTCCCGCGCGAGGCCGACCATCGACAGCGCGTCGCCGCGGTTCGGCTTGACGTCGACATCGAGGACGGTCTCGCCCACCACGTCGGCGAGCGGTGTCCCGAGTGGCAGCTCATCGCCGGTGCCGAGGATGTGGATGCCGTCCGCATCGCTTCCGAGCCCGAGCTC
>DASVFG010000152.1:0-7323 GCA_036380155.1 Candidatus Limnocylindria bacterium
GCGATCATCGCGTCGGCGATCTTCCTCGCCCCGGTCATGGGCGTCGAGGGCCTCGCGGTCGGCGTCGCCATCGGCTCCCTGGCGCACCTGCTCGTCCAGGTCCCCAACCTCGCCCGCGTGGGGCAGCGCTACGACCTGACGATCGGCCTCTCGCACCCCGGCGTGCGGCGCGTCGCGTGGCTCATGGGACCACGGACGCTCGGGCTGGCCGCGGGACAGCTCAACTTCCTCGTCTCGACCGTCCTCGCCTCCGGGCTGCCGGAGGGCAGCCTGACCGCCTACAACTACGCCTTCCAGCTATCGCAGATCCCGGTCGGTGTCGTGGGCGTGAGCATCGCGGTGGCCCTCTTCCCGACCCTCAGCCAGGACGCGGCGCTCGGCCGGGTGGGCGAGATCCGGCGGCTGGTGGCGAGCGCCGTGCGCATCCTCGTCTTCGTCGCCGCGCCGCTCATGGCGATCATGATCGTGCTGCGCGAGCCGCTCACGTCCGTCTTCTACGAGTACGGCGCGTACAGCGCATCGGCCACCGACCGCACCGCCAGCGCCCTCCTGTTCTTCGCCGTCGGGCTGGGCGGCCACATCGTCGTCCACGTCCTGGCACGGGCGTTCTACGCGATGCAGGACACGCGGACGCCCGTCATGTGGGCGATCGTTGCGGTCGCCATCAACGTGCCGCTCATGGCGGCGCTCGTCGGGCCGATGGGCGTCGAGGGGCTCGCGCTGGCGCTGTCGATCAGCGCCGTGCTGGAGGTCATCGGCCTGCTGTGGAGCCTGCACCGCCGCATCGAGTCGGTCGAGGAGGGCGCCATCTTGCGCACGCTGGGTCGTGCCGCGGTGGCCGGCGTCGCGGCCGCGCTCGTCATGCTCGGCGCGCTGTCCATCGCGGAGGGCTCGCTGGGTGGGCTGCTCGAGAATGCCGTCGGCCGGCTCATCGTGCTGCTCGCGCTGTCGGCGATCGGCGGCGCGATCTTCCTCGTGGTGGCGGCGGCGCTCCGGGCGCCGGAGATCGACCAGCTGCGCGGCATCCTGTCGCGGCGGCGGAGGCGGGCGGCATGATGCGCCTGCGGCCGGCCGGCGAGGCCGATGCGCCCGCGTGGGACGCCCTGCTCGGCGCGGCGGCGACCGGCGACTTCCTCCACGATCGGGCGTGGGCCGCGGTGACCGCCTTCGACGGCCAGCCCCAGCGCCGCTTCGTCCTCGAGGACGAGGGCGCGATCGTCGCGTTGGTCGCGGCACAGGTGCGCCCGCTCGTCGGTGGGTCGACGTTCTGGTACGTCCCGCACGGTCCGGTCCTCGCCGTCGATGATCCGCGGGCGAGCGAACGGATGCGGGCGATCGTCATCGGGCTGCGCGAAGTGGCGCGAGCGGCCGGTGCGGTGGCCGTCAAGCTCGAGCCGCGCCTCGCGGCCGATGATCCCGCGCTCACGCTCTTCGAGCGCCGCGGCCTGCGACGAACGGGCGAGTCGCTCCAGGTGGCACAGACGCGGATCGTCGCGCTCGCCGATGACGACACGCTGCTCGCCGGGTTCGACAAGGACACGCGCTACGCCGTCCGGCGCGCCGAGCGGGAGGGCGTCGTGGTCACCGCCACGAACGACGCCGCGGACGTGGCGGCGATCGATGCGCTCCACGCGCTGGTGGGGGAGACGCAGGCACGCGCGGGCTTCCCGATGCCGGCGCTGGAGCGGTACCGGATCGCGTGGGCTGCCCTTGCCGGCGCGGGCAGGGCCGAGATCCTCGAGGCGCGGCGCGAGGGCGAGCTCCTCGCCTCGGGAATGGTCGTCATCGAGGGAGATCGGTCGTTCTACCTGTTCAGCGGCTCCCGACGCGAGGAGCGGGGCGAGCCGAAGCGCTACGCCAGCTACGCGCTCCAGTGGGCGATGCTTCGCCTCGCCCGGGACCGCGGCGTGCGCCACCACGACCTGTGGGGCGTGGCGCCACCGAACGCCGGCCCGGATCACCCGTGGCATGGCGTCGGCCTGTTCAAGAAGGGCTTCGGCGGTCACGAGGTCGTGTGGGCCGGGTCGTGGGACCTCGTGGTCGACCCGACTCGCTACCGGCTGCGCGCGGCGGTCGGCACGATGCGCGGCTGGGCGCGCGGCGTCCTGCGCCGTGCGCGGCGGCTCGGTCGATGAGCGGGCGGCACATGGGGCTCGGCGCCCTGGCCGATGCGGTCGTCCCGGAACGGGTCGTCGGCCTCCCGATCGGGGACGTCCTCGGCCTCACCTCGGACTCCCGCGCGGTCGCCCCGGGCTGGGTGTTCTTTGCCGTCCCCGGCGTCCACGTCGACGGCCACGACTACGTGTCGCAGGCGGTCGGCGCGGGAGCCATCGCCGTCGTCGTCGAGCGGGAGCTCCCGGGCCTGGCCGTCCCGCAGCTCATCGTGGACGCGACGCGCCGCGCGCTGGCCGATGCGGCCGCGGCCTGGTACGGCGAGCCCTCGGCGCAGCTGACCGTCATCGGCGTCACCGGCACCGACGGGAAGTCGACGGTGGCGGCGCTCGTGGCGGACGTGCTTCGTGCGGCCGGTCGGCGTCCCGGCGAGATCGGCACCGTGTTCACCACCATCGGCGACGAACGACGCCCGAACGAGGACCGCACCACGACTCCCGAGGCGCTCGATCTGCAGGCCACCCTGGCGGCGATGGTGGCGGCCGGCAACGACTGCGTGGTGATGGAGGCCACGTCCCACGGCCTCGCCCTCGACCGCACCCGCAACGTGCGGTTCGCCGTCGGGGTCGTCACGACCGTCACGAGCGAGCACCTCGAGTTCCACGGCACGCTCGAGGCGTACCGCGCCGCGAAGGCGCGCCTCGTCGAGGCGGCGCCGATCTCGGTCCTCAACGCCGACGATCCGACAGTCGACTACTTCCGTGCTCGTGCGGCCGGGAGGGTCATCACCTACGGGATCGACGCCGCGGCCGACCTGCGGGCGAGCCACCTCGTGGAGGATGCGGCCGGCACCCGGTTCCGGCTCGCGGCGCCGTCATGGCAGGGCGAGGCGACCGTCCCGCTGCCCGGCCGGTTCAACGTTGCGAATGCGCTCGCCGCGCTCGCCGTGGCGGAGGCGCTCGGGATCGACCTCGCCACCGCGACGGCGGGGCTGTCCGCCAGCGATGGCGTCCCCGGTCGCATGGAGCGCGTGGACGGGCCGCAGCCGTTCACCGTGATCGTCGACTACGCCCATACCGAGGACGCGCTGCGCAAGGTGCTCGACGTCCTCCGCCCGCTCACCACGGGGCGCCTGATCGCCGTCCTCGGATCGGCCGGCGAACGGGATGCGACGAAGCGCGCGCCGATGGGCCGCGTGGCCGCCGAGCTCGCCGACGTCGTGGTGGTCACCGACGAGGACCCGCGACTCGAGGACCCACGCGTCATCAACGAGCAGATCGCCGACGGCGCCCGGGCCGCGGGGGCCATCGACGGTGAACGGCTGTGGGTCATCGACGACCGGCGGGTGGCGATCGCGCACGCCGTCGGCCTCGCGCGGGCCGGTGATGTCGTGCTGCGGGCCGGCAAGGGCCACGAGGCGAGCATGTTCCAGGGCTCGGAGACACGCCCGTGGGACGACCGATCGGCGGCGCGCGATGCCCTGGCTGCGGCAGGATGGGAGACATGACCGACGAGAGCCTGCGCGCGTGGCGCGTCACCGAGCCCGAGGTATGGAACGCGTTCGTCGAAGGAGCCGCGTACCACGCCTTCCCGCAGCTCTGGGAGTGGGGCGAGGTGCGAGCGATGGGCGGCTGGCGCCCGATCCGCCTGGCCATCGGCCCGGACCGCGAGCACCCGGTGGCCGGCGCCCAGCTGCTGCTCCGGCCGCTGCCCGTCATCGGCTGGCATCTCGCCTACGTCCCGCGCGGCCCGATCGGGGACCTGGACGATCCTCGCGTCCGCGACGGTCTCGTTCGCGCGCTGCGCGCGCTCGGTCGCACGGAGCGCATCGCGACCGTCCGCGCGGATCCCGAGGCGCGCGTCGACACGCCGTACGGCATCGCGCTCGGCGCCGCTCCGTGGCGTGCCGCTCCGAAGGTGCAGCCGCCGACGACGCGCGTCGTCGACCTGCGCCCGGGTGAGGAGGCGCTGAAGGCGAATCTCAAGCGCAAGCACCGGCAGTACGTCAACAAGGCCGAGCGCGCCGGCCTCGAAGTCGAGCGATTCGACGGAGGCGCGCCGCCGGATGTCATCGGCCCGGCGCTCGACGACTTCAACCGCATCTACCAGCTCACCGCCGATCGGGCAGGCTTCGTGGCCCGCCAGGCGTTCTACTACGAGCGGGTATGGTCGATCTTCGCCCCCACCGGGCGGGCGCGCCTGAGCTTCGCGGTCCGGGACGGCGAGCGTGTCGCGACGCTGTTCCATTTCACCTGCGGCGACCGCGCCGTGGAGTCCTACGGCGGGATGACCGACGCCGGCGCCGATGCCCGGGCGAACTACCTCCTGAAGTGGGCCGCGATGGCCGACTTCGCCCGCGAGGGGTTCGCGGTGTACGACATGTGGGGCCTGGCAACCGGCGGCATCCGCCAGTTCAAGGAGGGCTTCGGCGGCGAGGAGATCGAGTACGTCGGTGCCCGCGATCTGCCGCTCCGCGCGCCGATGGACGCGCTCGTGCGGGTTGCGATCCCGGCGTACGGACTCGCGCAGCGAGCGCGGCTCAGGCTCCTCGGTCGAGGGGCCGCCCCCGACGTCGAGGGTCCCTGACGAAGAGCAGCCACAGCCACCCCACGATCGACCCGAGCAGGACGATGCCGATCGCCCACACCCCCGTCGGGCTCGTGACCGCCGATGCGATCGGCTCCGGCAGGCTGAACGGCGTCGTGTCGAGGAGCGCGTACACCAGCGAACCGGCGAATCCCAGGCTCAGCGCCGCGTAGGCCGCGAGCTCGACGCGGCCGGCGACGGCGATCGGCGCGAGCACCGCGATGGCCGGGAACAGGTAGCGCTCGTGGACCCGCGTGGGGAGGACGTAGAAGGCGAACACGACGGCCGCGCCGACGGCGAGGATGGTGAGCAGCTCGCGGGATCGACGGAGGGGGAGCAGTGACAGGGCGAGTCCGGCGACGAGCAGAACCGATCCGGCGACGACGTAGGCATCATCGGGCACTTTGAAGCCGAGGATCAGCCCCCATGGATTGAAGGCATTCAGCGACGTGAATGGCTGGCGCGCGGCGGTGGCCGCGAACAGGCTCGCGTAGCGCACCGGATCGAGCAGCAATGGCAGGGCGACGAGCACATACGTGGCCACAGCCCCGCCGAGGACGCGGAACGGCGCGCCGCTCCACAGCGGGCGGGGGGACCGGATGACCGCCACCGCCAGCACCGGCAGGAGAACGAGACCGAACTGCGGCTTCACGAGCAGCGCGAGGGCGCCGAAGACACCAGCCAGGCCGTGCTTGCGGTTCGCGACCGCCACGAGCGCTGCGAGGAAGGGGAGGGTGCCGGCGGCGTCGACCTGTCCCCACACCGGGCCGGCGAGAACGGCGGCAGGATTGAGCAGGTAGAGCGCGGCGGCGAGCGTCGCCCGGCCCTCGCCGACACGCGATCGAAGCAGCACGAAGAGCAGTGCGCCGACGGCGAGGTCGAACGGGATCGACAGCCCCTTGATGGCGAGGTCGAGCGCGCCGTCGTCGAGCAGCGCCCCGAGCCCCCAGAGCGGATAGAGGAGCGCCGGATAGATGGAGCCCGATCCCTCGTAGAACCGGAACGGGCCGACCTCGACCATCCGCTCGGCCCAGCCATGCATGATCGAGACGTCTCCGTTATGCCCCTCCACGCCGAGCGCCACGAGACGGACGATCACGGCGAGCACCGTCACAGCGGTGAGCAGCGCGGGCGACATCCATCGGCTCGGCATGCGGTGGCTCTCCTGGGCCGGTGCTAGCATCCGTCGACCGTGACGGATCTCGATCGACGCCTCCATGCCCGAACGCGGGACGCGCTCGACAGCCTCGGCGTTGCCTACGAGGTCCTCGAGTGCGACCCGGCGCTCGCCGACACCGCGGCGTTCGTGGCGGCGTACGGGATCCCGGCCGCGCAGAGCGCGAACACGATCGTCGTCGTCGGCAAGGGGGCCGAGCCACGATACGTTGCCTGCGTTCTCCTCGCCACCACGTCGCTCGACGTGAACGGCGCGGTGCGCCGCGAGATCCGCGTCCGCAAGGCGTCCTTTGCCGCGGCCGATCCGGTTCGCGACCTGACGGACATGGAGATCGGTGGCGTCACGCCGTTCGGCCTGCCCGACGACCTGCCGATCCTCGTCGACAGCCGCGTGATGGCGCCCGACTGGGTCGTCCTCGGCGGCGGCAACCGGTCCTCGAAGCTCCGCGTCGACCCGGCGATCCTCCAGTCGTTGCCGTCCGTCCGTGTGATCGCCGGGCTGGCGGCGGACCGCAGGGAGGGGGCATGACGCCCGGACGCTAGGTCCCCGCATCCACGGCGTAGAGCGTCCAGGCGCCGGGGACGCCGTGCAGCTCCGCCGTCCCGCGCTCGGAGAAGCCCAGCCCCGAACCCGCCACCAGGTCCTTCACGGTGCTGGACACGAGCACCTCGCCGGAGCGCGCCGATCCCGCGACTCGCGCTCCGATCGCGACGGCGATCCCGGCAACCTTGTCGTCGAGGACCTCGCATTCGCCTGCATGCAGGCCGGCCCGGATCTCGATCCCGAGCTCACGGACGCTGTCGCGAATCGCACAGGCGCACCGGATGGCACGAGCCGGGCCATCGAACATCGCGAAGAACCCGTCCCCGGCGGTGTCCAGCTCTCGGCCCCGGAAACGGGCGAGCTCCTTCCGCACGCGCTGGTGGTGGGACCGCAGCAGGTCCCGCCAGGCGCTGTCACCAAGTCGAGCGGACATCGCGGTCGACCCGACGATGTCCGTGAACAGCACGGTCGCCAGGACCCGATCTGGCTCGTCGGGCTCGCGGGTCCGGACTTCGTCGATGAACCCGCGGACCTCCGGCATGATCGCAGGCTCGTTGCCGACGAAGATGCTCCGATTGTGCCCTGGCAGGATGACAAGTCGTGCGGTGGGGATCTTCTCGGCAACGTACCTCGCCGTCGCGTGCTGCTCCTCGGCCCCGGCATTCGTGAGGATCAGGGTGGGAACGCGGACCGTCGGGAGGACGTGGCGGACGTCTGCCTCGACGAGAACCCGACCGAAGGCCATCTGGTCGCCGGGGCTGGTGCCGATGCGGCTCACCCGCCAGTGAGCGCGAAGATCGTCATCGCTCCCGATCGACGGCGACGATTCCCTGAGAGCGATCGGCGCCGGATCCACGATTTCTCGCGAGACATGCTCCGCCGCCTCGTCGAATTGGTCTCGCGTC
>DASVFG010000153.1:0-12997 GCA_036380155.1 Candidatus Limnocylindria bacterium
CCACACAGACCGATTCGCTCGACCTGGAGCGCGAACGCGGCATCACGATTCGATCGGCCGTCGCGGCATTCCAGCTCTTCGACCTGGCGGTCAATCTCGTCGACACGCCGGGCCACCCCGACTTCATCGCCGAGGTCGAGCGCGTCCTCGGGGTTCTCGACGGGGCCATCCTCGTCGTCTCGGCGGTCGAGGGTGTCCAGCCACAGACGCCGCTCCTGTTCCGCGCCCTCCAGCGGCTGGGCGTTCCATCGCTGATCTTCGTCAACAAGATCGACCGCCCGGGCGCCGACCCTGACGCGGTGCTCGCCGCCCTGCGCCGCCGGCTCGCCGCCGGCGTCGTGGCCATGGGCGCTGTCCACGAACCGGGAACGCCGACGGCGACCATCGAAGCCGCGACGCTGGACATTGAACCGACCCGTTCCGCCGTCACCGAGCTGCTCGCGAACAACGACGATGCGGTCCTCAATGCCTTCGTGCGCGGCGATGGCCTTTCGGTCGATGTCACGTGGCGAGCGCTGATCGACCAGACGGGGCGGGGCCTGGTGCACCCGGTGTTCTTCGGCTCGGCCGCCCGGGGGATCGGCATCGGCGAGCTGATGCGCGGCATCGACCAGCTTCTGCCTGCAGCCAACGGTGACCTCGACGCGCCGGTGTCCGGCCGCGTCTTCAAGATCGAGCGCGCCGCGTCCGGGGAACGCGTGGCGTACGTGCGGATCTTCGCCGGCAGCCTTCGGGCGCGCCAGCGCGTGCGGGTGGGCGGAGCGGACGAGGTGAAGCCGACATCCGTCCGGGCCTTCGCGCCCGCCGGACTGCCCCGGCGCGACACGGCCACGCCCGGGGAGATGGCCGCGGTGCGCGGTCTCGGGGAGGTTCGCATCGGGGACGCGATCGGAGTCCCGCCACCGGGGAGCGAGTCCCGGGCGCACTTTCCCCGGCCGGCGCTCGAGGCCGTGGTGATCCCGCGACGAGCGGAGGAGTCGGGATCGCTGCGCGCGGCCCTCGCGCAGCTGGCGGAGCAGGATCCGCTCATCAACGTGCGCCAGGACGACCACCGCAACGAGATCTCCGTGTCGTTGTACGGCGATGTCCAGAAGGAAGTCATCGGCGCGACGCTCGAGCGCGACTACGGCATCGCCGTGGAGTTCCGCGAAACCACCGTGGTGTGCATCGAGCGGCCGGCGAAGGTCGCCGAAGCCGAGGAGCTGCTCAGCGCACCGACGAAGACGAACATCACCGGGCGCAGCTCGCCGCTCAGCACGAATCCGTTCCGGGCGACGCTCGCGCTCCGGGTCGAGCCGGCGCCGCCGGGGAGCGGCGTCCTCGTCACGCTCGATGTCGACCCGCGGCTCGTCCCCCTGTACATCTTCCGCACTCCGGAGGCGTTCGCCACCCACATGGAGGCGTTCGTGCGAGAGGCGCTGACCGAAGGGCTTGCCGGCTGGGAGGTCACCGACTGCGTGGTCACCGTCAGCGACTGCGGCTACGGAGCACCGGCAACGACCGCGGCCGACTTCCGGAGGCTGACCGAGCTCGTGACGGCGAATGCACTCGCTCGGGCCGGGACCTGGGTGTGCGAGCCCCTGGCGCAGCTCAACCTCGAGATGCCGTCGTCGACGGCGCATGCGGTCCTCGCCGTCCTCAGCCGCATGGGCGCGCGCGTGACCGGGCAGTTCTCGGCCGGTGGCGTGTCGCGTATCGGCGCCGTGCTGCCGGTGGCTCGGGTCCGCACGCTCCAGCATCGGCTCCCGGGCCTGACGATGGGTGAGGGCATCCTCGAGGCGCTGCCGGGGGGCTACCAGCCGGTCGGCGAGAACCCACCGATGCGCCCCCGCGCGCGGCAGAGTCCACTCGACCGGGACGCCTGGATCGCGTCGCTCACCCGTCGCGGATGAGCAGCCGAGGTGGCCCGAATCCCCCGATCGGCGGGCCCCGGTAGACTTCGCGACATGTCCTCCCTGCCCGTGGTCGCCATCGTCGGCCGTCCGAACGTCGGCAAGTCGACGCTGTTCAACCGCCTCATCGGCCAGCGGCTGGCGATCATCTCGGACGTCTCGGGCACCACGCGCGACCGCGTCTACGGCACGAGCGAGTGGAACGGCCGCACGTTCACCGTGGTCGACACCGGCGGGCTCGAGATCGATCCCGGGTCCGACATCGAGGAGCGCGTCCAGGTCCAGGCGCGTGTCGCGGTGGAGGAGGCCGATCTCATCCTCTTCGTCGTGGACGCCCACGCCGGACTCGCGCCGCTCGACTACGAGGTCGCGGATCGCCTGCGCCGCGCCGATGCCCCGGTGATCCTCGTCATCAACAAAGGGGACAACCCCGCCCGTGAGGCCGATGCCGTGGAGTTCTACGCGCTCGGGTTCGATCCAAGCATCACGATCTCCGCCCAGCACGGCCGCAACACCGGCGACCTCGCCGATCTCATCGTCGACGGGCTGCCGCCCCCGAACGAGGCGGAGGCGGCCGTGACCGTCGAGCGCGCGGATCTGACCGAGGAGGAGCTGGCCGAGCTCGCCGAGACGGAGATGGGACCTCCGCGGGTCGCCATCGTCGGCCGGCCGAACACCGGCAAGTCCACGTTCGTGAACCGCGTCCTCGGCGAGGATCGGATGATCGTGTCGAACATCCCCGGCACCACCCGCGACCCGATCGACACCGCGGTCGAGGTCGACGGCCTGCCGCTCGTGCTCGTCGACACCGCCGGCATCCGGCGGCGAGGGAGCATCGAGCAGGGGATCGAGCGCTACAGCGTGCTGCGCAGCATGAAGGCCATCGATTCGGCCGACGTCGCGATCGTCATGACCGATGCGACCGAGGGCTACACCGCGCAGGATGCCCATGTCGTCGGGTACGTCCTCGACGCCGGCAAGGGCGTCGTGCTGGTGCTCAACAAGTGGGATGCGGTCGAGAAGGACGAGCACACCGCCGACCAGTGGCTGAAACGGCTCCGTCGCGACGCCCCGTACCTCGTGTGGGCGGACATCGTCTTCGCCTCCGCCCTGTCCGGGCAGCGGGTCGAGCGGATCCTGCGGGAGGCGATCCGCGTCGCCGAGGAGCGCTACCGGCGCGTGCCGACCGGCGAGCTCAATCGGCTGATCATGGATGCGGTGCGCGCCCACCCGCCGTCGCACGTGCGCAACCGGCTGCCGAAGATCTTCTACGCCACCCAGGTCGGTGTGGCGCCGCCGACGTTCGTGATCTTCGTCAACGACCCCGAGATCGTGCACTTCAGCTACAAGCGCTACCTCGAGAACCGGATCCGCGAGACGTACGGCTTCCTCGGGACACCGATCCGCCTCATCCTCCGTCAGCGCGAGTCGGAGGAGGCCGCTCGCAGGTCGGCGCGGCCGCGGAAGCGGACGGCGGGGAAGCGACGCAAGACGGCGTGAGCGACCAGGTCGGGGTCATCGGCGCCGGCGCGTGGGGCACGACCCTTGCGGTCCTCCTCGCCGCCGCCCAGCGGCCGGTCGGTCTCTGGGCGCACTCCGCGAAGACGACCGAAACGCTCGAGCACGAGCGTGAGAACCGGCGCTACCTGCCGGGCATCTCGTTCCCGCCGAACGTCCGCGTCCTCTCCGACGACACCTACCTGGCCGAGGCGCACCGCGCGTACATCCTGGCCGTGCCCTCCGCGCATGCACGAGCCACGCTCCGCCGCCTCGCCCCGTATCTCGCGCCGGGCGTGCCGATCCTGTCGGTCGTCAAGGGGATCGAGGAGGGCACCCACCTGCGGATGACGGAGGTCATCGAGCAGGAGCTGCCCGGCCGCCCGGTGGCCGCGCTCAGCGGGCCGAACCTCGCACGCGAGATTGCCGCGGGCAAGCCGGCGGGCTCGGTGGTGGCGTCCTCCGATGCTGCCTTGGCCGCCGACCTGGCAACGATGCTCGGGTCGGATCGATTCCGGGTCTACACGAATCCCGACGTCATCGGGGTCGAGCTCAGCGGGGCGCTGAAGAACGTCATCGCGCTCGCCGCTGGCATGGTCGACGGGCTCGGGTTCGGGGACAGCGCGAAGGCCGGCATCATCACCCGCGGCCTCGCCGAGATGACCCGCCTCGGGGTCGCGGCGGGGGCGCATCCGCTGACGTTCGCGGGGCTGGCAGGCGTGGGCGACCTCATCGCCACCTGCATGTCGCCGCTGTCGCGAAACCGCAGGGCGGGGGAGCTCATCGCGACCGGCATTCCGTGGGCAGAGGCCGAGCGGCAGCTCACCGGGGTGGCGGAGGGCGTGGTGACCGCTGCCGGCGCGCTCGAGCTCGCGGCCCTCCACGAGGTGGAGCTGCCGATCGCCGCCCAGGTGCGGGCCGTCCTCACCGAAGGCCGGCAACCCCTCGCCGCCGTGGCCGAGCTCATGGGCCGCACACCGAAGGACGAGCTCGCGGGCTGAACCCGTCGAGCTCGCCCCGCCCACTGACGCACATCGGGCTACATGATCCCGATGACGTGGCCCTCGGGATCGGTGAAGAGCGCGATGTTCGTCTCCGGCGCGACCTCGGTGAGCGGCATGATGATCCGCCCGCCGGCCGCCTCGACCTTGCGGAGGGTCGCCTCGGGGTCGTCGGTGTGAACATAGAACGTCACCTGGCCGGGGCCGTTCGTGGATGCCCCGACACCCGCGGTCAGGTCGCCCTGCCGGTGCAGCCCGTAGCCACCGGGGTTGTTCGTGTCGAACGTCCAGCCGAGGACATCGGCGTAGAAGCGCTGGAGGGCGGCGCCGTCGGCACCGGTGACCTCGACGTGGATGACGGTGTCTGCCATTGCGGGGACTCCTCTCGGGGTGGGTGGTGGACCGATGCCGTCATCGGCCGTCACCCACACGACGTTCGGAGACCTTCCAGATCGACCGACCCGCGCGCCCAGTCGCCGACGCCTGCCGGCGAACCGAGGGCGGCTATACTGGCGCCTCGGTCGGGGCGTGGCGCAGTCTGGCAGCGCACTTGGCTGGGGGCCAAGGGGTCGGAGGTTCGAATCCTCTCGCCCCGACCACTCTTCCGCAGCATCGCCTGGTCGACCGTCTACGACTCCTGGTGCCACAGGGCGCGGTAGTAGCGGATTCGATCCTCGTCCGGCGCGATGCCGTACGCGTCGAAGAACTCCTCCTGGTGCCCCTCCCCGAAGTTCCAGTCGAGGCTCATCGACGCCACGGCGAGATCGGCCCACCGGTCACCAACTGCCAGATCGCCGAAGTCCACGTTGCCGGTCCACTCGCCGTCGGGCGAGATGAGGGTATTCGGGGCGCAGGCATCACCGTGGACGAGCACCGGGTCCTCGATCGGGGGTCGTGAGCCGAGCGACGTCGGCTGTCTCCCGACCCAGGTCTCGCCGGTCCACTCCGGGGGCACCTCGTGGATCGGGATCGCGTGGATGCGCCGAAGCCCTGCCGCGATGGCCTGGATCGCCTCGGGCCGTCGAGCCCGCTACTCGTCGCCGACGGCAGGTCCGCCGGGCAATCCCTCGGTAAGCAGCCACTGCGCGTCGCCGTCGCGGCCGTAGTCCAGCACGCTCGGAGCGGGGTGCCGCGCGGACAGCCACTCGAGCCGCACTCGCTCGCGTCCCAGGTCGATGCCGGTTGATGGCGGGTTCCACTTCAGGTACCGCGTGCCGATCCGGAACGTCAGGCCGTCGAGCTCGTTCCGCCAGACGAGCTCAGGCGCCTGGTCGCCGGCGAGGGCCACCACGATCTGCGGAACGTCGAGCCCTTCCAGCGTGTGCTGGCTCGCGAGGTGAGCGAAGTCAGGATCGGCCATGGAATCCCATGCTCGCCGATCACGCCCGACTCGCGCCAGTCGGGTCCGGTCATGGCCGCCTTCCGTCAGCCGTCGGGCCAGCTGGTGGCATCCACCCGGTTGTCGGCGCGTTCCGGCGACTCCTGGCAGGAACCCGCCCGCACCGACGTCTATGGTTGCGTCATGAGCATTCGCGCCGCCTACGACATGTGGGCCCAGTACAACCGCCGACTGCGTGACGTCATGGCCGCCATGACCGACGAGCAGCTCGCCATCCGCCCGTCCCCGGACGGCATGCCGATCTGGGCGACCGTCGGTCACACCGCCGGCGCTCGCGCCTACTGGCTGTGCGAGGTCGCCGGTGAGCCGGGCGCCGAGACGACGCCGTTCGCGGTGCCGATCACCGAGGGCTGGGAGGACGACCTCGACCATCCGCGCGGCGCCGACGAGCTCGTCCACGCGCTCGATTCGACCTTCGCGGTCGTCGATAGTTGCCTCGACCGCTGGACGCTCGACATGCTCGGGGAGGAGATCCGCCGGGACTACGCCGGCACGAGCCGCGTCCACACCCGCGCTTCGATCCTCCAGCGCCTCTTCAGCCACGACGCGTACCACTGCGGCGAGCTGTCACAGACCCTCGGCATCCACGACCTCCCACAGATCGACCTCTGGGCGGCCGACTGACGAAACGCCGTGCCCTGCGCAACCGTCATTCGCGCACGCTCGAGGACGTAATTCCGTGCAAGGCCGGGATGGGACCACCCAGCGGCCGACGCCTCCTACGACGCTCCGCGCACGAAGACGCCCCTCCCCGGATGGGAGGGGCGTCGTCCGCGTTCGGCGGTGGAGCTAGGAGCCGCTCGGCGAGGGCTCCTCGCTGCCCATGTCCATGCCCGAGTCGCTCGGCATGGTCATGTCCATGCTCGGTGACGAGGCGTCGATGCTCTCGAGGCTGTCGACGCTGTCGCCACTGCCCTGGTTCTGGCAGCCGGCGATCGCGAGGGTGAGGATCGCAAGCGCAGCGGCGCCGCGGAGTGAGAATCGGTTCATCGGTTGGTCCCCTCTGGAACGGTTCGGTGAGTGCGCGCCACGTGACGCATCGACCCAACGGTTCGCACCTCGCGTGCCGAGGTGGCACGCACGGGACGGAACGCTAAGGGTTCTTAACGATCCGCAGGATGCGGTCGTCGCCGTTCCCCGTCGAAAGGTAGAGCGCGCCATCGGGACCGATGACGGCCGCCCGCAGGCGCCCGAACTGCCGGTCGAGCAGCGTTTCGGCGGCGGTGACCGAGCCGTCCGGGCCGATCACGAAGCGGCGCAGGTCCTCGTCCTTGAGCGTGGTGACCACGAGATTGCCCTCCCACTCGCCCCACCCGGCGCCGGCCAGGAACGCCGCGCCCGAGGTCGCGATCGTCGGAGCGCCTGACGCCCAGGCCGGCGGGGAGAGGACGGCATCGGTCGCGCAGGCGTCGGGAATCGGGCCGGCGACGCCGTCGCCGGTCACACACGGGTAGCCGTAGTTCGCGCCGGGCAGGATGTGGTTGATCTCGTCGTTCACATCGGTGCCGTGCTCGACCTCCAGGATGAGCCCGTCCTCGCGGAACGCGATGCCCTGCGGGTTGCGATGGCCGATGGAAACGGCTCCCGAGGCGAACGGCGCGTCGGCCGGCACGGAGCCATCGAGTCCGAGGCGCAGGACCTTGCCGTTGAGGATGGCCGGATCCTGCGCCGGGTTCTCCGCGCCGGAGAGGTTCGCGTCGCCGATGGTGACCCACAGGTGGTCGTCCGGACCGATCTCGACGGCGCAGCCCTGGTGGCGCGGGCCGCCGATGGTCGGGCCGATGGTCAGCGCCGTGAAGGGGGACAGGCCGCCATCCGCCGCGAGTGTGGCCGTCAGGATGTCGACCCGCCACGGGTCGCCGCCCTCACCCCCCGGATCGCGGGACGCGCAGACGTAGACGGTGTCCTCGTGGATGGCGATGCCCATGAGCCCGGACTCGAGCTCGGCTCGGATGTCGGGCACGGTCGTGGCGGAGAGGATCGGGGCATGGGGCGTCGCATCGGCGAAGACGAGGACGCGGCCGGCGCGCTCCGTCACGAGCATCCGCCCGTCCGGCGCGAAGGCGATGTCCCACGGATGCACGAGCCCGTCCTGGATCGTGTCGGCGCGGACCGGCGCCGCGGGTTGCAGGACGCTCCAGGCGGCCGCCCCGACGACGGCGAGGAGCAGAAGCCCGGATACGACGAAGCGGCCGCCCGTCGTTCCGAGGAACGGGGGCGACCGCTTCATGTCGCGTTGGGCCGAGCTACTCGGTCCGGACGTTGGTCGCGCGGGGACCGCGCGGGCTGGATTCGACGTCGTAGCTGACCTGCTCGCCGCCGACGAGTCGATCGAAATCGACGGACTCGGTCAGACCGTCGCGATGGAAGAAGTAATCCTTGCCATCCTCGCCGGTGATGAAGCCGAAGCCGCGATCGGCAACGACCTTCTTGATAGTGCCTGTGGCCATCAGAGGCCTCCTAACGGTAGGCGTACAGGGTACATGGCCGCGGCGTGTAGCATCGGCCCGATGAGGGTGCTCCCCGAACGACCCCCGTTCGCGCTCCGCGCGCGGCTCCTGTCGCCGCTCGCTGACGGCGGCACGCTCGACCTCCTGGACGGGTCCATCGAGGTCGACGCGCGAGGGCGGATCAGCCGCATCGGGCGGTGGGACGGATCGGTCCAGGACGCGGTCGACCTGCGGCCGATGATCGTGCTGCCGGGCATGATCGACCTCCACGTCCACCTGCCGCAGATCCCGAACGCCGGGCTCGGCAGCGGGCTCGACCTCCTGCCGTGGCTGGATCGCTACATCTTCCCGCTCGAGCGCGCCTACGACCGCGAGGTGGCCTCCCGCGAGATGCCGCACGCGCTGCGCGCGTTCGCATCGGCTGGCACCACGACGATCGTGGCGTACGCGGCGCTGTGGGAGGACTCGACCGATGCCGCCTTTGCGGCGGCCGAGCGGCATGGGATCCGGGCCGTCATCGGCAAGGTGATGATGGACCGCTTCTCGTACGACACCGAGATCGCCCCGCACCAGATCCTCGAGACGAGCCTCCGCCAGTCGGACGCCCTCGCGGGCCGATGGCACGGCCGCGACGCCGGTCGGCTGCAGTACGCGTTCACGCCGCGGTTCGCGGTCAGCTGCTCGGCCGACATGCTCCGCGAGTCGGCGGCCCTCGCCGCACATCACGGTGCGTACTGGCAGACGCACCTCTCCGAGGACGACGGCGAGGTGGAGGAGGTCCGACGGCTCTTCCCCGACGCGCAGGACTACCTCGACGTCTACGACCGGGCCGGTGCGCTCCGGCCGCGCACGATCCTCGCGCATGCCATCCACCTCTCGGATCGCGAGGTGGCACGCCTTGCCGGGTCCGGGGCCGGCGTGGCGCACTGCCCGGCGTCGAACCTGTTCCTGTCGAGCGGCCTCATGCCGCTGTCCGCGTACCGTGCGGCGGGAATGGCCGTCGGGCTGGGCAGTGACGTGGCCGCCGGCCCGGAGCTCTCGATGTTCACCGTCATGCGCGCCGGCGCCGTCACGCAGCGCGTTCTCGAGCTGGGTGGGCGCGCGGAGCGAGGGAGCGCCACGCACGGGGTGGAGTGGCTGCGGGTGGCGACGCTGGATGCGGCGCGCGTCCTCGGTCAGTCCGATGCCATCGGGTCGCTCGAGGTCGGCAAGGAGGGGGACTTCATCGCCGTCGACCCGCGCCTCACGACGCCGATCGTCGGGGACGAGCCGCCGGTCGAATCCGCGGACGACGTGATGAGCCGGCTGATCTTCCGTCCGCATCCGAACATGGTGCGTGGCGCCTGGGTGCGGGGGCGCTCGCTTGCCGGGCCGTCGGGTGTGGACCGCATCGGGTAGGCTGCGCGCATGGATCGGATCGTTCAGCTCCTCATCAACGCCGCGGCCCTGTGGGTGGCGGTGTTCCTCGTGCCCAATCTCGACTTCGCGTTCGAGGCCGACGGCGCGTGGCTGAAGTTCCTGTTCGTGGCGCTCATCTTCGGGCTGGTCAACACGTTCGTGCGGCCGATCCTCCGGATCTTCACCCTGCCGATCACCTTGATGACGCTCGGCCTGTTCCTCATCGTCATCAACGCGCTCATGCTCCTGCTGACCGGGGCGATCGCCGCCGACCTCGACCTCGGCCTCGTCGTGGGCGACTTCTTCGCGGCCTTCCTCGGCGCGATCGTCATCAGCATCGTGGGCATGGCGCTGTCGATCGTGGTGGGCACGACGCGGAAGCTCGTCTGAGCCGAGCCGTCCCGGCCGGACCGATGGAGCGCGCACCCTGGCCGGTCGGCCTCGCCTTCGGGCTGGCGCTCGCCGTCGTCGTCACCCTTCTCGGACCGCTCCTGCTCTTCAACCCGCTCCTGACCTCGGCGCTCCAGGTTCGCCATGGCGTGGCCGATGCGCTCGACACGACGCAGCCCGAGGTCGAACGGGTGACCGCGGCGTATCTCGTCGACATCTACCTCGACGGACCGTTCGATGCATCCCTCGACGGCTCTGCGCCGCTGCTCGACACCGACGAGCGCTCGCACATGACCGATGTCTCGCGTCTCGTCCGGCTGCTGGCGCTCATCACGATCGTGGCGCTCGTGGTGGCAGTCGTCTGCGGCGCGTGGCTGCGGCGTGAGCCGCGGCGCAGCGGGCGGATCATGCTTCTCGCCGCCGGCGCGGTCGGGGCAGTGGCGGTCGTTTTGGCGATCGTGTTCGCGGTCGCCTTCGAGCCGATGTTCCTGCTCTTCCACGAGCTTTTCTTCCCGCCGGGGACGTACCTGTTCGCCGAGGGGTCGAACCTCATCACCCTGTTCCCCGAAGGCTTCTGGTTCGATGCCGCGCTGCTGGCCGGCGCCTCGATCGTCATCGTCGCGACCGCCGTGGCGATTGCCGGCTTCCGGGCGGGGCGGGGCTCGTCAGCGTAAGCACCGGCGTTCGTCCACGGGAACACGACGCGGCCACGGACAACCACCAACCCCTGCCGTAGACTCGTGCCCATGGGACCCGGATGGCGCGTGGGCCGCGTGGCCGGCATCGACCTGGCGATCCACCCGTCGTGGCTCGTCATCGCCTTCCTGCTCACGTTCTCGCTCGCCGCGCAGTTCGCGCGCCAGTTTCCCGGCTGGGCTGAGTCGGCCTACTGGTTCGTGGCGGGCGCGACCTCGGTCCTCTTCTTCGCCTCCGTCCTCGGCCATGAGCTGTGCCACGCACTCGTGGCCCGGCGCTTCGGCCTGAAGGTCGAGAGCATCTCGATGTTCATCTTCGGCGGCGTGACGACCATCGACCAGGACTCGCGGTCGCCGCGTGAGGAAGCGCTCATCGCCCTTGCCGGACCGGCCGCGAGCATCCTCATCGGCCTCGGGCTGCTGGGGCTCGACCTCGTCGTCGACCAGCCCCAGGCGGCGGCGCTCTTCGGCTGGCTCGGGTACATCAACCTTGCGCTCGGCGCGTTCAACCTCATTCCCGGCTTCCCGATGGACGGTGGGCGCGTTCTCCGTGCGCTCATCTGGCGCGCCCGGGGTGATCGGCTGGCGGCGACCCGCAACGCCGCCGTCGTCGGCCGCGGATTCGGCTACCTGCTCATCGTGCTCGGCGTCTTCTTCGCGCTCCAGCCGGGCAGCTCGCCGGTGTCGGGGATCTGGCTGGCGCTCATCGGCTGGTTCCTCTCGAATGCGGCGGAGTCGACCATCGCGCAGGTCACGCTCGAACGGAGCCTGTCCGGCATGCGGGTCCGCGACGCCATGGACGTCGATCCGGCGTCGGTCTCGCCGAACGTTCCGGTCGCGCAGCTCGTCGAGGAGCACATGCTCCGCGGCGAGGACCGTTCGTTCCTCGTCCGTCACGAGGATGGCGGGCTGGCCGGTGTCGTGACCCTCGACGACGCGCGTCGCCTGCCCCGCGACCATTGGGCGGATGCGCGCGTGACGGACATCATGACTCGCTACGGCGACCTCGCCACCATCGGCCCCGATGCGCCGCTGCTCGACGCCCTGCGCCTCATCCAGGAGCGGGAGGTCGGGCAGCTGCCGGTCATCGACGGCGACGGACGCCATCCCGTGGGGCTCGTCACGCGACGCGGCATCCTGCGGCTCATCGAGGCCCGGACGAAGCTGGGCGTCTGAGGCCGATGCTGACGCTCGATGAAGCCCGTGAGCGACTGTTCGCCCGTTTGACGCCACTCGATGGCGAGACCATCGGCCTGGCCGAGGCCGCGGGCCGCGTGCTCGTGGAGCCGCGCGTCGTGGCGGCCGTCGACGTCCCGGCGTTCGCGAACTCGGCGATGGACGGCTACGCGGTCCGCGCGGCCGACACGCCCGGACGCCTCCGGCTGGTGGGGGAGGTGACGGCCGGGATGGCGTCGCCGCCGTCGGTCGCGCCCGGGACGGCGGTCCGCATCATGACCGGCGCCCCGATCCCACCCGGCGCCGATGCCGTCGTCCCGGTCGAGGTCGCGACGGAGGCCGATGCCGGCGTCCAGGTCGCCAGGGCACGGACCGGAGACCACGTGCGGGCCGCGGCGCACGACACCCGCACGGGCGACGACGTCTGCCTGGAGGGCGCGCTCACCCCGGCCCGCCTCGCCGTGCTGGCGACGCTGGGGATGGGGACGGTCGAGGTGCGCCGGCGCCCGGTCGTGGCGATCCTCTCGACCGGCGATGAGCTCGTCGAGCCGGGCACGGCCCTCGGTCCCCACCAGGTGCACGACGCGAACGGCATCGCGCTGGCGGCGGCAGTCCGCGAGGCCGGCGGCGACCCGCTGCTGCTGCCGCGCGTCGGCGACGACGCCGCAGCCATCGAGCGGGTCGTGCTCGACGCGGCGGGCCGCGCCGACCTGCTCGTCACATCCGCGGGCGTCTCGGTGGGACGGCACGACCACGTACGCGGCGTCCTCGAGGCGAGCGGGTCCCTCGACTTCTGGCGGATCGCCATCCAGCCGGGCAAGCCACTCGCGGTCGGAGAGCTCGGCGGCACGACGCTCATCGGCCTGCCCGGCAACCCGGTCAGCGCGCTCGTCGTGTTCGAGCTGGTGGTGCGCCCGGCCATTCGCCGACTGCTCGGGCTGGCGGGCGACGGCCGTGTCCATCTCCAGGCCGTCGCCGAGGAGCGGATCGGCAAGGACGCGCCGCGCCGCGCGTTCCTCCGCGTGCGCCTCACCGCTGACCTGCGGGCGCGTCCGGCCGGTGGGCAGGGCTCGTCGCAGCTGCGTCCGATGGCCGCAGC
>DASVFG010000154.1:0-11309 GCA_036380155.1 Candidatus Limnocylindria bacterium
ACCCGCTGCGCCACCCCCGCCGCGCCTTCATGGCCGATGGGACCCTGCGCCTCATCCACCACTCGAACCTCCAGCGCCTCTACGGCCTGGACGTGGCGATCGCCGGGCTCACGTCCCTGCCATCCGACCTCGACTGGCGCCTGGACGTCTACGGCGACGGCCCGTGGCGCCCGCAGGTCGAAGCCGCCATCGCGCGGACCGGTCTCGGCGACCGGGTCACCCTCCACGGTCGCGTGTCACTGGACGACCTGCCGGCGCTGATCGCCGATGCCGATATCGGCCTGGTGCCGTCCCTCCACGAGCCGTATCTCGAGTACAGCCTGTCGACGAAGCTGCTCGAGTACGCGGCCATGGGCGTGCCGACCATCGCCAGCGACCTCGCAACGTTCCGCTACCACTTCACCGATGCCGCCCTGCGCTTCGTGCGCGGCGGCGACGCCTCGGCCATCGCGCCCGCCATCCTCGAGCTCGTCGCGGATCCGGTGGGGACGGTGGCGATGGGCCTCGAGGCGCAGCGCCAGGCGACCGCCTACGACTGGGATCATCAAAGGGCCGCATACCTCGCCGTCGTCGGGCGTCTCATCGGCCGCTGAAGCTCCGCCCCCGAGGGGAGTTGTCGGCCAGCGGAACTAACGGCCAAGCAGGGGGCGGATCCGCCGTCAGCATGGCCGGGGTGACCGCTGGAGGACAATCCGCGGCACGGACGGGCCTCGAAACCCCGCTTCGTGGCCGTTAGTTCCGCTGCGGGACAAACGCTCGCGACTCGGCGCAACGTCCGCCTCAGGATGCGAAGGCGGCGACGGCCGCATCGGCCGCCTGCTGGTCCTCGGCCGCGCTGCCGCCGCTGACGCCCACGGCGCCGACCAGCACGCCATCGCGTTCGAGGGGCATCCCGCCGGCGAACACCACCATCCGGCCCGCGGCCAGCGAGTCGTAGCCGTAGAACTCGGTTCCCGGCTGGACGAGGGGGGCGAGATCGCGCGTCGGCATGCGGTTCATGAGGGCCGAGTACGCCTTGTCCTGGGCGAGCCGGATCGTCACGAGATCGGCGCCGTCCATGCGCGCGAAGGCCACGAGCTGGTCGCCCGCGTCGACCACCGCGACGGACATCGCCACGTGCAGCTCCCGCGCCGTCGCCTCCACCGCTGCGACCAGGTTCCGGGCGGCGGCCAGCGTCAGCCCCGCAGCCTGCGACGCGGTCGGCCCGCGCCAGCTGTCCACGTTGTCGAGGTCGGAATCGGTCATCGGTCGTCCCGGCCGCGCAGGCGCAGCGCGATCAGGGTGAGCGTCACGGTGCCGATCATCAGCAGTACGGCCATCGCGATCAGCACCGGCAGCCGCTGAGCGAAGCGGAGCTGGCCGTACAGATAGACCGGGAACGTCGGATCCCCGCCGACGAGGAAGATGGCGAGCGCGATCTCGTCGAACGACACGATGAAGCACGTCAGCCACGCCGACAGCAGCGACGGGCCGATGAGCGGCAGCACGACGCGGCGGATGGTGGTCGGGTAGCTCGCCCCGAGGTCCATCGCGGCGTCCTCGAGCGCGGGGTCGATGCCACCCAGCCGGGCAAGGATGATGAGCGTCGCGTACGGCGTGGCGATCACGCTGTGGCCGATGGCGACCGTCGCCAGCGACCGCGGGATGTCCAGCAGCACGAAGAGCAGGAAGAACGCGACGCCCATGACCACGAACGGCACGACCAGCGGAAGCCCGGCCAGGCCGAGCAGAAGCCGCCGACCCGGGAAACGGAGCCGCAGCGTGGCGATCGCCACCATCGTGCCGAGGGTCGTGGCGATCGTCGCGCAGGCGACGCCGACCACGAAGCTGTTGCGTGCCGCCTCGAGGAGCGCGGAGTCGTCCCACACCGCCGCGTACCAGTCGATCGTCAGCGCCTCGACCGGGAAGGCGAGCCGCGTGCCCGCGTTGAAGGAGAAGAGGAAGAGGATCCCGATCGGCAGGTAGAGGAGCGCCAGCACCCCCAGGTACCAGCCGCGGAGCGGGACGCGGGCGGTGCCGATGCCCACCGGTCGATGCTCCCCCGACCCGCGCGCCGCTACCACGCCACCCGCCCCCGTCGCCCGATGAGCCCGACGGCGACCGCCACCAACACCGCCGTGACCGCAAGCATGAGGAGCGCCATCGCCGAGCCGGCGGCCCAGTTCGCGGACCGGGTGAAGAAGCCCTGGATGATGTTGCCGTACATGATCCCGTCGGTGCCGCCCACGAGCGCCGGGGTGACGTACTCGCCGACGGTCGGGATGAAGACCATGAAGAACGCGGCGATCGCTCCGGGCAGGCTGAGCGGCACGGTGACGCGGAAGAACCGCGCCCACGGCCCCGCCCCGAGGTCCGCGGCGGCCTCGAGCTGTGACCGCTCGATGCGCTGCATCGCCGCGTAGATCGGGAGGGCGGCGAACGGAATCCAGACGTAGACGAGGGTCACGATGACCGCCGGCCGGCTGTAGAGGAGCAGGGAGACCGGGGCATCGGTCAGACCCAGCCAGCTCAGGGCGGAGTTGATGACGCCCTGTGGGCCGAGCATGAGCTTCCAGGCCATGACGCGCAGCAGGAAGCTCACGGCGAACGGGATGAGGAGCAGGGTCAGGTAGAGCGGCGCGCGTCGTCCGGCGCGGAACGCGAGGAAGTAGGCGACGGGATACGCGGCCACGGTCGCGAGGGCCGCCACGCCGAGTGCCACGAGCACGGAGACGCCGAGCAGCCGGAGGAAGGCGGGCGTTCCCAGGAGCTCGGCGAAGTGCTCGAACGAGACCGTCCAGCCGTCGGCGGCGCCGCCGACGCCGGAGCCGGAGCGCAGGCAGAACGCCGCGATCAGCCCGAGCGGCAGGAGGAGGAAGCCGACGAGCCAGGCGATGGGCGGCGCGGCAAGCAGCCACGCCGCCCCTCGTCGGCCGAGCATCAGCCCCGCCCCCGCGCCACCGGGCGGACCGCCGGGATCAGTTGGCCTGCACTCGCTCCCACATCGATGTCCACGCGTCGCGCTGCTCTTCGGTCACGAGCGGCGTGAAGTTCGTCGACTCCAGGATCGACGGGTCGTCGATCCCGAATGCCTCGATGAGCACGGGGTCCTCGATCGCGGCCATGACGTCGCCGTTCGCGCAGCCATAGTAGAAGAGCGATACCGCGTTCCCGCACGTCGTCTCCGCGAGCTTGAGGTCGAGGAATTCGTGGGCGAGATCGGGGCTCTCCGACGCGGCGCTGATGCCGTACAGGCCGACCCACGAGTTCCGCCCCTCCTCGGGGTTCGCGTACCCGACCGGGTCGCCTGCCGCGAGGGCCGTGGCGTAGCAGCCCTGCCACGCGTAGGCCACCCACACCGTGCCGTCCTGCACGGACGGGCAGAGATCGGTGTACTCGCTCGTCCAGTAGAAGGCGTTGAGCGGCTTCTGGGCGATCCACTCGGCCTCGATCTCGGCGAGCTGCTCGTCGGTCAGGGCCGTCTCGTCCCAACCGTGGATGTAGCTCGAGACGGCGACGGCGCCGGGGCCGTCGTTCCACATCGAGATGTGGCCGGCGTACTGCTCGTCGAACAGCACGTCCCAGCTCGTGACCTCCGGGACCTCGTCGGTGTTGTAGAGGATCGAGGTGAAGCCCCAGTCCCATGGGACGAAGTACTGGACGCCGTCCACCTGGCCGAGCTCCTGGTACTCGACAGGCACCTTGTCCCAGTTCGTCAGCTTCGAGGTATCGATCGGCTGCACGAGGCCGGCGTCCACGTAGAACTGCTGCCAGCCGGTGTAGAAGTGGAAGAGATCGGCCTCGCTGCCGCCCTGCATGAGGGCGAGGATGTTCGCGTCGGTGTCGCCGAACTCGAACGTGACGTCGGTCTCCGGGCTCGCCTCCGCGAAGTCGACCCAGAAGTCCTCGGCCTCGTAGCCGGACCACTCCAGCACGAGCAGCTCGTTCGGTTCCTCGGCTGCCGCGCTCGGCTCCGCGGCCTCGCTGGCGCCACCCTGCGCCGATGCCGAGGCGCCACCCTGCCCGCCACAGGCGACCAGGACGAGCGCAAGGACTGCCATGCCGGCGACCGACCGATATCGCGCCATCGCGATGCCCATGCCCACCAACCCTCCGTCCCCCGTGATGCAAGTCTGAAGTTGGACTGAATCCGCGCGATCGTACGTCGTGTGCAAGTTGAGCGTCAATGCCTCCACGCTGAAGTCATAGTTCAGACGGCCCGACCGAAGAGCTCGCCGCCCCGCCGGCACCGAGCCGATAGCCCATCCATCGGGGCAGCCTCGTGAGGAGGCGCACGAGCGGTCCCGGTCGCCGGCCGGCATCGGCCAGCTCGTCGCGCCGGATGAGCGCCTCGCGCACGATGCGCGCTCCCACGTAGCGCACCGGCTCCGGCGGGAAGGCACGGACGCGTCGGTCGGCGATGGCGAGGCGGCCGATGGGATCATCGGAGCCGGCGATGCGTGCCGCCAGGATGCGGCCGGCGAGGTGCGACGGTCCCACGCCGTTCCCGGAGTACCCGTGCGCGTGATGCACCCGTCCGCCGCTCGTGGTGCCGATGAGCGGCAGCCGGTCCGACGTCACGTCGATCGGGCCGCCCCACGATTCGGTCACGCCGACGTCGTCCAGTCCCGGCAGCAGCCGGCGCAGTCCGGCGACCGCCCGTTCGACCGCGCGCCCGTCGCGTTCGAATGCGGCCCCGATGCGTCCCCCGAAGCCCGCCGGACCCACGCCCGCCCCGAACGCCACGCGGCCATCGGGGGTGGTGCGGAAATAGTGGACCGTGAACCGCGAGTCGGCGATCGCCTCGCCGCCGGTCCACCCGATGCGCTCCAGGGCGTCCGGCGCCGGCTCGGTGAGCGCGATGTAGCTGCCCCACGCCACCAGCGACGAACGGTGCCGTGGCCATCCGGCCGCCCACGCGTTCAGGGCGAGCACCGCGTGGTCGGCGGTGAGCCGAGCACCGGGTGTGCGGACCTCGACGCGGTCGCCGGTGCGGAGCGAGGTCGCCGCGGATCCCTCGTGGATCGTGACGCCGCGCGCCAGCAGGACGCGCCGCAGCCCGCGAGCCAGCCGCGCGGGCTGGACCGTCGCAGCGTTCGGCATCAGGACGCCGGCCCGGAACGCCGGCGAGGCGCAGCGTGCCTGGACCTCGGCCGGTCCAAGCACCACGAGCCGGTCATCCTCGCCCAGCGCACGGCAGGCGTCGATGGCCGCCCGGCCGTCACCGTCCTGGGCGGCCGAGGCGCTGACCCGCAGGTAGCCGCTGCGCGTGAACCAGGTGTCGATGTCGTGCCGCTCGCCGAACGCACGGATGCCGTCCACCGCCTCGTCGGCGGCCCGCGCCAGCTCGAGCGCCCGTTCCGCCCCGAAGAGCTCGACGAGGAGGGGCAGCTGGTCCCACCACCCGTGGAGGAAGCCGCCGTTCCGGCCGCTCGGGCCGCCGCCGCAGATGTCTCGCTCGAGGATCGCGACCCGCACCGTGGGATCCCGTTCGGTGAGGAAGTACGCGGTCCACAGCCCGGTGTAGCCGCCGCCGATGATCACGACGTCGTGGTCGGTCTCGCCGCGGGCCGGCGGCAGGGGATCGAGATCGCCCTCGGCCGCCAGCGCCTCGCGCAGCCAATAGCTGCGCTGCAGGCCGGGACGCGGCAGCGACGAAGGGGACGTGGTCACAAGTCCTCATCCTGAAGTGACACTACAGATGCGCGAGCGTACCGGCCTCGCATCGTTCCCGCAAGGATCAATGCCGCAGAAGTGCTGCTGCAGGCGGTGGCGCGGCCGCATCGGTCAACGCCTAGAATCGGCGGTATGGAGGACGAGTACCCGATCGGTGGCGGCCTGCGCCAGGCGCGCCGTCGGCGCGGGATGACGCTCCGCGCCGTGGCCGATGCCGCCGGCGTCACTGAGAGTTTCCTCTCGCAGGTGGAGCGCGACGTCGCCAGCCCGTCGATTGCCACCCTCCGGCGCATCGCGGTGGCGCTCGGGATGTCGATCGGCGAGATCCTCGACCAGGCCGGTCCGCACGGCCAGCTCGTCCGGGCGGCGGATCGTCGCGTCGTCACCTACCCGGGCCTGCACGCCAGGGACGAGTTCCTGACCGACGGACAGAACGCTCGGCTCCAGGTCATCCAGTCGATCATCGATCCGGGCGGCGGGACCGGCGCGGAGGCGTACGCCCACGAGTCGGACGAGGAGTGCCTCATCGTCCTCGAGGGGACGCTCGACCTGTGGGTCGGCAGCGAGACGTACCACCTCGAGGCGGGCGACGCGATCCGCTACTCGAGCCGCGTGCCGCACCGGAACCAGAATCCCGGCCCCGGACCGGCCCGCGTCCTGTTCGTCCTCACCCCGCCGAGCTACTGAGCCGCCTGCCCTAGGATTGGGGTATCCCGATGTCCTCGTGCTGTGAGGGCGACGGGTAGAGGCCCGGTCGGCGGTTGCACGCCTGCCGGGCCTTGCTTGGCGTCGGGTAGGATCGAGGCTGCGCGGGGCGTAGATCAGTCTGGCAGATCGCCTGCTTTGGGAGCAGGAGGCCGCCGGTTCGAATCCGGCCGCCCCGACCAACGGCCTCGGCCGGGTACCATCCGTGACGTGCTGAGCGCCCTCACCTTCGCCGCCGCCATGGTCGTGGCGCTCGTCGTCACCCCGATCGTGCGCGTGTTCGCCCACGGGCGCGGCCTTCTCGACCACCCGAGCGAGCGGAAGGTGCATGCCGTGCCGGTCCCACGGCTCGGCGGTGTGGCGATGGCGATCGCGTTCTTCATCGCGATCGGCCTTGCCACGCTGGCGTCCGGCGACCTCGGGGCGGTTGGGCTGCTGCCGAACCGCGCGCCGGCGATCCTGGCCGGCGTGGCGGTGCTGTTCGTCATCGGCGTCATCGACGACGTCCGCGGCATGCGCGCGCTCGTGAAGCTCGGGTTCCAAGTCGGGGCGGCCGTGCTCGCATGGTGGCTCGGCCTCCAGATCGAGACGCTCTACCTGCCCTGGGGCATCGTCAACGTCGGCATCCTGAGCCTGCCGCTGACGGTCCTCTGGATCGTCGGCGTGATCAACGCGGTGAACCTGATCGACGGGCTGGACGGGCTCGCGTCGGGTGTCGCGATGACGGCGCTCGGCGCGTTCGCGCTGCTCGTGGCACCGGGTGACCCGACCCTTCCGATCATCGCCGCCACGGCAGGCGCGGCCATCGGCTTCCTCGCCTACAACCTCCACCCGGCCTCGATCATCATGGGCGACACCGGCTCGATGTTCCTGGGCTTCGTGATCGCCTCGATCGGCATCTCGCTCACCCAGGACGGCCTCTTCCCGCAGGTGCCGTGGGTGCCGATCGTGGCGCTCGGTGTCCCGATCATCGACACGATCTGGGCGGTCGTCCGCCGGACGGCGCGCGGCGCCCCGTTCTTCGAGGCCGATCGCGGCCACATCCATCACCAGCTGCTCGTCCGTGGCCTCCACCAGCGCGACGCGATGCTCCTGCTGACCGCCGTCTCCGCCGGCTTCGCGATCATCGCCATCCTGCTCGGGCGCGCGTAGGCGCGACGCCTCAGGGGCCGAGGTCCTCGGTCGCCAGGTACCAGCCGCGCAGCTCGTCCGCGCCGAACAGCTCCGTCATGGCGCCACGGATGGCGTCGCGTCGCGGAACGAGGAGGTAGTTCGCGGTCGGGTCCAGCGGCAGGTCCACGTACTCCGGGTACGACAGCACGATCCGCTCGATGTCCGGCCCGGCGATGAGCGGCAGCAGCGTGGCGAGCTCGCCGGCCTGGTCGCGCGGGAAGTCGGTGCTCACCGTGCTCGCGATGGCGGACAGGATGCCGGGCAGCTCGAGGAACGTATCGGCCTCCGCCAGCTCCTCGCGCATGGCGAGCAGCAGCTCCTGCTGGCGCTCGTTGCGATCGAAGTCGTTCTGGTCGTCGCGGGTGCCGTCCGGCAGCTCGATCCATCCCTGGCGGCTGCGGGCGAAGGCGAGTGCGCTGAGGCCGTCGTAGTGGGTGCAGCCGGCGGGGAGGACGAGGCCTTCCTCCTCACCAGCGTTCTCGAGCGTGCCGTCGAAGTTCGGGTCCACCAGCCGGCCCGGAAGGCACAGCTCGAGCCCGCCGAGCGCATCGATGAGGTCCGCGAAGCCCGACATGTCGACGAGCGCGTAATGGTCGATCTCGATCCCGAGATAGAGGCCGACCGCGGCCTCGATCTGCCGCAGCCCGCACGCATTCGGGTCGGCGGGGATGTCCGGGCACCACACCGCCGGCGCGTTCGCCGCCCGCGCGTAGATGCTGTTGATCTTGTCCGGGTACAGGCCATCGGAGTAGATGGACCGATCCGGGAGCGGGACGAAGCCGGTGTCGCGCGGGATCGAGACCATCACCGCCGTCTCGGCGACCGGGTCGATGCTGACCGCGAGGATGACGTCGGTGAGGACCGAGTCGCGCTCGGGGGTCTCGTCGGTGCCGAGGAGGAGGACGTTGATGACCTCGGTGCCATTCCAGCGCGGCGGCGCGGGCGTGGGCGTCTCACCGGGCGCGAGCGTCGGTCCGGGACTCTCGTTCGGCTGCTCGACGCCGGGAGTCAGCCCACCGAACACCTCGGACAGGGTCCGCTCGAGGTTGACGATGACGACCCCGACCCACACGTGCATGGCGATCGTGGCGAGGACGAGCAGGGCCGCCGCCACCGTCGCGTTCCGCCGTTGCACCCCCACCACCTCGGCCCGCGGCGTCAGCGCGGCATGCGCGATGGCGAGCGCTCGCCACACCATGACCGCCGCGTTGACGACGAGGACGAACACGAGGAAGCGGGTGGAGAGCAGCGCGCTGGGGCGCACGTCGATGACGTCGAGCCACACGAGGCCGATGACGCCGACGAGGATCGCCATGGGGATCCCGAAGGCCGCGGCGAGGCGCCATCGAGCGGCGTAGAGGTGTCCGAGGCCCGGGAAGGCGAACGAGAGAAGAGCGGCGAGCCACGGAACCCGCGCTCGGTGGTCGACCGCCGTGGGGCTCGTCGCGTCGTTCATCGAGAGGGCGCCGAGTGTATCACCCCGGTCCGTGAGGTCCGGAGTGGTGCGTTCCGTCCACGTTGGGGTGGTACGGGTGGGTTAGTACGTTTGCGCCATCAGTCCGGGGGCCCCCATACTTCCGGATGCCGGCTCGCGCCGGCGTTGCCGTTCCGCACGACGGAGGCAGAGTGCCCACGGAACTCACGGTCATCGCTCTCACCGCCCTCCTCGCGGGGTTGCTGCTCGTCGCGGTCATGCTGGCCGGGCGACGCGGTGGGACGGACCGATGGGCGGAATCGGCGGGTCCGCCAGCCCTCGTGGGCGCCACGTCACCCATCGGTGGCGACCGTGCCGACTCAGACCTCCCCGCGACCGATGCCACGCTCCGCGTCATCTGGTGGCTGACGACCACGATTGTGCTGCTCGGCGTCGGCATCAGCGGCTCCTTCGCGGCCGACCAGGCGCCGATCTTCCTGCTCGGGGGCGGCGCCGTCCTCTCCGTGGTCGCGTTCCACGAGATCGGACGCTCGACGCCGCGCGGCCGCGTCTCGCGCCTCGTGGAGCTCGGGATCGCCGTGGCGCTCATCGCCGGGCTGCTGGCGATGACCGGGTTCGCCGCCTCGCCGTTCGCCATCCTCTTCGCCCTCGTCGCGGTGGCCGCCGCGCTCGGACACGGGCCGCGTGCCGGCCTCATCGCGGCCGGCCTGGCCACCGTCGCGCTCGGTGCGGTGGTCGCCCTCGACCCCTCGCTGGCGACCTACGGGCCCGACGACCTCCTCCAGATCGGCATCCGGCTCGGCGCCATCTGGCTCCTCGCCTTCATCTCGGTCGTCTACGCCGACCACCAGCGGCGCACCGTCCAGCGCGCCATCGCGCTCTCCCGAACCGATCCGCTCACCGGCCTCTTCAATCGATCCCAGCTCTCGCTCATCCTCGAGCAGGAGGTGAGCCGCACGCGCCGCAGCGATCGCGGGTTCTGCGTGCTGATGATCGATCTCGATGGTCTGAAGGCGATCAACGACACCGCCGGCCACCTTCGTGGCGACCAGGTGCTCCACGCCCTGGGTCGCGTCATCGCAGGCTCCATCCGGACCGTGGACAGCGCCTACCGATACGGCGGCGACGAGTTCGTCGTCCTCCTCCCCGAGACCGATATCGTGGGCGCCTTCGTGGTCGCCGAGAAGATCCGCGTCGGCGCGGAGGAGCTCGAGCTCACCCTGGGCGATGCCGGCCAGGCGAGTGTCAGCATCGGCCTCGTCTCCCACCCCGAGGACGGCCTCAACGCCGAGGAGCTCATGGTCGCCGCCGACCGCGCCATGTACCAGGCGAAGTCCCTCGGCAAGAACCAGATCAGCGGCAACCCGCGCCCGCGTCCCGCGCTCCTTGCCCGCCGCTCGGTCCTGGAGCCGGCTCCCTCGGCGCCGAGTGCGCCATCCGCCTCCGGGGCCGCGGCCGTTGCCGTGGCGCCCCCGGCCGCAGCGCCACCCACCGTCATCACGCCGCCACCGCCTGCGCCCGCGCCCGCGCCCGCCGAGCCCGACGAGGCCGCGGACCTGGTCGCGCCGGTCGTCGACGATGTGCCCGAGGCACCCGTGCCGGCCCCGGTCCCCGAGGCGCCGATCGGCCCCGCCGACGATCGAGCCGTGGCCGTTCCGCTCGGCCCGGTCGCGGAAACCGTGGACGCGGCAGAACCCGTCGATCGCGCGTCGCTCGAGCATGGCGACGGGGAGCCGGATCCGCAGGAGGTCCGCCGCCGGATCGCGACGGCCAGCCGCTCGTTCGATCCCGACGACCAGGTGCGCCGCGCGATGGACGCGTTCTTCTCACCGACCGTGCCGCCGCGCGAGGACCGAACCACTCCGGAGCACTGACGGGCTTCGGTGCCGAGGACCGATCGTATATCTGGATATACGAACCGGCACGCCGAACTCACGGCACCGCGGGACGCGGCCGCCGCTGACATCCACAGTGTCATTCGGTGCGAGGAGGGCTTGCGTGGTCGGCCTCGTCCGACGGCTCGGCGTCCTGGGAACCACGCAGCGGGCGCCCCACGGTCAGCTCTCGTAGATCCCGCTGCCGACCGGGACGATCTCCCACCACACCCGACCGGGCGGCAGGATGACCTCCTCGCCGGAGTCGACGAGGAACTGATAGCGGCGCGGGAAGCCGCCCGGATCGTTCTCGCCCACGAGGACCTCCTGACGAACGATCTGGACCATCACGGTTCGGGCGGAGATGCGCTCACCGGTGACGGCGTCGAAGTTCGGGGCACCGCCATCGGTGCGGTACCAGTGGCTGGTGTCCTCGTTCCACTCCCAACCGAAGCGCCAGAAGCTCG
>DASVFG010000155.1:0-22534 GCA_036380155.1 Candidatus Limnocylindria bacterium
TGCGAATCCGCGCCGGGCGTGGCGAGCTGGACGGCGCGCGGGCCGACCTGGCGATGTACGAGGCGCTCGGCGAGCGCGTCATCGGCCCGGACCCGGACCTGCTGAATGCTCGGCGCGCCGAGCTCGCGATCGTCGCTGGCGAGCCGGCCGTCGCGCGCACCCTCATCGGCGACACGCTCGCCCGGATCGTCGAGCCCGACCTCGACACCGATGCCCGCATGCTCATGCTCCTCGGCCTGCGTGCGGAGGCCGACGAGGCCGAGGCGGCGCGCGCCGCGGGCGATGGGCCGCGCCTCACCGCGGCGATCGAGTCCGCCGCGGCGCTCGAGGAACGGATGGCCACCCACCTGGATCGCGTGGCCGAGGTCGTGCCACGGCCGGCACGGATCGTGGATGCGGATCGCGCGCTGGCGACGGCGCTCGGGCTGCGCGCGCGCGGCGTGTACGATCCCGACGCGTGGGATGCCGCCGTCGCTGGCCGCCGCGCGCTGGCGCGGCCGTTCGAGGTCGCGTGGGCATTGGCCGGTGCTGCCGTCGAACACCTGGCCGCGCGTCGTCGCGAGGATGGCGCGTCGGCGCTGACCGAGGCGCACGGGATCGCGGCGTCACTCGGCGCGCGCCCCCTGCGACTGCGGATCGAGTCGCTCGCCCGTCGGGCGCGGATCGGCCTGGAGGGAGTCGACACGGCGGACGACGCTGCCGAGCGGCTCGGACTCACGCGGCGCGAGCGCGAGGTGCTCTCGCTCCTGGCCGACGGACGGAGCAACCGGCAGATCGGTGAGCAGCTCTACATGGCCGAGTCGACCGCCGGCGTCCACGTCTCGCACATCCTCGGCAAGCTCGGCGTCACGCGTCGCAGCGAGGCGGCGGCCGTCGCCCACCGCATGGGGCTGTTCGGCGTCAGCTGACCCGGTCGGCCCGCGGCACGAGCACGTCGAGCCGATCGACCAGCCGGGTGACCTCGTCCACGGTGGTCGCGAAGCACGGTGAGCAGCGGACGATGCCCGGTCGGTAATCGACGATGATCCCGTCGTCGGCGAGTGCGTCGACCACCGGCTTCGGGTCGCTGACCCGGATCGGGACGATTCCGCCGCGACGCCGCGCGTCGCGATCGGTCCGCACGTCGAGCCCCGCCTGTCCGGCGAGGTCGATGAGGAGGTCGTCGAGGTCGGCGGTTCGCTCCGCGAGCCGATCGACGCCGATCTCGTTGACGAGCTCGAAGCCGCCCCGGGCAATGGCCGCGCTCGGCACCGAGGGCGTGCCGAGCTCGTAGCGGCGGCCGTCGGGCGCGAACGACAGGTCGTCCACCGCGAAGTCGAACTGGCGGGAGCTGCTGAACCAGCCGGTCGTCGTCGGTCGCAGGGCGTCGTGCAACGCCGGCCGCACCCAGCCGAAGGCCGTGCCGGGACCGCCGAACAGCCACTTCAACGTGCCGGACACATAGGCGTCCACGCCGCTGGCGGGCAGGTCGGTCGGCACGAGGCCGGTCGCCTGGTAGGCGTCGATGAGGAGGAGCGCGCCCCGGTCGTGGCACAGGTCGGCGAGCGGCGGCAGGTCAACTCGCATCCCGGTCGTGAAGTAGACGTGGCCGGTGGCCACGAGCGCGGTTCGCTCGTCGATGGCCGCCTCCCACGACGACAGCGGCACGGTCAGCCCGTCGGGCGAGGGGAGGACGACGAGCTCGACGCCGAGCGGCGCGCGCGCCAGCCACTGGTGGCCGAGGGTCGGAAAGTCGAGGGCCGTGGTGATCACCCGCGTCCGCGGTGCGGTGCCGGCGTCGATTCCCGCCGCCGCCAGTCGATCGAGCGCGCCGCGGTCACCGCGATGGATCGGATCGAGCGCCGACGCGACGACGGCGAGCGCGGCGCTCACGTTGGGCGCGAGCGTGACCTCGGTCCCGGGCACGCCGAGGACGGTGCCGGCGTCGGCCCGCAGGCCGTCGAGCTCGCCGAGCCAGCGGCGGTACCAGGCCCGTGCCCCGAGCTCGTCCCAGTCGGCCAGGAACCGGTCGAGCCGCGCACGCGATCGCTCCGACCGTGGGCCGAGCGAGCACGTGTTGAGGTACGTCGCGCGGGCGAGGAGCGGCAGCTCGTCGCGGTAGGCGAGCAGGTCGTCGTGGCGGGGGACGCGTGTGGACATCGGCGGCCACAGGATAGGGGAGGCCGGTATCCTCGGCTCGCATGACCGATTCCCACGCGCCGCATCGTGGCCGCGGATGGGTCGCCGTCGGCGTCGGGCTGCTCCTGCTCGGCGGCCTGTGGCTCCTGCCGGACCTGACGCCGACCGATCTCGTCCCCGACATCGGGCAGGAGTCGCTCCACGCGCGCATCGTCGAGGACCTCGGGGCCGATGCGACGGGTCTGCCGACCTATCTCGTCGAGCTCGTCGGCGGCGCGGAGGCGGGAGGGCGGTTCGAGGCCGTCGTGCAGTCGGTCGGTCCGGCCCTGCCGGGCGCCGACCGCTCGGCGCCCTACGACCCCGGCGACGAGGTCGTCGTCCTGCGCTTCACCGGCCCGGCCGGCGGCTCCGCGGTCATCAGCGAGCCGTGGCGGATGCCCCTGCTCGGGGCGGTGGCTGGCCTCTTCGCCGCGGTCGTCCTCGTCGTCGGCGGGCTCCGTGGCGCGCGGTCGCTGGTGGCGCTCGCGTTCACGCTCGGCGTGATCGTGAAGCTCGTGGTGCCCCTCCTCCTGCGCGGCGTCGACCCGGTGCTGCTCGCCGTGGCTGGCGGCGCCGGCGTGGCCGTCGTGACCCTGCTCCTCACCGAGGGGCCGTCGCGCGTGGCGTGGTCCGCGCTGCTCGGGACGACCGGTGCGCTCGCCCTCACCGCGCTGCTGGCGGCGGCCTTCACGGCGCTCGCCGACTTCACGGCGCTCCAGGGAAGCGAGGAGATCGCCTTCCTCGTCCCGCTCGTCGGGGAGCGGATCGACCTCCAGGGGATCCTGCTGGCCGCCACCGTGTTCGGCGCCCTCGGCGTCCTCGACGACGTGACGATCACCCAGGCGGCGGCAGTCGAGCAGCTCCACCGCGCGAACCCGGCGGCCGGTCGGGGCCGGGTCATGAGCCGCGCGATGCGCATCGGTCGCGCCCACATCGCGGCCACCGTCAACACCCTCATGCTGGCGTACGTCGGCGCCGGCCTTCCCCTCCTCCTCCTCTTCGCCCTGTCGGGGCAGGATCCGATCACCGTCCTCAATGGCGAGGTCGTGGCGGTCGAGGTGGTGCGTGCCCTGGTGGGAAGCATCGGGATCGTGGCGGCCGTGCCGCTGACGACGGCGGTCGCGGCGCTGCTCGTCGTTCCGCGCGGAGGTCGCCCGGCGGACGCTCCCGCCTGACGGCGGTACACTCCCCACGCCGAATCGACCTCCCACGGAGCCTCCATGTCCGACGCCGCGCCAACGACCCTCTTCACCTCCGAGTCGGTGACCGAGGGGCACCCCGACAAGCTGTGCGACGCGGTCGCCGACGCGATCCTCGACGACGTCCTCGCCCACGATCCGAACGCCCGCAGCGCGGTCGAGGTGGCGACCACCACCGGCTTCGTCCTCGTCCTCGGCGAGGTGACGACCACGCATTACGTGGACGTTCCCGACGTCGTGCGTCGCACGGTCCGCGAGATCGGCTACAACGACAGCCGCCTCGGCTTCGACTGGGAGACGTGCGGCACGATGACCGCCATCAAAGAGCAGTCGCCGGACATCGCGCGGGGCGTGGACCACGCGCTCGAGAGCCGAGAGGGGACCGATCCGGACGAGACCGGGGCCGGCGACCAGGGGATGATGTTCGGGTACGCGACCGACGAGTCGGACGAGCTCATGCCGATGCCGATCCTCCTCGCCCACCGCGTGGCGCGGCGCCTGGCGGAGGTCCGCCACGACGGCACGCTGCCGTTCCTGCGTCCGGACGGCAAGAGCCAGGTCACCATCGAGTACGACGCCGATGGGCGCCCGCTCCGCGTGCACACCGTGCTCGTCTCGACCCAGCACGACCCGGAGGTCGACATGGCCGAGCTCGCCGCGGCGGTGCGCGAGCAGGTCGTCGAGGTGGCGGTGCCGCCGGAGCTCCTCGACGACGACACGCGGCACCTCGTCAACCCGACCGGCCGCTTCGTGATCGGCGGACCGCGGGGCGACTCGGGTCTGTCGGGGCGAAAGATCATCGTCGACACCTATGGCGGCATGGGCCGCCACGGCGGCGGCTCGTTCAGCGGCAAGGACCCGACGAAGGTCGACCGATCCGGGGCCTACATGGCGCGCTACGTGGCGAAGAACATCGTCGCGGCCGGGCTCGCACGCCGCTGCGAGCTGCAGCTCGCGTACGCCATCGGCGTCGCACGGCCGCTCGCCATCAACGTCCAGACGTTCGGCACCGGGGAGCTGCCGGACCCACGCTTGGCCGCGATCGTCGACGAGGCGTTCGACCTCCGCCCCGACGCGATCATCCGCGACCTCGATCTGCGCCGCCCGATCTACCGCCGCACCGCGGCCTACGGTCACTTCGGGCGCTCCGATCTCGACCTGCCGTGGGAGCGCACCGACCGCGCCGGCGACCTGCGCGACCTCGCCGGCCGCTGACCACGAGCCGTCGGGCGTGACCCCACACGCGCACAGCCGGCCGGCCTGGGGCGAGCCGCCGCCCGGACCGATCGCGCGACTGGGTCGCCGCCTCGCCGGCCTCCTCCGCGGCCGGCCCGCGACCGGGCGTCCGACGGCCCTCCCGGAGCTCCCGCTCGTCCTGCGCCGGTCGGCGGTGGCCGCGCCCTACCTCGACGCCGAGCGGCGGCGGGACCACCCGGCGGCCGGCGCCGCCGCGGCGGCGGCGTCCGAACGGGCGATCGCCGCCGCGGAGTGGTGGCCGGCGGACGCGTGGGCGCACCGCGCGCTGTGGCACTACGAGCAGGCGCAGATGGCGCTCGAGGCGACGCACCAGGCGCGCCGCATCGGCGATCTGCGGGTCGCCGCCGGCGACCCCGCCACGGCGCGCCGCTACTATGCCGAGGCGATCGACGAGGCGCGCGACATCGGCGCCGAGCGAGAGCAGGGCCTCGCGGCCCTGGGCCTGGGTCGGGCGCAGCTCGATCTCGGCGACGTCACCGTCGCCCGTCGGCTCGCATCGGCGGCGATCACGCTGCTCGAGCGGTCGGAGGCACCGGCCGCCGAGATCGACGCGGCGCGCGCGCTGCTGGGGACCGAGGTCGCGGTGGGGGAAGGAACGGAGGAGGCACGCTGATGGCGCGACGGACGATGCGGGTCGGGATCGTGGGTGCCGGCGTGATGGCCGAGGCGATCATCGCCGGCCTCGTGCGGGATCGGGCCGTGACGGTCGACGGACTGGCCGCCTCCCATCCCCGCCGCGAGCGCCGCGAGGCCCTCGCCGAACGCCACGGCATTCGGTCGGTGGCCGCCAATCGCGACGCGCTCGTGGACGCCGAGGTCGTCGTCCTTGCCGTGAAGCCCCAGATGCTGACCCGCGTCATGCGCGAGCTCCGCGGCCGCCTCGACGCGGAGCAGGTGGTCGTCTCGATCGTCGCCGGCGCCACGCTGCGGACGCTGGTCGACGGCCTCCAGCACGCGGCGGTCGTGCGCGCCATGCCGAACACTCCGAGCCAGATCCGCCGCGGCATGACGGTGTGGACCGCCTCCGAGGCGTGCACCGCCCGCCAGCGCGACCAGGCGCGCGGCGTCATCAAGGCGCTGGGCGAGGAGCGGCAGGTCGCGGACGAGGGGTTCGTGGCGATGGCCACCGCCCTCTCGGGCACGGGTCCCACGTACCTGTTCGCGGTCATGGAGGCCCTCATCGACGCGGGTGTCCATCTCGGCTTCCCTCGCGAGCTCGCCCACGACCTCGTGGTTGCGACCCTCGTCGGTTCCGCGGAGTACGCCCGGCAGTCGGAGCTCCATCCCGCCCAGCTCCGCAATGCGGTGACCTCGCCGGGCGGCACGAGCGCGGCGGCGATCTACGAGCTCGAGAAGGGCCGCATCCGAACCGTCTTCTCCGACGCGGTGTGGGCGGCCTACCGTCGCACGCTCGAGCTCGGCGAGCGGCTGGAGAGCGAAGTCGCGCGCGAGGGGACCTGACGATGTTCGCGATCGTCATGGCCGGTGGCGCCGGCACCCGCCTCTGGCCCCTCTCGCGCCGCCGATCCCCGAAGCAGCTGCTCGCCCTGACGGGCGACACGAGCCTCCTCCAGCAGACCGTCCAGCGCCTCTCCGGTCTCCTCCAGCCGGCGGACATCTACGTCATCACCAGCCAGGCGCACGTGCGCGCCACCCGCGACCAGCTCCCGCAGCTGCCGGAGGACAACGTGCTCGGCGAGCCGCTGGCGCGCTCCACCGCGGTCGCCGCCGGGCTTGCCGCCGTCCTCGCGCGTCGCGACTCCGACGAGATCGCCCTCGTCCTGCCGGCCGACCACTTCGTGGCGGACGAGGAGGCGTTCGTCGAGGCCCTGCGCGAGGCGGCCCGAGCCGCGGAGCGCGGGTATCTCGTCACCCTCGGCGTCGTCCCGACCCACGCGGCCACCGGCTACGGCTACATCCGCACCGGGGAGCAGCTCCACCCGGCACTGCCGACCCGCGCCGTCGAGCGCTTCGTCGAGAAGCCGGACGCCGCCACCGCCAGGGACATGCTGGATGATGGCCGTCACCTGTGGAACGCCGGCATCTTCGTCTGGCGCACCTACGCGTTCCGCCAGGCCGTGGAGCGGTTCCAGCCGGTCCTCGCGGCGGCGCTCGAACGGATCGAGGGCCTCCACCGCACGCCGGGCTGGATGAGCGACGTGCGCGACATCCTCGAGGCGGTTCCGGCCATCACCATCGACACCGGCATCGCCGAGCCGGCGTCCGCCGAGGGCCGCATGGCGGTCGTCCCGCTCCGCGCCGGCTGGTCGGACATCGGCTCGTGGTCGGCGCTGCTCGAGGCGCTGACGGGAGCGCGCGGCAACGATCTCGTGGCGAGCGGCCAGCACCTCGACCGTGACTCGCACGACGTCCTCGTCCACGGCGGGGATCGGCTGATCGTGACCGTCGGCCTGCGCGACATCATCATCGTCGACACCCCGGATGCGCTGCTCGTCTGCCACCGCGACCGTGCGGAGGAGATCAAGCCGGTCCTCGACGAGATCGGCCGCACCGCCGGCGACCGGTATCTCTGAGCCGCCGATGCGGCTCGCGGCGCGCGTCATCGGCCGCCTCATGGCGGGGTATGCCTGGATCGTGGCCCGCACGTGCCGCATCGAGGGCACGGTCACCCAGGTGCCCGCCGTCCTCGCCTTCTGGCATGAGTACAACCTCGTCGCGGCCATCGCGGCGCTCCGCGCGCGCCGCCACCAGCGGCACGTGAGCTTCAGCACCCAGACGTTCCGCGGCGAGGTGATGACCGCCTTCCTCGCGGCGCTCGATGCCGGATCCGTCCCGCTGCCGCCGGAGGGCGACCGGGCGGCGGCGACCCGCCTGACGCTCGAGATGGCGCGCCTCGGGCGGGAGGGGGCGACGATCGTGGTGAGCCCCGACGGCCCGCTCGGTCCGTACCGGAAGGCGAAGCCCGGCGCGCTGATCGTGGCCCGCGAGGCCGCGCTCCCGCTGCAACCGTGGGCGGTCGACGCGCGACCGGCGATCCGTCTCGGCGGTCGATGGGACCGCCAGCTCGTTCCTCTGCCGTTCTGCCGGCTCCGGGTCGTCGAGGGTCAGCCGATCACCGTGGCAGAGCGCGAGCGGCTCCGTCCGAAGCTCGCCGAGCTTCAGGCCCAGCTCGATCGGGTGGCCGAGGTCGCCGACGGCATGTAGCCAGCGGACGCCCGCGTGCCGTTCTCCGGTGCGCCCCCGTTCCACGGCGAGGTACCACCGTTCCGTCCGAGGGAACGCCTTCCGGGTGACAGATCACCCATCCCCGGAAGGAGCAACGCAATGGCACAGACCGCAGCCGGTGGCATCCCGTACGCGATGCCCAACGCATCGGACGGACGACGCCTCGCGGGCATCCTGCTCGTCACGGCGATCCTCGGCGTCGCGGCCGGGATCGCCATCGGGCGGGGAACCGCACCGATCGCCGTCCCGGCATCAGCGACTGGAGTCGCCGTGACGGACGGCTGGATGCACTCGGATATCACCCGCCTGGGCGCCGCTCCGGCGCCGGCGGTCGGGCCGGCCGTCGCGGACGGATGGCAGTTTTCCCCATTCACCCGGCTGTATGCGTTCGATCCGGACGCGGGCGTGGCGGTGACCGACGGCTGGATGCATTCGCCGTTCACCCGCAACGGCCCGCATGTGGATCGCCTCGCGGCGCTCATCGAGGCGGCGGCCGACTACCAGTCGCAGCGCCCGTCGGTCGAGGCCCGTGGCAACTGACGGTGCATCGCAGGGATGCGCACCGGATGCCGCCGCACGGGACGCCCACCCTCTCCGGGGTGGGCGCCCGCTCGTGCGCGGCGTATGCTGCCGGGCACCCGAGTCGACCGGTCAGTTCCGAGGCAGGCAGGCGACGATGGCAGGGGAGTTGAGCAGATGACCCGATCGGAGGAGCCGATCGCCGCCCATGCATCTGACAGCGGGCCACCGGACAGCTGGGCGACGTTCGTCGGTCGCGAGCGTGAGCTCGGCGAGCTCACGCTCGCACTCGAGGCAGCGGTCAACGGACGTGGCGGCCTGATCCTGCTTTCCGGCGAGCCCGGCATCGGCAAGACCCGCCTTGCCGACCAGCTCGCCGCGCGGGCGCGGGACGTGGGCCATCGCGTGCTGGTCGGTCGATGCTGGGACGGCGCGGGTGCGCCGGCGTACTGGCCGTGGGTGCAGGTCGTCAGAGCCCTCATCCGATCGACCGATCCGGCCGTGCTTCGTGGGCAGCTCGGCTCCGGAGCCGGCGATGTCGCGCAGATGGTGCCCGATCTCCGAGGCGCCTACCCCGACCTTCGGGCGGTCAACGTCCCCGACTCCGAATCCGCGCGGTTCCAGCTGTTCGACTCCGCAACGACGTTCCTCCGTCAGGCCGCCGAGGATGCGCCCCTCGTCATTGTCCTGGATGACCTCCACGTCGCCGATCTCGCGTCACTCTTCTTCCTGCGCTTCCTGGCCAGCCAGCTTCGGGAAGCCCGAATCCTCGTCATCGGCACGCATCGCAGCGCCGAGTTCGAGTCGGCCGATCCGGCGACGCGCGACGCGCTCCGTGACATCGCACACCTCCCATCGGCCACGTCGATCACGCTGGCCGGACTCGTCGACGCCCTCGTCCGCGAGCTGATCGAGGCGACGACCGGGGTGGTGCCCCGCGCCGCCCTGGTCAGAGCGATCGTGCGCGAGACGCGCGGCAACCCGCTGTTCGTCGGCGAGGCGGTGCGGCTGCTGCAGGCAGAGGGTCGGCTCGGCGAGATGGCCGCGGGCCAGGAGCTCCAGCTGCCGTTGCCGTCGGCCATCCGCGACGTCATCGCGCGCCGGATCCGCCACCTCGAGCCCGCCACGGCGGAGGCGCTTCGGCATGCCTCCGTCATCGGACCGGAGTTCAGCGTCGAGCTGCTGCGGCGAGCGATGGGGTCGCCCACCGGGCTGCTCGATCGCCTCGGCGACGCCGAGCGGGCGGGGCTGCTCGCGCCGGTTCCGATGACCCTCGGTCGCTACCGATTCGCCAACGACCTGATCCGGACCACGCTGTACGACGAACTGTCGGCGGCCGAGCGCATCGGGCTGCATCGAGACGTTGCCGCGACCCTCGAGGCCATGTACGGCAGCATTCCGGAGGCGTCGCGAGCCGAGCTGGCCCATCACTGGTTCGAGGCGTCTCGCGGCGGTCTGGACAGCGGCGACGACGCCGCCGCGCGTGCCGCGGCCTATGCGCAAGAGGCGGGCGACCTCGCGATCCGCTCGTTCGCGTACGAGTCCGCCGCTCGGATGTATCGCATGGCGCTCGTGGCGCTCGAGGCAGACGCCGGTGCCGAGCCCGCGCGTGCCGAGACGCTCATCCGCCTCGGGGACGCCGAGGCTCGGGCCGGCGATCTCCCGAACTCACGCCGCACGTTTCTGGATGCCGCTGAGCGCGCACGCCGTCTCGGCGACGCCGACGCGCTCGCTCGCGCGGTCCTCGGATACGGCGGCCGGTTCTTCTGGGCGCGCGCCGGTCACGACCCACACCTGATCCCGCTCCTCCAGGACGCGCTCGTGATGCGAGCTGGAACAGAGGACCGCTACCGCGTCCGCCTCCTCACGCGGCTGGCGTGCGCGTGGCGAAGTGCGCCGGAGCGAGTGGAGCAGCGACGTGCCGTCAGCCAGCAGGCGGTCGACCTGGCGCGGGCGCTCGGCGACCCCGGCGAGCTCGGCTATGCGCTCGTGGGCCAGTACTGGGCCACGTGGCTGCCCGACAACCCGCACGAGCGACTGGCGATCGCGAATGAGATGCGCGAGGTCGCCGAGGTCGCCATCGAGCCGGAGCGGCCCATCGACGCCCACATCATGCTGTACCTGGTCTACATGGACTACGGGAGGATCGCCGAGGCGCGCGTGGAGCTGGACGCCGTTTTCACGCTGGCGCACGAGCTGCGACAGCCTGCCCAGCTCTGGCTGTCGTTCGCCAATGCCACGCTCCTCGCGCTTCTCGAGGGTGACTATGAAGCCGCTGAGCGATCGATCGCGACCGAGAACCAGCCGGGCCTTCCCACCACCCCCGTTCAAGACGATGTCTCGGCCGTCCGGATGCACCGGTTCCTCCTGCGCCGCGAGCTGGGCGGCGTCGAGGCCGAGGAGACGAGCGTTCGAGCTTCCGCGGAGGAGTTCCCGTGGTATCCGCTCCACCGCAGCGCGCTCGCCCTCCTCCTCCTCGATACGGGCCGGCCCGAGGAGGCGCGCCGCGTGTTCGACGAACTCGCGGCGGATGCCTTCCGGGCGCTCTATCCCGACTGCGAGTGGCTGCTCGGGATGGCGATGGCGAGTGAGGCGTGTGCGCTCCTCGATGCTCGTGCGGAGGCAGAGACGCTGCTCGCCCGCCTGGCTCCCTACGCCGGCGTTCATGCCATCGGTCACACCGAAGGCAGCGTCGGCGCCGTTGACCGGTACCTCGGCCTGCTCGCTCGCACGGTCGGTGACGCCGACGGCGCGGTGCGCCACTTCGAGGCCGCGATCGCGATGAACCAGCGCATGGGCGCGACGCCGTGGGTTGCGCACACCCAGGCGGACCTTGCTGCGACCCTGCGTCGGCGAGCAGCCCCGCGCGACGTCGAGCGCGCCGAGGAGCTGGAGGCCAGCGCGCGCACCACGGCTCGACTGCTCGGCATGCACCGGCTCCTCGCGGCCCTGGCGGAGAGCGGGACCGCCGTCGCAGCGCCCGAACCGGGACCACAGGCGCCGCTCCTGCGGCGTGAGGGCGAGTACTGGAGCGTCGAGTTCGACGGGGCGGCCCTTCGCATCCGCGACGCGAAGGGGATGTCCCACCTGGCGCGACTGCTCGCCGAGCCGGGACGCGAGTTCCACGCCCTCGATCTTGCCGCCACCGCCGCGCCCCGGTCCTTCGCGTCACCTCGCGCGGTAGACGAGCTGGCGCCGGTGACCTTCGCCGGGACCGGTGCGGTGCTCGATGCGACCGCGAAAGCCGCGTATCGCGACCGCGTCACCGACCTCCGAGCCGAGATCGCGCAGGCAGAGGCGTGGAACGACGTGGAGCGGGCGTCCCGGCTCGAGGACGAGCTCGATGCCGTCACTCGCGAGCTTGCCGGCGCCGTCGGACTCGGCGGGCGAGATCGGCAGGCATCGTCACCAGCGGAGCGCGCGCGCATCGCCGTGACGCGGGCCATCCGATCGGCAATGGGCCGGATCGCGCGGCAGAGCCCGGCGCTCGGCGCCCACCTTGAGGCAACGGTGCGGACAGGCACCTTCTGTTCCTACGTGCCGGACCCGCGCGCGCCGATGGCGTGGCGCGTCGAAGTTTCCTCGGAGACCTGAGCCGGCCCTTGCCCAGCCGCTACCATGGGCGTCCAACCCGCTCACGAGACGCGCTCGCGCTGTGACGAAGATCAAGTTCGGAACCGATGGCTGGCGCGCCGCCATTGCTGAGGACTACACGTTCCACAACGTCCGACGTTGCGCGCGCGGCGTGGCCGAGTACCTGCAGCAGACCGGCGCGGCCGATCGCGGCGTCGTCGTGGCCCACGACCGGCGGTTCGCCTCCGAGCACTTCGCCCGCGCCTGCGTGGAGGTGCTCGCCGCGCATGACATCCGCGCGTTCACGCCGCCCGAGGCCGTCCCGACCCAGGTCGGCAGCTTCTTCACCCGCGAGCTGGGGGCGGGCGTCGGCATCGTGATCACCGCCAGCCACAATCCGTGGACCGACAACGGCTTCAAGGTGAAGGCCGATACCGGCGGCGCGGCGGCCCCGGAGATGCTGGCCGCCATCGAGGCCACCATGGACACGCACCCGGAGGACGAGCTGCCGCCGCGCCGCGACTACGACGATGCGGTCGCCGCCGGGCTGGTCGAGACCTTCGACCCGTATCCACGTTTCCGGGACCAGCTGGCGAGCATCGTCGACATCGAGCGCATCCGCGCAGCCGACAAGCGGCTCCTCGTCGAGACGCTCTACGGCTCCGGCTCCGGCTGGTACACGCGGCTCCTCGGCGATGGTCGCCTCACCGTCCGCGAGCTCCACACCGAGCGCAACCCGTTCTTCGGCGGCGTGAACCCCGAACCCATCCGCCCCAACGTCGACGCCTGGCTCGAGGAGATCCCGCGCTGGCGCGCGGACATCGGCATCGCGTTCGACGGGGACGCCGACCGGGTCGGGATGGCCACCGAGCAGGGCGTGTTCGTCAACCAGCTGCAGGTCTACGGCCTCCTCTACTGGTACCTGCTCGAGGTGCGCAACCAGATCGGTCCGGCGGTCTACACCGTCACGACCACGTCGATGGCGAAGCGGCTGGCCGAGATCTACGGCACCCAGGCGCACGAGACCGGCGTCGGCTTCAAGTACGTGGGCCCGAAGATGACCGAGACGAATGCCGTCATCGGTGGCGAGGAGTCGGGCGGCTTCGGCTTCGGCATGCACATCCCGGAGCGCGACGGGCTCGCGTCGGGCCTCTTCCTCATCGACCTGTGGCTCACGAAGGGCAAGGCCGCCTCCGAGGTCCTCGCCGAGCTCCAGGCGCTTGCCGGCCCGTCCCACTACAACCGCATCGACATCCGCTTCGCGCGCGAGGGGTACGACGAGGTGAAGTCGTCGACGTTGGCGCGCCTCGCCGAGGAGGCGCCGACCGAGCTCGCCGGCCAGGCGGTCGTCGACCGCACCGTCCTCGAGACGAAGGACGGCTTCAAGTTCTACCGAGCCGATGGGTCGTGGCTCCTCATCCGCTTCAGCGGCACCGAGGCGCTCCTGCGCGTGTATGTCGAAGCGCGCTCGCCCGAGGACGTGGACGCGCTGCTCGCCGAGGGGCGCCGCATCGCCGCGGCCGAGCGACCGAGCGCTCCGCGGAGCTGATGGACGCCCGCGACTTCTTCGGCTACAAGAACCCGGACGAGGAGCCGGGCGGCCCCGATCCCGATGACGGGAGCGGCGACGACCGCGTCCCGTCGTTCGAGGAGGCGGTCGGGCTCGACGACACCGCCACCCTGCGGCGCATCGACCCCGATGACATGCTCGGCCGCGTCGCCGAGATCCCGCGCCAGCTCGCCCAGGCGCGCCGCGTGGCAGCCGCCGTCCCGGTGGACGCGCGCCACGCGGACGTCGACGCCATCGTCGTGCTCGCCATGGGCGGGTCGGCGATCGGCGCCGAGCTGGTGGCCGCCGCGGCGGGGGAGCGCCTCCGGGTCCCGCTCATCGTCCACCGCGACTACGGGCTGCCCGCCGGCGTCGGTCCTCGGACGCTGGTCGTCGCCGCCAGCCACTCGGGCGAGACGGCCGAGACTCGCTCCGGGCACGAGCTGGCGACGGCGCTCGGGGTGCCGACCGTGGTCGTCACCACCGGTGGCCGGCTGGCGGCGGCCGCGACAGCGAACGGACAGCCCCTCCTCCAGTACCGGCTCCCCGGTCAGCCTCGCGCGGCCATCGGCTTCGGCGTCGGGCTCGTCCACGAGCTCCTCGGGTCGCTCGGCCTCGTCCGCGAGCCCGATCCGCTGGCATCGGCGGCGGCCGCGGTCGAGGAGCTGCTCGACCGCCTGGGTCCGGCGGTCGAGACGGCGGCGAACCCGGCGAAGCAGCTCGCCTGGTCGCTGTTCGGACGGATGCCGGTCATCTATGGCCACGGTGCGATGGCGGCGGTCGCGCATCGCTGGAAGACGCAGCTCAACGAGAACGCCAAGGCGTGGGCCTCGTGGGAGCCGATGCCCGAGGCGAACCACAATGCCATCGAGGGCAGCCTCAACCCCCGCGAGCTCGGGGACGCGCCGTACATCATCCAGCTCCGCGATCGGGAGGGCGAGCCGCCCGCCATCGCGGAGCGCTATCGCGTCGTCGAGGAGCTGCTCGGTGAACGTGCCACGAACCGGTCGGAGGTGTGGGCCGATGGGTCGACGCCGCTCGCGCGGGTCCTCACCGCGGTGGCCTACGGGGACCTGGTGAGCGTGTATCTCGCCATCCTCTACCAGACCGACCCCACGCCGGTTACACTGCTCGCAATGCTGAAGGAGCGGCTCGCCAGGGCAACCGGAAGCGACCCGACGGGCGCCACGACGTAGGGCGCCGGACCGGCGCCATGGAGGTATCCGCGACGTGCAATCGAGCATGATCGGCAAGGTCGAGAAGGCGATGCGCTACGCGCACGAGCCCGACCGCGTGAAGCTGCAAGCCTTCCGCGCCAGCTTCGCCGGCGACAACGGTGCCCACACCGTGACCCTCGACGCCGAGACGTGGCACTGCGACTGCCACCTCTTCGAATCGGCCGGCGGCTGCACGCACACGCTGGCCATCCAGAAGATGCTCGATCCGATGCTCACCGACGCGGCCCGTGAGACGCCGCTGTACGGTCATGCCGAGGCGCCCGAGGAGGAAGCCGTCCCGGCGTAGCTCCTCGCTCGCATCCGCATGGCCCGCCGCCCCGGGGTCGTCGGACGCTGCGGGGTGGCCGTCGGGCCGCCATGACGCATCGTTTCGCCGCTCTCCTCGGGTCCGTCGCTCACCGGATCCACACCGCTTCCGCCACCATCCTCGGCCTCGTCGGCCTGCGGTCGGTCGCGGGGTTCGTCGTGCCCGCGCTCATCCTGCTGTTCGCCGTTTCGGCCGTGACCGAGGTCCAGCGCACGGCCGCCACGCTCGCGGACCGTCCCGACGTGACGGCCGCCACGCTCGAGGAGGTTGCCGCCTACGAGGACGGGAGCGGCAGCGTCTGGTTCCAGTTCGACGCCGTCATGGACAGCTCGTCCCTCGAGACGGCCGCCGAGCTCGGCACCTTCTTCTATCTCGCGCGCAGCCCGACCGATCCACGCCAGGCCATCATCGTCCGGAGCGCCCAGGGCGACGCCTTCTTCCGGCAGCGGGTCATCAGCGGCGAGCTCGTCGAGGATCCGGACCTCGTCGCATCGGCGGTCGATGCCTTCGGTGCGATTCCGGGCGGCCTCGATCTCGACCGCACCCGCTTCCTCGACGAGCTCCAGGCGGGAGGCGTGCCGTCGGGCGCGCAGCTGCCGTCGGCGCTCGAGGAGGTCGCCGCCGGCACGCCGGTGGTCGCGACGGGGCGTGTCATCGATCCGGCGCGGTTCGCGGCCTGCGAGGACGGCGGGGCGTGTGACGGCCCGGACGCCCGCTGGCTCTACCTCTTCGCCGATCCCAACGGCGCCTCCGCCATCGTCCTGCGCTCGCCGCACCCGCCCGACGCGCTGCCGGTGCGACTCCAGGGCCTCTTCCTGCGCGACACGTTCGAGCTCAGCGAGGTCCTCGACAGCGACTGGTTCGCCGCCATCGATGCGGACGTGCCCACCACGCGCTCGCTCCGCGCCGGCTCGGCGCCACCGATCACCGTCCAGGCCTCCTGGGTGCCGGCGGTCCTGTACGCCGTGGTCGCGGCGCTCCTCCTCGCCAGCCTCCTCGTCGGCTACCCGGTGTTCGCTGCCGATGCCGACCCCGAGCCGCAGCGCGCGCTCGGCATCGGCGACCGGATCGACCTCGAGCTCACCGGCCGCCTCGGTCGGGAAGGCGGCAGCGGCGCAGTGACGCTCGAGCGCGCCCCCGGTGGGCTGGAGCGGATGCCGATCGCGGAGCTTGCCCTGCTCCTGTGGCGCTACGGCCTCCTTCCGCGCGACCAGTCGCGTCGTGAAGCGGAGGAGCGGTACGTGGCGGAGTCCGCCGGTGACCGGGATCGGCTCGTCATCCACGAGCGCGACCAGTCCGCCCTCGTCGTGGTCGACCGTGGCAGCGCGGACGGAGAGGTCCGCCGCGGGCACCTGCACCGCGTGGGCGGCAGCGTCCCGGCCGTCAGGTTCCGTCAGGGCAGCAGTGACGCGTATCTCGCGACCCGCTCGATCGAGTCCCGCGACCTCGTGGCCGGGGAGATCGCGGGCGAACGGAACGGGGAACGCCCCTCGGGCTGACGACTCCGCCGACCGGGTCGCGTGCTAGCATCGGGCGCATCAACCGAAGACGCAGCGAACGGTGCCGTCCCCGAAAGGCGGACGGGTAAATGGCGAAGCCGGTGGCATGCCGGCGCAGTCCCGCTACTGTATCCGCGCCCTCTCCACGAGACGGCACGGGAGCCAGGTCGACCAGCCGAGTCGCGATGTCACCACCCTCGTGTGAAAGGGAACGGCATCACCGATGGCTCCTCCGCGCACCCGACCCCTCCGGCCCCTCGCGATCCTTCCGATCCTCGTGTTGGCCGCCGCCTGCACCACGGCTCCCGCGGCCACGCCGCTCGAGACCGACGCCGCGACGCCTGCCGCGTCCACCAGCGTCCGTCCGGATCCCACGGACTCCCAGTACCCGGTCACGGTGACCGACGACGCCGGGCGCGAGCTGACCCTCGACGCCGCGCCGGAGCGGATCGTCAGCCTCGCCCCGTCGAACACCGAGATCGTCTGCGCGCTCGGCGCCTGCGACCGGCTCGTCGGGGTCACCGACTTCGACGACTATCCCGCCGAGGTCGCCGAGATCGATGCCGTCGTCATCGCGGCGACGGTCGATGTCGAGCTCGTGGTCGATGCGGAGCCGGACCTCGTGCTGGCGGCCGGCAACGAGCTCACGCCGACGCCCGTGATCGAGCAGCTCGACGAGCTCGGCCTGCCGGTCCTCGTGCTCTACCCCGAGACGCTCGAGGAGGTGTACGCCGATATCACGACCGTCGGAGAGCTCCTCGGGGCCGATCCGGAGGCCGATGCGATCGTCACGGACATGCAGGACCGGGTCGACGCCGTCGTCGCGGCCATGGACGGCGCCGAGCGGCCGGCCACGCTCTACGAGGTCTTCTACGCCGAGGGATCGACCTATACCGCCGGCGAGGGATCGTTCCTCGCCGCGATGCTCGAGCTCGCGGGCGCCGAGCCGGTGACCGGCGACGCGCAGGGCCTCATCGCCACCGAGGACCTCGTCGCCGCCGACCCGGAGCTCATCCTCCTGGGGACCGCGTCGTACGACGCCGGCCTCGCCGATCCGGATGCCGCGCTGACGGCGGTCGCTGCCCGCCCGGGCTGGGCCGACCTCGCCGCCGTCCGTGACGGCGCCGTCGTCCCGGACCTCGACGACATCCTCACCACGCGGCCCGGTCCGCGCATCGTCGAGGGGCTCGAAGCGCTGGCCCGCGCGATCCACCCGGATCGCTTCGACTGACCGATGCGCGCCACCACGACGCTCGCTCGACCACTGGCACTCGGTCCGACGCTCGGGCGGACGAGCCTCGTGCTCGGGATCGGTGTCGTGCTCGTCGTGGCCGTCGGCCTGGCGGCGATCGTCGTCGGCACGAGCGGCGTCTCGGCCCTCGACGCGGCACGCATCGTCGTCCATCGGCTCACCGGCCTCGGGGCCGTGACCTGGCCGCAATCGGCGGAGACGATCGTGTGGGAGCTGCGGCTGCCGCGGGTCGTCGCCGGCATGGTGGTCGGGGCAGGGCTCGCCTGCGCCGGCACCGTCTTCCAGGCTGTCCTCCGCAACCCGATGGCCGACCCGTACGTGATCGGCACCGCCGCCGGCGCGTCGCTGGGAGCGGTCGCCGCGCTCCTCCTGCCGGTGGGCGTGATCGGCTGGGCCGGGCTCGGGCTGGTGCAGGCGCTCGCCTTCGTCGGCGGGCTGGCGGCGGTCACCGTCGTCTACAGCGTGGCGCGATCGAACGGCAGCACCCCCGTCGTCACGCTCCTCCTCGCCGGCTACGCGGTCTCGTCGCTCCTGGCGGCCGGCGTCGCGCTCCTCATGTTCGTGTCCGGCGACCGGCTGGCCGCGGTGGTGAGCTGGCTGCTCGGCTCGCTGGCCGGCGCGTCGTGGCCGCGCGTCGGCATCGCCCTGCCGCTCATCGTGGCGAGCTTCGTCCTCGTCCTGCTCCGCTGGCGGGTGCTCAACGCCTTCCTCCTCGGTGAGCGGGCGGCGGCGCACCTCGGCGTCGACGTGGAGCGCGAGAAGCGGATCCTCACCGCCCTCGCGGCGCTCGCCACCTCGGCGGGAGTGGCGGTGTCGGGGACCATCGGCTTCGTCGGCCTCGTCGTGCCGCATCTCCTGCGCCTGGCCTGGGGTCCCGACCATCGGCTCCTGCTCCCGGCGAGCATGCTGTACGGTGCCGCGCTGCTCGCCGCCGCCGACGTCGGCGCGCGTCTCGCGGGCGGCATCCCGGTCGGGGTGGTGATGGCGTTCCTCGGCGCCCCGTTCCTCCTGTGGCTGCTCCGCCGGGCCGCGCTGGACCGAAGCCCGTGACCGATCCGATCATCCGGCTCCGCGGGGTGGCCGCCGGCTACCCCGGCCGGGCGGTCCTCACTGGCGTCGACCTCGACGTCGAGCGGGGCGAGCTCGCGGTGCTCGTCGGCCCGAACGGGAGCGGCAAGTCGACGCTGCTCGCCGTGCTGGCCGGGATGGTCGTGCCGCATGCCGGGAGCGTCGAGGTCCTCGGCCGGCCGATGACCACCTGGTAGCGGCGAGTGCTCGCCCGGGTGGTGTGCGTCCTGCCCCAGGAGCTGACCCTGCCCGCCGGCCTGCGAGTGGCCGAGGTCGTGGCCCTCGGCCGGCTGCCGCACGCGCGGTCCGCCTTCGGGCCCGAGGAGGACGACGAACGCGTGGTCGCCGCTGCGCTCGACGATGCGGACGCACGGGAGCTCGCCCAGCGGCCGGTGACCGAGCTGTCGGGCGGGGAGCGCCAGCGCGTGCTGCTCGCCCTGGCGCTGGCCCAGGAGCCGCGCATCCTCCTGCTCGACGAGCCGACGCTTCACCTCGACGTCGGGCACCAGCTGGCGCTGCTCGGGCTCCTCGACCGGCTGCGCCGGACCCGGGACCTCACCGTCGTCGCGGTCCTCCATGACCTCGACCTCGCCGCGCGCTCCGCCGACCGCGTCCACCTCCTCCACGACGGGCGGCTGCGTCCCGCCTCGTCGGCGGACGGATCCCTCGACCTCGAGCGCGTGGGCCGTGCCTTCGGTGTGCCACTCACGGTCGCGCGCACCGAGGAGGGTGGCACCGTGGTCGCCATCGCCCGCCGCCACGAGGCCGAATGAACCTTTCGCGCGCTCGGCGTCTATCCATGAGAAACGGACCCATCCGCCTCCGAGGCCGCTGCCTGCCTCGCGCCCGCTCGTGGGGCGCAGGGCGATGCCGTCCGGTCATCTGCTAACGTTCGGCGACTCGAACCGAGGTTCGACGCGCAAGGAGGTGGACAGGCAGATATAATTCGCGGCTGGTCGGGCCGGTTGCAGGAACACGCCTGCACGTCGTCGAGGCCCGCAGACCGTACCCCATCCCCACCCCACTGGAGGGAGTAATGAGACGGACCAAGTGGAATGCGCTCGCATTCCTCTTCTCCGGCGCGCTGATCCTCGCGGCATGCGGCGGTCAGGGCACGGAGAGCGCCGATGCGTCTGAGCCAGATGGCTCGCAGGCCGCCGGCCCGTCGGAGAGCGCCGCCACGGGCGGAGAGTTCGCCGACACGATCACGATGGCGCTGGATGCGCAGGTTGGCCTGATTTCGAACGCCAACACGGACGTTCCCACCGGCCGCATCACCGCCCTGATCTACGATTTCCTGTACACGCTCAACGACGCACTCGAGCCCACGCCGCAGCTCGCCTCGGACCTCTGCGAGGTCAGCGAGGACGAGATCACGTGGACGTGCTCGATCGTCGACAACGCGTCGTTCCATAACGGTGACCCGATCACCGTGGACGACGTCGTGTACACCTACCAGCTCGCGATCAGCGAGAACTGCACCTACAACCCCTCGGTCTGCCTGTCGCCGTTCGTCGAGTCGGTCGAAGCGACCGATGAGTCGACCGTCGAATTCACGCTGATCGAGCCCTACGCGCCGTTCGCGACCGTGGTGCTCCCGGGCATCGGCATCGAGTCGAAGGCCGTCATCGAGGCTGCCTACGAGGAGTTCGCCGGTGGCGCCGAGGGCATCGATCCGGCTGCCGTGAATGCGGCGATCGAGTCGATCACCGCTGCCACCAGCGCGGAGGAGCTCGACTCCGCCGCCTGTGAGGCCGCCGCCGCCGAGGGCACCGCGCTCCTCGACGAGGCTGAGCTCGAATACGGTGCTCTCGAGGACTTCGTGGTCGAGGACGACCCGGAGACCGAAGAGGACGAGACGAGCGACGGCCAGTGCGACTTCGCCGCCAGCCTGCTCCCGACGCTGACCGGTCTTGCCGGCAGCCTCGAGGGTGAGGGCACGGACGCGGTCGCCGCGGTCTACTCGCTGCTCAGCTTCAACCAGACGCCCGTTGGCTCTGGCCCGTACCAGCTCGAGAGCTGCGACCTCGATGGTTGCGTGCTCACGGCCTTCGCCGACTACTACAACGGCGCCCCCGTCACCCAGACGATCGAAATGCCGATCCGAACTGACGTGGCCACCGCCGCCCAGGAGCTCGCCGCCGGCCAGCTCGACTGGGTCAACGACCTGACGCCGGACGCGCGCGTCGCCCTCGAGGGCGCCGTGGCAGACGGTACGGTCAAGCTCGCCGAGTACAACGACTTCGGCAACTACGACCTCATGTTCAACATGCATGAGGCGATTCCGCTGCCGGATGGCACGGAATGGCAGGGTTGGTTCTACGACATCAACCTCCGCCAGGCCGTCCAGAACTGCGTTGACAAGGCCGAGATCGTGGAGATCGCGACCGACGGAAATGGCGTGCCGATCGAGGCCGACATCCCGCCCGCGTCGTGGGCCTTCAACCCGGACCTGACGCCCGTGGAGCGCAACGTCGAGACGGCCACCGGCCTGATCGAGTCGTCGTCGCTGCACACCTGGACGCTGGGTGATGACGGGATCTACGTGAACGAGAATGGCGACCGCCTGTCGGCCACCGTCCTCGTCCGCGCGGGCCAGCAGGACCGCATCGACTTCATGAACCTTCTGAAGGATCAGGTTGCCGAGTGCGGTATCGAGATCATCGTGGAGCCGGCGGACTTCCAGACCGTCCTGCTTCCGTCGCTCGACTGGCCGCACATCCCGACCGGGGCGAGCGAGCCGTGGCATGCGTACTTCGGTGGCTGGGGCGTGACCGCCGACCCCGATCCGTACGCGCTGTTCCATGGGTCGCAGTGCACCTCGGAGGACCAGCCGGCGACGTACAACTACGTCTGCCTGCAGGACGATGAAATCGATCGACTGATCGAAGAGGGTCTTGCGACCTCCGACCAGGCCGAGCGCACGGAGATCTACTTCGCCTACCAGGAGCGGATGCAGGAGCTGCAGCCGTACCTGTTCGGCTGGTCGAACGTGAACGCTGACGGCCTTGCGGCTGGCATGTCCTACGACGACGGCGAGCTCGAGCTCGATTCGCCGAACTGGGGCTGGCGCCGCGAGCACCTCGCCAAGGCCAGCGAGTAGCTGACCGATCGGTGGGCTCGGCCGCATGGCCGAGTCCACCGTAGGCACGCCCGACCGGGCGGCGTCGACGACGGACGCCTCCCGGTCATCCCCCCACCTCGATCCGCACGCCGCCGCGACCTCCCCGAGCTGCCACATCATCCCCACATAGCCCGGCACAGGGGCAGAAACGAGATCGACGCGAATGCTTACGTACGTCATCCGCCGCCTCATCCAGGCGATTCCGATCCTGTTCGGGGTCGCGCTGATCTCATTCCTGCTCGTGTACCTCGCCCCCGGCGACCCGTTCGGCAACCTCCGCGTCCCCGGAGTGCGTCCCGAGGTCCTCGAGCGGATGGCCGAGATCTACGGCTTCAACGAGCCGATGCACGTCAAGTTCATCGCCTTCATCACGAACTACGCGCAGGTCTGGCGCGAGGATGCCTGGGGCACGAGCATCAGCTACCGTCGCCCGGTCCTCGAACTCATCTCCGAGCGTTTCCCCGCAACCGCGTTGCTGATGGGAACGTCGCTCCTGCTCACCGTCGTCGTCGCCGTCCCGCTCGGGATGCTCGCGGCGATCAAGCAGTACAGCCTCGCCGACAAGATCGTCACCACCTTCGCGACGATCGGGTATGCGATGCCGTC
>DASVFG010000156.1:0-9986 GCA_036380155.1 Candidatus Limnocylindria bacterium
GCGGACGCCGAGATGACGCGCCTCGCCGCCGAGGCCGCCGGCGCCGCGATGCCTGCGCCGGCAGCGGTCCCGGTGGAGGACGCCGCCCGCGCGGTCGAGGCACCGGCTCGTCGACGTCGGTTGCCGTGGCGACGAGGCCCGCGAGCCGACGCGCAGGAAGCACCGGAGGCGGCGGTGCTCCCCGACGTCGAGCCGGACGTGGAGCCCCTCCCCGCGACCGAGCCGGAGCCAGCGTCACGACCCGGACCGGAGCCAGCGTCACGACCGGAGCCTGAGCCACCGCCACGACCCGAGCCGGAGCCGGAGGCACGACCCGAGCGGCGACTCCCGGGCCGCGGCCGGATCGGCGTCCCGCGACCGTCGACGGCACTCGCGATGCTCCCGGTGGTCGGGGCGGGCGCGGTCTGGGGCGTGGCCACGATGACCTCTCGGCTGCCGGACGTGTCGACCGACCTCGCCAAGCTCGCGGCGCTCGCGCTCGTGTTCAGCGGTCCCGCCACCTCACTCGGCGCCATCGTCGCCCGCACCTGGTGGCCGCGGCTCGTCGGCGTGGTCGTGGCCGGCGGCCTGGTGGCATCGGCGTTCATCGGGCGGGCCCTCCTCGGGCCGCTGAATTGACACCGCGCCGGTCGGCTGCGACGATCGGCGCCAGTTCCCAAGACGGCGATGACGGAGCCACGACGGCCGTCTCCCCGAGCCCCGAGCGAGCCTGGATGGTGTGAGCAGGTGGCATCGGCGACGGTCGCCATCCCTCCCGAGCCGGAGACGCCAAGCGGACGAACGCCGTGGTAACGCCTCCCGGACGCCCCCGTGATCGGGCCCACGAGTGGATCGATGCCGCGGCGCGCGCATCGGTCAAGCGCGGGTGGTACCGCGGGAGCTGCTCCCGTCCCGGATGAGGGACGGGAGCGTTGTCGTAGTTGGAGCAGTTGCGTGGGATTCACACCGGTCGACTCGAAGCTGGACGTGCCCGCCCTCGAGCGGGACGTCATCGCGCGCTGGCGCGAGCGCGACACGATGGCGCGTTATCTCGGCCGCAACGCCGCGTCCGAGCGGCGATTCAGCTTCATCGACGGGCCGATCACCGCGAACAACCCGATGGGCGTCCACCACGCCTGGGGCCGGACGTACAAGGACCTCTTCCAGCGCTACCACACGATGCTCGGGGAGCGGCAGCGCTACCAGAACGGCTTCGACTGCCAGGGGCTGTGGATCGAGGTCGAGGTGGAGCGCCAGCTGGGGTTCAACAACAAGCAGCAGATCGAGGCGTACGGCATCGATCGCTTCGTGGAGCTGTGCAAGGAGCGGGTCGCGAAGTTCGCCGCCATCCAGACCGAGCAGTCGAAGCGCCTCGGCTACTGGATGGACTGGGACAACAGCTACTACACGAACTCCGACGAGAACAACTACACGATCTGGGCGTTCCTGGCCGAGTGCCACCGCCGCGGGCTGCTCTACCGCGGCCATGACGTCATGCCGTGGTGCCCGCGCTGCGGCACCGGCATCAGCAACATGGAGGCCGCCGAGGGCTACCGCGACGTGCGGCACCTGTCGGTGACCCTGCGCCTGCCCATCACCTCCGACGGCCACGACGGCGAGGACCTGCTGGTGTGGACCACGACGCCATGGACGCTGTCGAGCAACGTGGCGGCCGCCGTCCACCCGAAGCTGACGTACCAGCTCGTCGCCGGCCGCGATGGTCGCCGCTGGTGGGTGAGCGCCGGCTCGAAGGCTCGCGTCGCACCGGACGCCGAGGTGATCCGCGAGGCCCCCGGCTCCGAGCTCGTCGGGCTCGGCTATACCGGCCCGTTCGATGACTTCGCGGCGGCGGCCGGAGTGCAGCACCGCGTGATCGAGTGGGAGGAGGTGTCCGACGGCGAGGGGACCGGCATCGTCCACATCGCCCCCGGCTGCGGCCAGGAGGACTTCGCGCTGTCGAAGGCGAACGGCCTGGCGGTGATCGACCCGATCGACCAGTTCGGCGTGTTCGGCGAGGGCTTCGGCTGGCAGAGCGGCCGGTATGCCGGCGCCACCGAGGACCCGGCCGAGGATGTCGCGCGCCTCGTCGTCACCGACCTCGACGAGCGCGGCCTGCTCGTCGCCAAGGAGAGCTATCCGCACTCGTACCCGCACTGTTGGCGATGCGGGACGCAGCTCATCTTCCGGCTCGTCGACGAGTGGTTCATCGCGATGGACCCGCTGCGGGCGCCGATCAGCGTCTCGACGCGCAATGCCCGCTGGCTGCCGGACGGCATCGGCCTCATGGAGCGCGAGCTCGACTGGCTGCGGAACATGGGCGACTGGATGATCAGCAAGAAGCGCTACTACGGGCTTGCGCTGCCGATCTGGGAGTGCGTCGACTGCGACGGCTGGGAGGTCATCGGCTCGAAGGACGAGCTGCACGCCCGCGCGACGGCGGGCTGGGCCGAGTTCGACGGGCATTCTCCGCACCGGCCATGGATCGACGGCGTCGAGATCGCCTGCGCGTCCTGCGGCGGCGTGGCGCGCCGGACGACCGACGTCGGCAACCCGTGGCTCGACGCCGGCATCGTCGGCCTCTCGACGCTGAAGTGGAACACCGACCGCGAGTACTGGAAGGAGTGGTATCCGGCCGACTGGATCAGCGAGTCGTTCCCGGGCCAGTTCCGCAACTGGTTCTACGCGCTCCTCACCGAGTCGACGGTGATGACCGGCACCGCACCGATGCGGACGCTGTTCGCCTACGCGCTGCTCCTCGACGAGCACGGTGAGGAGATGCACAAGTCGAAGGGCAACTCGATCCCGTTCGACGAGGCCGCGGAGCACATCGGCGCCGACGTCATGCGCTGGATGTACGCGTCGGCCAACCCGGCCACGAACCTGCGGTTCGGCTACGGGCCGGGCCACGAGGTCGTGCGTCGCTTCTTCCTGCCGCTGTGGAACACGTACGGCTTCCTCGTCACCTACGCCAGCCTCGACGGCTGGACGCCCGACCAGCGCGACGGCGTGGAGGACGCGCGAACGCTTCTCGACCGATGGATCCTGTCGCGCCTCGACGGCCTGGTCGGCGACGTGCGCGGCTCGTTCGACGGCTACGACGCGCAGCGCGTGACCCGGCTCGTCGAGGCGTTCGTCGATGATCTGTCGAACTGGTACGTCCGCCGCAACCGACGGCGGTTCTGGAAGGGAGCGCTCGACGACGACAAGCGCGCCGCGTACGCCACGCTGCACGAGGTGCTCACCACGCTCGTCCGCATCCTCGCGCCAATCGTGCCGCACGTCGCCGATGCGATCTGGGACAACCTCGTCGCGACGGTCGACGCCGATGCGCCTGACAGCGTCCACCTCGCCGACTTCCCCGAGCCGGTGAGCGGTCGACGGGACGCGGGGATCGACACCGCGGTCGACCTGGCGCGCCGCACGGTCGCGCTCGGCCGAACGGCCCGCGCCGCATCCGGGCTGCGGACGCGTCAGCCGCTCCGCGCGGTTCGCGTGAAGCTCCCCGCCGGCGCGACGGCGCTCAGCCCCGACCCGGCCATCGCCGAGGAGCTCGCCGCGCAGGTCCGCGAGGAGCTCAACGTCAGGGCCGTGGAGCTCATCCCCGACGAGTCGGACATGGTCGAGCGGACGCTCTACCCGCTCCTTCCCGTCCTCGGTCCTCGCCACGGCAAGGCGGTGGGAATGGTCATGGCCGGCGCGCGGAGCGGGGACTGGCAGCTCAACGAGGACGGCACCGCCACCGTGGGCGGCGTGACGCTCCAGGCCGACGAGTTCGAGCTCACCGCACGAGCCCGATCCGGCCACGAGGTCGCCGAGGACGGCGATCTGTTGGTTGCGCTCGACACCACGCTCGATGCGGGGCTCGAGGCCGAGGGCCTGGCCCGCGAGGTCGCCCACCGCCTCCAGGCGATGCGGAAGGCGGCCGGCTATGCGATCAGCGATCGCATCCGCATCGCGATCGCGGCGGACGGCACCGCGGCCGACGCCCTCCGAGCGCACGAGGGGTGGCTCCGCGACGAGGTGCTCGCCACGCAGATGGAGCTCGCGCCCGACGCAACGCTCGAGGCGCCGGATGCCACCGACGCGATGCCGCACGACGGGACGACCATCGGGCTCGCCGTGGCCCGCGCCAGCGCGTCGGTGGGCTAGCATGACGAGCGTGGAGGCCGGCATCGATCGCGACGCATCGCTGCGCCCGACGATCCTGCTCGCCGGGACCGCCGGGCTGATCTACCTCGCCGACCAGGTCACGAAGGCGCTCGTCGTCGCCAACCTCGACCACCGCGAGATCGTGCCGGTCGTCGGGGACTTCGTCCGCCTGTGGCACGTCCGCAACGACGGTGCCGCGTTCAGCCTCCTCCAGGGCGCGACGTGGCTCTTCATCCCGGTCACGATCATCGCCCTCGGGATGGTCGCCTGGTTCCACCGCTCCTTCCGCGACCGCGGCCCGTGGATCCATGTCGTCCTCGGTGCCGTCCTCGGCGGCACGCTCGGCAACCTGACCGATCGGGTCCGCTTCGGGTACGTCGTGGACTGGGTCGATGTCGGCATCGGCGACCTCCGCTGGCCGACCTTCAACGTCGCGGACCCGGCCGTGGTGATCGGCATCGGGATCCTTGTGCTCTACCTGACGTTCGTCGACGGCCGCGCCGACACCGCGCCGGACGCCGGATGACGGCTGCCGTCGACCGCACGGTCGAGGGGGCAGCGCAAGCCGGGCGCGTCGACCTCGCCGTGGCCGCGGTGGCGGAGATCAGCCGCGCCCACGCCCAGCGGCTCATCGGCGACGGTCGCGCCCTCGTCGACGGCCAGCGCCGGCGCTCGAGCGACCGCCTCGCGGGCGGGGAGCGGCTCACCGTCGAGCTGAGTGCGCCGCCGGACGAGTCCCTCGAACCGGAGTCGATCCCGCTGCGGATCGCCTACGAGGACACCTCGATGCTCATCGTCGACAAGCCGGCCGGGCTCGTCGTGCATCCGAGCGCCGGCCACGGCACCGGGACGCTCGTCAACGCGCTCCTCGGCCGCGCGCGCGATCGTGGCGAGCCGCTCGGGTCGATCGCCGGCGTCGGACGGCCCGGGATCGTCCATCGCCTCGACAAGGAGACGAGCGGCCTCATCGTCGTCGCCAAGACCGATGCGGCGCAGGCCAGCCTCATGCGCCAGTTCGGCGAGCGGACCGCCGACAAGGAGTACCTCGCCCTGGTGCGCGGGGAGGCGCCGGCCCCCCGCGGCCGGATCGAGGCGCCGATCGGCCGTGACCCGCGCGACCGCCAGCGGATGGCGGTCGTGGCCGGCGGCCGCGAATCGGTGACCGAGTACGAGCAGATCGGCGTCGGCGGCGGCTACACCCTTCTCTCGCTCCATCCCCGCACCGGTCGGACCCACCAGATCCGCGCGCACGTCTCGTACCTCGGGCTGCCCATCGCCGGCGACCTCCGCTACGGCGGGGGAGAAGGACCGGGTGGCCTGCGACGGCAGTTCCTGCATGCCGCCCGCCTCGGCATCGAGCGCCCCGACGACGGGGCGCTGCTCCGCGCGTGGAGCGAGCTGCCGCCGGACCTCGCCGCGTGCCTGGAGGCTGCGGACGTCATCGTGCCCGAAGGCCGGCTGCCCGCCGGCATCGGGGCGGAGGTGGAGGGGTCGTGATCGAGCCCGACAAGCGCATGACGTTCCCGAACCCGATGCTCGTGGTCGTCTCGGGGCCGTCGGGCGTCGGCAAGAGCACGATCGTGGCGGAGCTGGCGCGCCGCCGCCCGCAGGTCGTGCCGATCGTGACCGCCACCACCCGACCGCGCCGTGACGGCGAGATCGACGGCGTCCACTACCACTTCCTCACCGAGGAGGCGTTCACCGGCCTCATCGCGCGCGACGGACTCCTCGAGCACGCGAACAACCACGGCCACTGGTACGGAACGCCGGTCGACCAGGTCCGCGGCATCCTCGCCGCCGGCCGCGACGCCATCCTCACCATCAGTCCCGAGGGCGCGCGCAACGTCCGGCGCCTCGTGCCCGACGCGCTCCTCATCTTCGTCATGCCGCCGACGATGGAGGCCCTTGCCGACCGGCTCCGGGGACGCGGCTCCGAGTCGGAGGCCAGCATCGCGCGACGCCGGCGCGATGCGGAGCAGTGGATCGCGGAGTCCGACGACTACGACCACGTGGTGGTGAACGAGACCGGGCACCCGGAGGAGGCCGCGGACCTCATCTGGGAGATCATCCAGGCCGAGGCTCGACGCGACCCGCCGCGACGCCCCAGGATCTGAGGCACCGATGAACGGCGTCGACCGCCCGGTCCGGGTCGCGGTCGAGGCGCTCGCCGATCGTCCGGAGCGCACGTTCAGCTATCTCCTGCCGGGGGCACTCGGCGAGGCCACCGCCGGATCGCTCGTCCTCGTGCCATACGGCCATCGACTGGCCCTCGGCTACCTGCTCCCCGGCGAGGCCGACGCCACCGACACCGAGCTGCGGCCGATCGAGGCGGTCGTGTCCGAGCCGATGCTGACGCCCGATCTGCTCGAGCTGGCGGAGGCGATCTCCTCCTACTACCGGGCGCCGATCGGGACCACGGTGGCCGCGATGCTGCCGCCCGGCCTCGAGTCGCGCCTCCGCCGCGAGTGGACGGTGGCCGACGCGGACCGTCTTCCCCCCGAGCTCACCGGAGCGGCCGATGGGGACGGCAGGATCGCGGACGCCGCGCTCCTGCGACGGGCGCCGCGCCGCAACCGCGAAGGGTGGGTGGAGAAGCTGCGGCGCACCGGCGTCCTCCGCGCTCGCTGGGACCTGCGCGCCGCCGACGTGAGCGCACGCCGGGTCCGCGTGCTGCGGCCGCTCCCCGGCGAGGCGGAGCCGCCGCGCCGTGCGCCGGTGCAGCGGGCCATCCTCGAGGCGCTCGGCGGCGAGGAGCGGACGTTGACGGAGCTGGCCCAGGCCCTCGATACCGACCCCGGCGCACTGCTCGCACCGGCGCGACGGCTCGTGGCCCTCGGCCGCGCCGAGCTCGACTGGCGCACCGTGGACCGCGACCCGCTCGCACACCGGCCGCTCGCCGACGACCCGCGGCACGCGCTCGCGGACGAGCAGCGGGCCGCGCTCGAGGCGCTGCGTGCCCTTCCGCCGGGCGGCGAGCTCCTGCTCGACGGGGTGGCGGCGTCCGGGAAGACGGACGTCTATCTCGCTGCGATGCGTGATGCCCTCGACGAGGGGCGCGGCGCGATCGTCCTGGTTCCCGAGGTCAGCCTCGTCCCGCAGCTCGCCGACCGGGTGCGCGCGGTGGCCGGCGACGCCCTGGCCGTCCTCCACTCGGGACTCTCGGCGGGGGAGCGGCACGACGAGTGGTGGCGGATCCTGCGGGGCGAGGCACGGGTCGTGGTCGGCACCCGGACCGCGGCCTTCGCCCCGGTCCCCGGGCTCGGCCTGCTCGTCGTCGACGAGGAGCACGACGGCGGCTACAAGGCGGATCGCACGCCACGCTACGACGCCCGCTGGGTGGCCCGTCGCCGGGCGGCACTCACCGGCGCCCGGGTCGTGCTGGGCAGCGCGACGCCGGACCTCGTCAGCCTGGCGCGGGCGCGGGGAGGCCATGCCGAACGGGCGCGCCTCGTCGAGCGGCGCGTGGGTGGCGTTCCCGAGATCGAGCTCGCCGACCTGCGTGCCGAGCTCGCGGCCGGCAACCGGTCGATCTTCTCGGCCCCGCTCGCCGATGGGCTCGACCATCTGCGCCACGGGAGCGAGCAGGCAGTGCTCCTCATCAATCGGCGCGGCGCGGCCACCTTCATCCTGTGCCGCGACTGCGGCGAGAGCCTGCGCTGCCCGGACTGCGACCTGCCGTTCGTGTACCACCTCGAGGGTGGCACGCTGCGCTGCCACCACTGCGGTCGCACCGCGACGCCCACCGATCGCTGCCCGTCGTGCGGCAGCCCGCGCATCCGGTATTTCGGCGCCGGGACGCAGCGGGTCGAGGCGGAGCTCCGCGCGCGATGGCCAGGGCTCCGGGTCGCTCGGCTCGACTCCGACACCGTGGCCGCGCGCCGCGGCTTCGAGACCGTGTATGACGACTTTCGCGACGGTCGGGTCGACGTCCTCGTCGGGACGCAGCTCGCGGCGAAGGGCCTCGACCTCCCCTCCGTGACGCTCGCGGCAGTGATCGCGGCCGATGTGACCCTCAACCTGCCCGACTACCGGGCGCCCGAACGCACGTTCCAGCTCCTCGCCCAGGTGGCGGGCCGGGCCGGCCGCGGCGACCGGGCTGGCCGCGTCGTCATCCAGAGCTATGCCCCGACGCACTACGCGGTCAAGGCAGCTGCCCGGCTCGACGTCGACGGCTTCGCCGACGAGGAGCTGCTCCGACGACGGCTGCTCGGCTATCCGCCGTTCAGCGTGCTCGCCCGCCTGCTCGTGGCCGACGCCGATCGTGGGCGAGCCGAGGAACGTGGCCGCGCGGCGGCGGAGGCGGTGGGCGGCGGTGACGTCGAGGCCCTCGGACCGCTCCCGTCGTATGTGCCACGGCGCGCGGGACGCTGGCGGTTCCAGGTCGTGGTGCGTGCCCCGGATGCCGCGTCTCGGGCGGCCGCGCTCGAGCGGGTGCCGGCCGGGGTGGCCATCGACGTCGACCCGGAATCCCTCCTGTAGATCGCTACAATGCTCGTCGCCATGCCCATCCGCCCCATCCTCACCGCCGAGGCGCCGGTCCTCCGCGAGCGCACGAAGAAGGTTTCCACCGTCGATGCCAGCATCGGCCGGCTGCTGGACGACATGCTCGTGACGATGCGTGACGCGCCCGGCGTGGGCCTGGCGGCGAACCAGGTCGGTGTCCCGCTCCAGGTGGCGATCATCGAGGTCGATGACAAGATCACCGAGCTCGTGAACCCCGAGATCGTGAAGGCCAGCGGCGAGCAGCTCGACTGGGAGGGGTGCCTGTCGATCCCGGGGTACGTCGCCGAGGTCGCACGCTACGCGAAGGTCACCGTCAAGGGGCGTGACCGGAATGGCAAGGAGATCCGCGTGAAGGGCGACGAGCTCTTCGCCCGCGCGCTCCAGCACGAGATCGATCATCTCAACGGCGTTCTCTACATCGACCATCTCGAGTCGCTCGAGGAGCTCGTGCGCGTTGCCGAGCATCCGGACGAGGTCGAAGAAGAGACGGCCGCCGGCATCTAGTGGGTCGCATCGGTCGCGTCGCGTTCCTGGGTACGGGTGCGTTCGGGCTTCCGTTGCTCACGCGCGTCGTCGAGCAGGCGGACGACCTCCTCGTCATCAGCCAGCCCGACCGACCTGCCGGCCGGCGCCTCCAGCTCCGCTCGACGCCCATCACCGCCTTCGCCCGCGAGCACGGCGCGCGAGTCGTCACCCCGACCCGCCTGCGTTCCGATGAGGGCCGCGAGGCCCTGAGGGCGTTCGATCCTGACGGCCTGCTCCTCGTCGCCTACGGGCAGCTCGTGCCGGCCGACCTGCTCGAGGTCGGGCGGCGTCCACCGCTCAACGTCCATCCCTCGCTGCTTCCTCGCCACCGCGGAGCGGCACCGGTGGCCGGCACCATCCGGGCCGGCGACAGCGAGGGAGGTGTGACGCTCATGGTGATGACCGCGGAGGTCGACGCCGGCCCGATCGTCGCCCAGTGGCGGGTCACGCTCGCCGGCCGCGAGACGACGCCCGAGCTCGAGTCACGGCTGGCGGACCTCGCGGCCGAGGTCGTGCCGGCCGAGCTCGACCGCTGGGCTGCGGGCGATACGACGGCGACGCCACAGGACGAGCGCCTGGCCACGCACGTCCGTCCCTTCACGCGGGCCGACGGCTGGATCGACTGGCGCGCGCCGGCCATCGAGATCGACCGCCAGGTCCGAGCGCTCCAGCCGTGGCCCGGCGCGTGGACCACGCTCGACGGCCGACGCATCCACGTGCGCCGCGCGCGGCCGATGCCCGGGTTCGACGACGTCCCGATCGGGGCGATCCTCCCCGGCGACGTCCCCCGCGTCGCCTGCGGTGTCGGGGCGCTCGCCCTCGAGATCGTC
>DASVFG010000157.1:0-11005 GCA_036380155.1 Candidatus Limnocylindria bacterium
GCGGACGCCATCGACCGCTGCCTCGATGGCCTCGGCGATGGCATCGGCCTCGGCGAGGTCGTTCGGGAAGACCTCGATCTGGGTGGCAAGCTCGTCGGTGCGCTCCTCGAAGGCCTCCGGGACGCTCTCGACGTAGATCGCCTGCGCGTCGGCAAGCGGCACGTACGCGATCTTGTCGGGGAACGTGAGCGTCCGCTCGAGGACGCCGATGACCTCGAAGTCTCGCTCGCGCATCGTGAACGTGTCGCCCAGCCGGAGGTCATAGCGCTCCGCGAGGTCCGCGCCGATGACGGTCACGGACGCCTCCCCCGCCTCGAGGAATCGGCCGGCGTCGAGCCGCAGGTCGACGCGGTCGTCGAACCAGGTCTCCGGCTCGATGCCGGTGAGCAGCTCGGGGATGTCGAAGCCGCCGACCGCATCGGGGTCGAGCAGCGTCTGGAGGACCGGCGTCGCGCGGTCGACGCCGTCGATCTCGTCGACCTGCTCGACGATGTCGCGCGTGATGGGCCGCGCGCTCGCCTGGAACCCCGACGCGGCACCCTGGTCGAACACGAAGATCCGGGTGCGGAAGTACTCGTCGCCACCGTCCACGAGCACGTTGAGCTTCTCGGCGAGGGCGCCCATCACGGTGAGCGCGAAGACGCCGATGACGATGCCGAGGATGGTGAGCGCCGTCCGCAGGGGACGGCGCCAGATGTTGCCGATCGCTTCGCTCATGGGGTCGTCCGCATCCTAGCCGGGATGCGCGCGACCCGCCCATCCGGACCTTCGGGTGTCGCCTAGCATGCGGATCATGAGCGAACGGACGACGAGTACCACACGGCCGTGGACGGGGCGGCGTGTCACGGTCCGCGTCGACGAGGTCGAGCGCAGCGACGGGCATCGCACGACGCGGGAGATCGTCGAGCATCCCGGAGCGGTCGCGATCCTGGCCTGGGACGGTGAGCGCCTGGCCATGGTGCGGCAGTGGCGTCACGCGACCGGCGAGGCCCTCCTCGAGATTCCCGCCGGGACGCTCGAGCCGGGCGAGCCGCCGGCGACGACCGCCGCACGGGAGCTGGCCGAAGAGGTCGGGCTCGCGGCCGGCCGCTGGGAAGCGGGCCCGACGTTCTTCACGGCCCCCGGTTTCTGCACCGAGCTGATGCACACGTTCCTCGCCACGGACCTGCGCGAGGCAACCGGCACCGCGGACGAGGACGAGGACCTCGAGCCGTCATGGCTGGGGCTGGACGAGGCGCTCACCGCGCTTGACGACGGGACGATCCGAGACGGGAAGACGATGGCGGCAGTGAGCTGGCTGGCACGACGGTTGCGTTCGCACCCGTCGCCATGACCCTCGAGCTCGATCCCCAGGCCTCGGCCGAGGAGGCCGGCCTCCGCTACGTCTCCGACGACGGTCCGGGCGTCTCCCGTCGCCGGGCCGGCAAGCGATATCACTACTTCGACACCTCCGGCGACCGCATCACGGACGAGGCGCGCGTCGCGTGGTTCGACGGCCTCGCGATTCCCCCGGCATGGACCGATGTGTGGATCTGCCCGGTCAAGCGCGGCCATCTGCAGGCCACCGGGCGGGACGCGCGGGGACGGAAGGTCTACCGCTATCACCCGCGCTGGCGAGAGGTGCGCGACGAGGCGAAGTACGGGCGCCTCATCGAGTTCGCGCGGGCGCTCCCCAGGATCCGGCGCGCGACCGATCGGCACCTGCGGAAACGCGGCCTGCCCCGCGAGAAGGTGCTCGCCCTCGTCGTCCGCCTCCTCGAGGAGACGCTGATCCGCGTCGGCAACGACGAGTACGCCCGCGAGAACCGCAGCTTCGGGCTGGCGACGCTCCGCGACCGACACGTCGAGGTGCGCGGCGCCGAGATCCGCTTCTCCTTTCGTGGCAAGTCGGGTAAGGAGCACGACATCGGGGTCCGCGACCGCCGGCTCGCGCGGCTCGTGAAGGCGTGCCAGGAGATCCCGGGCCAGGACCTGTTCCAGTACTACGACGAGGACGGCCGCCGTGTCGACGTCACGTCGGGTGACGTGAACGACTATCTCCGCGAGATCAGCGGCGAGGACTTCACGGCGAAGGACTTCCGGACGTGGGCGGGCACCGTGGCGGCCGCGATGGCACTCCAGGAGTTCCTCGAGGTCGACGACGATGCGGGTCGCAAGCAGGCCGTCGTGCGGGCCATCGAGGACGTCGCGGCGCAGCTCGGCAATACGCCGACGGTGTGCCGGGCCTGCTATGTCCACCCCGAGGTCATCGACCGCTACCTCGACGGGACGATGGTCGACGCGCTCTCCCGCCGCGCGCGGGGCGTGGGACGCGGCGCGCATGCGCTCCGAGCCGAGGAGGCGGCTGTCCTCGGTCTCCTTCAATCGCGCCTCGCGCGAGAGCGCCGCGACCGGAGGCGGACCGCGGCCTGAGCGTTCGGGGCAGGCTGCGCCCACCTTCCCGCCCGGCGTAGGATGCCGGCGTGACGGAGCTCCCGGAGCGCATCGACACCGTGGTCATCGGCGCCGGCCAGGCGGGCCTCACCATGAGCCACCACCTCCAGCGCGGTGGCCGCGACCACGTGGTCCTCGAACGGCGCTCGACGCTGGGGGGCGGGTGGCAGGATCGCTGGGACGGGTTCCGCCTCGTCGGTCCGAACTGGACGGCGTCGTTCCCGGATGCCGCCTACGACGGCCCGGACCCCGATGGCTACATGCCCCGCGACGAGATCATCGGTCGGGTCGCAAGCTACGCCGCCCGGATCGGTGCGCCGGTGGCGCTCGACGTCGAGGTCCAACGGCTGCGCGCCGTGGATGGCGGCCTGGTCCTCCAGACGAGCCAGGGGCCGGTCCGCGCGCGATCCGTGATCGTCGCCACCGGAGGCTTCCACCGACCCAATGTCCCGGAGCTCGCCGCGTCGCTGCCGGGGCGCGTCCGCAGCCTGCACGCACACGACTATCGACGACCGACCGACCTGCCGCCCGGGGGCGTGCTCGTCATCGGATCCGCGCAGACCGGGGTCCAGCTCGTCGAGGAGCTGCGCGCCGCCGGCCGCGAGGTGTTCCTGTCGGTCGGGTCCGCCGGCCGCGTGCCGCGTCGCTACCGAGGCCACGACATCTTCTGGTGGCTCTGGCAGCTGGCCGAGCGCGGCGATGAGCTCGGGCAGCGCCTGCCGCGCGTCGCAGACCTCCCGAGCCCGACGCGGCGCTATGCCGGCAATCCCGCCCTCTCCGGCCACGGCGGCGGACACGAGGTCGACCTGCGCGCCCTGGGCCGCGAGGGGACGGTTCTCGTCGGGCGGGTCGTCGCCGTCGACGGCGAGCGGCTTCGCCTCGCCGATGACCTGCCACGCAACCTCGATGCGGCCGACCGATTCTTCGACGAGCGTTTCCGGACGCTGTGCGACGCATTCGCGACCGCGGCCGGCCTCGACCTCCCCGCCCCCGAGGCTCCGCTGCGCACGGACTTCGACCCTCCGGTCCGCGAGGAGCTCGACCTGCGCGCGGCCGGCATCACCAGCGTCCTGTGGACCACCGGCTACCGCCAGGACTACGGCTGGATCGAGCCGTCGATCACCGACGAACTGGGCTTCGCGCGCCAGGCGAACGGGGTCACCGAGGTGCCGGGGCTGTCGCTCATCGGCTCGCTGTGGCAGGTCGACCAGACCTCGGCGACCCTCTTCGGCATGCCGCGCGACGCGCGCTCCCTGGCCGCGACGCTCGGCCTCGGGGAGGGCGTTGGCTGAGCGCGAGTCAGGACGGGTCGCCGAGCCGTGCGAGCGCCTGCTGGTACGACTCGTTCTCCGGCTTCAAGAAGACGGCCATCCGGAGGTGGCGGCGCGCCGCGGACTCGTCACCGAGGCGGGCGCTCGACAGCCCGAGCCCGAAGTGCGCGTAATGCGCGAGCGGATCGGCCTCGACGATCGCCCCGAACCGCTCGGCGGCGAGGGCGTGCGAGCCGACGTTGAAGTACGCCTGGCCGAGCGCCTCGAGGATGGAGGCCTTGCCCGGCTCGAGGGCGAGCGCGCGCTCGAGCAGCACGGCGGCCGCGCCGGGATGCCGATCGGCGAGCATGCGGGACCCGCGCTGGAAGAGCTCGTACGCGCTCTCGCGCTCGTCGTGGCTGGCCGGCTGCATCGGTCCAGCCTACCGGGCGAGGTCGATCCGCTCCAACCGGGGGTTCTCGGTGCGACCCGGGATGCGGCCGCGCTTGGCGACCGGAGCGCCGTCGATTTCCTTGAGATCGCCGGTGAAGTCGATCGGACTGGCCTTGCTGATGTACGACCCGACGGCGAAGGAGTCGACCGGCGCACCGGCGTCCTTGAAGACCCCGATGCGATCCACGTCGATGCCCCCGGAGACGACGATCTTCACGTGCGGATGGCCGGCGAGGTCGAGCCGCGCACGAACCTCCTTCACGAGCTCGGGCGTGACGCGACCGCGCTCGGACGGCGTATCGAGCCGGACGCCCCACAGGCGATCGCCCAGCGCCTCGGCCACGCGGAGCGACTCCTCCGCCTCGTCCTTGAACGTGTCGACCAGGATGATGCGCGGCACCGCGGGATCGATGTGGCGGTCGAACGCCTCGGCGGCGCGGACGGTGTCGCCGAAGATGAGGACGAGCGCGTGCGGCATGGTGCCGGTCGGCGCGAGCCCGGCGAGGCGGGCACCGGCGGGCGTCGACGCGCCGATGCAGCCGCCGACCACCGAGGCGTAGTCCATCTGGTCGGCGACGCTGGGATGCACGTGGCGCGCGCCGAAGCCGATGACAGGGATGGGGGCCGCGGCGTCGACGATCTGGCGCGCGGCGGTGGCCCAGCCGGATCCCGAGGCCAGGATCCCGAGAATCGCGGTTTCGTAGAGGCCGAACGCGGAGTAGCGCGCCTGGATCCGCATGACGACCTCCTTCGACCCGAAGGGATCGCCGTCGTGGAGCGACTCGACGATCGGCACGTTCGTGCCGTTCGACTCGCTGAAGATCTCGCGCAGGTAGGCGAGCGACTCCTCGGCGCCGCAGAGGATGCCGGAGCCGCGAGAGAAGATCTCCATCGTGACGACCGGGTCGATGCCCTCCGCCGCCAGCACCGTGCGGGCGCGGTCGAAGTAGACGTCCGCGGTCTCGCCGGAGAGCACGTCGGCGGCCGTCGGGAAGTGGGGCTGCGGGCGGCCGTTCGTTCGCTCGGTCGTCATCGCGGGGCAGTGTACGACGAGCGTCGCCGCACGAGCAGGACCGCGACCCCGAGAACGAGGAGCGCGAGGAGCAGCGCGCTCGCGATGCGCACGATGCCGCTCGTCGCGGCCGACGCGACGATGCGCTCCGCCTCGCCGATCGAGTCGACCGCGTCATGCAGGTTGCCGTCCGCGAACTGGCCATTGGCGAGATTGAGCGGCACCTGCGGATCCGCGCCTCCGATGAGGCCGAGGCGCTCGAGGAACGACCGTTCCGCGTTCACCTGCGCCGCGGTCGCCGCATAGCGTTCCACCACCGACCGCTCGGCGACGATCTCGGCGACGGCCTCCGCGCCCCCGCCATGCGACCGATATACCTGCTGGAGCCGATCCGGAGCGGAGAGGCCGGCGGCGCGCATATCGTCGAGGAGCGCGTCGCGCTCATCGAGCCACGCCGCCGCGACCTCGGCCTGCTCGATGACGGTCGGGAACTCCCAGGCGGTCAGCGCCCCGGCGAGGGGGTCGGGGACGCCCCAGGTGCCCGCCGCCGCCTCGAGCTCCGCGAACGAGGCCCGTGCGGCAGCACGATCCGGCAGGAGCGCCACGTCCTCCTCGGTGAGCACGCGCGCGGCGAAGAGCTCGCCGAGATCGGTCCCCGTCACCGTTTCGAGATGATCGAGGAACGAGCGCGTCGTGAGTGGCAGGGCCGGCGTCGCGGCTCCGTCGACCGGGATGTCGGGCTCGACCGTGGCGGGCTGGTACGACCCGATCGATCCGGCGACGCGGGCGAGGACGGCACGGATCGCGTCATCCCCGACCGCGTCGGCCACCTGGTCGAGGAACGACCACGACCGCGCGTAGCCGTAGGTCTCGGTGCGCGAGTCGCCGCCCGCGGGCCACGCGTCGAGCCGGAAGGCAGCGTCGTTGGCATCGGCCGCGCGCTCGGCAGGGTCGTATGGCAGATCGACGTCGAGCTCGGCCGCCACACGAGCGGCGACGTGGCTGGCGAGGCCCTCGCGGAGCCAGCGTGACGTCACGAACGTGTCCGACAGCCACACGTGGGCGACCTGGTGGAGGACCGTGAAGTCGGGCTGGTCGAACGCGACGACGATCTCGGTGCTGCTCTGGCCGCCCTCGCCGAAGCCGGTCGAGTCGCTCGCCACCGCCTCGGTGATCACGAGCTGGCCGATGCGCGGGTACGGGAGCCCGGTCTCGGCCTCGATCAGGGGGAGTGCCGCGCTGACGAGGTCGCGCGTCGCCTCGCCCCACGCCTGGTCGTCCGCGAACGCGCGCACGCTCAGGTCCGCGGTCCCGCCCCCCAGCGGTACGGTGGCGTCGAAGGTCGTGTACTCGGCAGGTTCCACGGCCGTGACGAGCGCGAGCCAGCGCGACGGATCCTCGATCGCCCCGCTCACGAAGGCGCCGCCCGCCTCGGTCAGGCCGTCGCCATCGACCCGCACCTCGTAGCCGGGAGGGATGGCGATCCGCACCTCGCCGCTCGTGCCGAAGCTCCAGGCCGGGAAGACCACCACCGAAGGGCGGACCCGCAGCTGCGGGTCGTCCGAGTCCGCGAGCTCGTAGACGAGCGTGAACTTGGCGGTGTCCTCGTAGCGGAGCCCTTCGCGGAGCGCGACCGTGGCGACATTCACCCCGTTCTCCACCTCGACCGCGACGTCGAGGTCGCCGTCCCGGTCACCGGCCCGCGCGTCACGCGCCGCATCGTGCACGGCGAGCTTCACCTCGTCGAACAGGCTGAACTGGCCGTCCGGGTCGGGCGTGGTGTTCGTGAAGGTCACCGTCACGCGCACCTCGATCGTCCCCGCATCGGGATCGACGGTGTAGGACGCCGCCGTGTCCATCGTGTACTCGGCGGCCGCCGCCGGTGACGGCAGGCCGGGAACGGCCGCCACACCGAGCGACGTGATCGCAACCAGGAGCGCGGCGACGAGCGAGCGACGGGGCATTCAGCGACGCCCGAGCACGCGGGCGACGATGCCCCGGCGCCGCAGGCGGGGCACGGGCGGTTCCCAGGCCGGCATGGTGGCCTCGACGTCGTCCACGTAGCGCGCGAGGAGGTCCGGGTTCCGCGAGGTGCGATCGGACCACTCGGGCAGCAGGCCGCGGTCGGCAACGGCCAGGGCGGTCTCCTCGAGGAGCCGATCGGCCACCAGGGCAAGGCGCACGAGGCCGCGACCGAGCTCGTCGCGGTCGAGGGCGGAGGGCGGGAGCTCGGTCATGAGCATCGGCCGGTCGTCATCGGTCATGGCGAACTTCACGAATGGGTAGTCGAAGTTGGCGCGCAGCATCCGGGCGTAGATCCGCTTCGGAATCTCCATCGCCTCGAGGCCATAGTAGGCCCACAGCGAGGTCCCGATCCCGGCGACCCAGGCCACCGTGATGCGCAGGTCGTAGCGGCGACGCCCGTCGACGACGATGTCGCGGCTCAAGGCGGGGTCCTCGGCGGTCCCGCGCGCACCGACGATCTCGACCCCCAGCTCGCCGAGCCAGCGGTCGATCGACGCCGCCTCCGTGCTCACGAGTCGCCGGCGCCGGCGACCCCGACCGTCTCCCCGGACCGGATGCGCCGGCGACGCGCGAAGTCGCGCTCGACCACGCCCGGGTCGATCCGGCAGTTGCGCCCGATCTCGACCCCGCGCGGGACGCGCGCCTTCTTGCCGACCAGCGTGATCCCGGCATACAGCCGCTCCGGCTCGTCGCGGTTCGGCCGGAGGTCGTCCCCCACCCCGATCCGCGCGCCGGCGCCGATCTGCGCCTCCTTGTCCACGATCGCGCGGTCGAGGACGGCCCCGGCGCCGATCACCGCGTCGAACATGACGATCGAGTCGCGGACGATCGCGCCGGTCTCCACCCGCACACCGGGCGACAGGATGCTGTGCTCCACGGTGCCCTCCACCTCGCAGCCGTGGCTGATCATCGAGCGCGAGACGGTCGCACTCGGGCCGATGCGCGCCGGCGGCCGCTCCTCGGACCGCGTGTAGATGAGCCAGCCGAGATCGTTGAGCTCGATGCCGGGGTTGTCGCTGAGCAGGTCGAGGCTCGTCTCCCAGTAGCTCTCGATCGTCCCGACGTCCTGCCAGTAGCCGCCGAACTCGTAGGCGAACACGCGGCGACGCTGCTTCACCATCCACGGCAGCACATCTCGGCCGAAGTCGACCCGCTCGGCGTTCAGGAGGTCGCGCATCGCCGGCCAGCTGAACACGTAGACGCCCATGCTCACGAGGTTCGACGGCGGATTCGCGGGCTTCTCGATGAAGTCGGTGACGCGCCCATCGTCGTCGACGTCGAGGATCCCGAAGCGATGCGCCTCTTCGATCGGAACCGTGCGCACCGCGCAGGTGACGACCGCGTTCGTCTCGAGGTGGCGGGCGATGAACGGGCGGTAATCCATCTTGTAGACGTGGTCGCCGGCGAGGACGAGCACGAGCTCCGGGTCGCGGTCCTCGATGAAGTCGAGGTTCTGGAGCACCGCGTCGGCCGTCCCCCGGTACCAGTCGCGGGCGCGGCCGCGACCGATGAACGGCTGGAGGAGCGCGACGCCACCCCGGCTGCGGTCGAGATCCCAGGGACGCCCGACGCCGATGTGGTCGATGAGCGAGCGCGGGGCGTACTGGGTCAGGATGCCGACGTCGGTCAGCCCGGAGTTCACGGCGTTGCTCAGCGCGAAGTCGATGATCCGGTACTTGCCGCCGAACGGGACGCCGGGCTTCGCCCGGACCTGGGAGAGGATGCTGAGACGCTCTCCCTCACCGCCCGCGAGGATCAGGGTCAGGACCGGGCTCGACACGGGGCGATTCTACGCGTGCACGGCGGTCAGCCGTCGCCGCCGCCCCCGCCGCCTCCGCCACCACCACCGCTGGGCTCGGGCGCATCGGACGGGTCACCGCCGCCGGATGGCCGTGGCGTCCGCGATGGACGCGCAACGCGCTCACCGCAGACCGACGGGAACCCGGGCTCGCCATAGATCGGGGCAATCGCGAAGCGCACCCGCGGATCGGTCGTGTAGCTCCCCGGGTCGCCACTCGCGCCGGTCTGGCCGTTGACGACGCGGTCGGACCACGTGTCGGCCGCTTCGATCCAGGATTGCGGCCGGTCCGGAACCGCGAGCGAGACGTAGAGCTCGAGGTCGAGGCAGCCGGCCGGATGGACGTTGTCGACCGGCGGCACCGTGCCCTCGAGGAACGGCAGGGTGATCGTCTCCCCGCAGCGTCCCGAGTTCGCCATGCCGGTCCAGCGGCAGACCTCGGCGTTCACGATCCCCTCGGGCTGCTCGAAGCTCGTCTGCCCGACCGGCTGCTGGTCGTTCCAGTCCCACGGCTCGTTGAGCGCGCGGGTCATGAACTCGTTCCACAGGTAGAGCGGTCCATCCGCGCTGAACAGGCCGACGCCGAGCACGTTCGACATCGGCTCCTGGTTGTTGTTCCCCATCCACACGCCCGTGACGAGGCTGCCGGGCACGTAGCCGAAGCCGGAGACGTCGCGGAAGTCGTTCGTCGTCCCGGTCTTGAAGCCCGCCGGCCGGCGCTGGCCGTCGGGGGTGACGAGGATCGCGCGATCGCCCCACAGGAGGTTGCGCGCCGGATCGGTGTTGCCCTCGAGGATCCAGTGCGGCAGGTACGCCTCGGCCCGGGTCATCGGTCGCGAGGCTTCCGGTGCGTTGTCCTCGCGCGTGTAGATGATCCGTCCGTCGCGGTCGCGAATCTCGAGGATCGTCGTGGCGTTGTTCAGCGCACCCTGGTTCGCGAACGCGCCGTACGCCTGCGTCATGTTCGTGAGGTTGACCGGCACCGATCCGAGCGCGAGGGAGAGGCCCGGGTCCTGCCCCATGATGTACTCGGCGCTCGCGATGCCGAGCTTCTCGGAGAACTCGGCGGTCGTCTGGGACCCGACGAGGTACTGCATCTGCACCGACGGGATGTTGAGGGAGTAGCGCAGCGCGTCCATCGCGAGCACCGGGCCGTGCTCCTTGATGTCGGCGTTCGTCGGTCGGTAGCTCGTCTCCGCCGTCAGGCCGAACTGGGTGATGGCGTCGACGAACATCGTGCCGACCGTCGCGTCCCGTGACTGGAAGGCGGAGGCGTAGGTGATCGGCTTGAAGGCCGATCCCGGCTGGCGCCGCGCCTGGCGGGCGATGTCGTACTGGCCTTGCACCCGTGGGTCTTCGCGGTTGTAGTAGTCGACGCTGCCGACGTACGACACGATCTCGCCGGTCGCCGAGTCGATCGACACGAGCGCCGAGTTGTTCACGTTCTTGTCGGCCAGGTTGGCGACCCACTTCGCGACGAGCTCGTGGGCGACCTGCTGGAGGTCGTAGTCGAGCGTCGTCGTGATCCGGTAGCCCCCGGTGCGAACCGCGGCCTCCGGGTCCTCCTCGCCGAGCGCCTCGAGGATGCGCACCGCTTCCTCGCGCACCCGGAAGCTGAAGTGCGGCTCGCGGAGGACGCTGGTGATGCGCCCCGGGTTCATCTCCAGCCAGCTCGTGTTGCGGGCTTCGCGGGCCTCGCGCTCGGTGATGTAGTTCTCCTCGACCATGGCGCCGAGGACGAGGTTGCGCTCGCGGATCGCGTCGGCGGCCGCTTCCTCCGAGCCGGGCTCCCCGTTCGGGTTCTGGTACGGGTCGAGGAACGACGGCGCCTGCGGCAGGGCCGCCAGGAACGAGGCCTGCGCGACAGTCATGTCGTCGAGCGACTGGAGGCCGAAGTAGTTCGCCGCGGCCGCACGGATGCCGTACGAGCCGTTGCCGTAGTAGATGAGGTTGAGGTAGGTCTCGAGGATCTGCTCCTTGCCCTCGCGGCCGGGGTACGCGGCCGTCACCTGCATGGCGAGGATGTTCTCGCGG
>DASVFG010000158.1:0-10082 GCA_036380155.1 Candidatus Limnocylindria bacterium
CGCAGCTGCTCGCCCGACGAGAACGTGCCGAACGGCCGATCGGCCACGCGACCCATGCCCACCTGCTCGAGCGCCGACGCCGTCCGCCGCGGGTCGAGGCCCGCCGGATCGAGGTACCACGGCATGAACGCTCCCACCTGCGCGGCGCCCACGATCTGCCGTGGGGTGAGCTCCGGCGGGATGAGAGCGGTCAGTGCCGGGCTGAGATAGCCGATGTGCCGCCGCAGGCGCGCGACCTCCACGTGGCCGATGCGCTCCCCCAGCACGGTGGCCGTCCCGGCCGACGGGACGAGATAGGTGGCGAGCAGTCGGACGAGCGTCGTCTTGCCCGCGCCGTTCGGCCCGAGCACGACCCACCGCTCACCGCGCCGGATCGACCAGGTGACGTCGCGGAGGATGGCTCGGCCCTCGCGCCGCAGCTCGACCCGGTCGAGCGCCAGGAGTGGGGGCGTTGGGTTCATCGTGGTCGAGTGCCGCGTGCTGCTGTCACCCGATATCGCACAGCCGCCATGGCCGATGAGGGCGGCGCAGAGGCCCCGGCACGCCGGCCGTCAGGAGAGCGTCGAAACGCGCGGCGGGTGCGCCGCTTCGTACGCCGCCAGCTGGTCGTCGAGCGACAGGAGGTAGCCGAGCTCGTCCGTCCCGTCCAGGATCATGCGACGCGCGAAGCCGTCCACCTCGAAGCCGATGGACGAGCCGTCCGGCAGCCGCAGCTCCTGGGCCTCGAGGTCGACCGTGATCGGCGCGTCCGGATCGGCCTCGACGAGGGCGAAGAGGCCGGCAAGGCGCTCCTCCGACACGACGATCGGGAGGAGGCCGTTCTTGAGCGCGTTGTTGCGGAAGATGTCGGCGAAGCTGGAGCTGACGACGGCGCGGATGCCCCACGCCATGAGCGCCCACGGGGCGTGCTCACGCGACGAGCCGCAGCCGAAGTTGTCGCCCGCGAGGAGGACGTTGCGGCCGGCCATCGACGGCCGGTTGAGGATGAACTCGGGGTTCGGGGAGCCATCGGCCAGGTAGCGCCAGTCGAAGAAGAGCTGGTCGCCGAGGCCGGCGCGGTTCACGGTCTTCAGGAAGCGGGCCGGGATGATCTGGTCGGTGTCGATGTCGTTGCGCGGGAACGGCACGACCGGCGAGGTCACCGACGAGAACGGCTCGCGCGCGCTCACAGCAGCGCCCTCGGGTCCGCCAGGCGTCCGGTGACCGCGGAGGCCACCGCCGTCAGCGGCGAGGCGAGGAACGTGCGGCCACCCTTGCCCTGGCGCCCTTCGAAGTTGCGGTTCGAGGTCGAGACGCTGTACTGGCCGGGGCTCAGCTGGTCGCCGTTCATCGCAATGCACATGCTGCAGCCGGCCTCGCGCCACTCGGCCCCGGCCTCGCGGAAGACCTGGGCGAGCCCCTCGGACTCGGCCTGGCGCTTCACCTCGGTCGAGCCGGGGACGACCATCATCCGCACGCCATCGGCGACGTGGCGCCCGCGGAGCATGCGCGCGGCCTCGCGGAGGTCGCTGATGCGCGAGTTCGTGCACGACCCGACGAAGACGACGTCGATCTCGCGCCCCAGGATCGGCTCGCCGGGCGTGAGCGCCATATAGGCGAGCGCCGCGCGCAGCGAGTCGCGCTGGTTCGCATCGGTCAGGCGCTCGGGGTCGGGCACGCGGTCGGTGATCGGGAATCCCATGCCGGGGTTCGTGCCGTACGTCACCATCGGCGTCAGGTCGCCGGCGTCGAAGGCGATCTCACGATCGAACGCCGCTCCCTCGTCGGTGGGCAGCGTCCGCCACGCCGCGACCGCCGCCTCCCACGCGGCACCCTGCGGCGCGTGCGTGCGGCCCTCGACGTACGCGAACGTCGTGTCGTCGGGGGCCACGAGACCGGCGCGCGCGCCACCTTCGATGCTCATGTTGCAGATCGTCATGCGGCCCTCCATGCCGAGCGCGCGGATCGCGGAGCCGCGGTACTCGAACACGTGGCCGGTGCCGCCGCCGATGCCGATGCGCGACAGGAGCGACAGGATGATGTCCTTGGCGGTCACTCCCGGATGGAGCGTCCCGTCGACGCGGACCTCGAACGTCTTCGGCCGTCGCTGGAGGAGCGTCTGGGTGGCGAGGACGTGCTCGACCTCGGTGGTGCCGATGCCAAACGCCAGCGCCCCGAACGCCCCGTGCGTGGCGGTGTGCGAGTCGCCGCACACGATCGTCATGCCCGGCTGGGTCAGGCCCAGCTCGGGACCGATGACGTGGACGATCCCCTGGTGCGGTGAGCCGATGCCGTGGAGCGGGATGCCGAACTCGCGACAGTTCTGCTCGAGGCGGCTCACCTGGGTCGCGGCGACCTCGTCGGCGATCGGCAGCGATCGGTCGGTGGTCGGGATCGAGTGATCGACGGTGGCCACCGTCTGGCCCGGGCGGCGGACGCGGATGCCGCGTTCGCGGAGTCCATCGAACGCCTGCGGGCTGGTGACCTCGTGGACGAGGTGGAGGTCGACGCCGAGGACGTCGGGCGCGCCGTCGGTGCCGGTGGCCACGACGTGCTCGTCCCAGATCTTCTCGACGATCGTGCGCGGGCGCGGGGAGTTGGGGTCGGAATACTGCATCGGTCCTGCGACCCTAGCCGATCCGTCAAGCACGCGCCGACGGAGCGCTCGCGCTACGCTTGCGCGGTGACCGAACCCGAGGAGCAGGCGTCCAACTCCGACTGGCGGGACACCCTGCTCGGGATCCATCCCGAGCTCGTCCGGATGCGGAGCATCTTCCGCCATATCCCGTCGGATCCCCGCTGCAAGATGTGCCTCTCGCCGCAGGGCGGGATCGGCGGGCCGATCATGTCGATCCTCGGCTTCGGACGCTATCCGCGCAATCCGCAGCTCTGCAACAGCTGCTTCCGGGCGTGGGAGAAGCATCCCGGCGGGGCCGAGATCGAGATCACCGCGCTCTTCGCCGACATCCGCGGCTCCACCGGCCTGGCGGAGACGATGTCACCGTCCGACTACTCCGCCGCGGTCACCGCCTACGTTCGCATCGCGTCGCGGGCCGTGCGTGAGCCGGGCGGTCTCGTCGACAAGCTGCTCGGTGATGGCGTCATGGCGATCTTCATTCCCGGGTTCGTCGGCGACGACCACGCCGCCAAGGCCGCGACCGCGGCGCGCCAGATCATCACCGAAACCCGGGTCCCCGTCGGCGTCGGCATCCACACCGGCCCGGCGTGGGTCGGCTTCGTGGGCGGCGTCAACGACGTGCTCGACTTCACCGCCCTCGGCGACGCCGTGAACGTCGCCAGCCGACTCGGCTCCGATGCGGGGCCGGGCGAGATCCTCCTGAGCTCCGCCAGCGCGGCATCGGCGCACCTCGACACGTCCGGGCTCGAGCGCCGCACGATCGACATCCGCGGGCGCACCGATCCGATCGAGGTCGTCGCTGAGCGCGTCAGTCCGGCGGCCGCTCCCGCCGTACCGGGATGAGCACGGCCGCCGCGAGCGGCAGGACCGCGGCCACGGCCCACGCCGCTCCGTAGCCGGCTGCGCCACCACCCGCCAGGCCGATGAGCGCCGCGAGTGGCACCGCCGCGAGCGCAGCGACAAGGTTCTGTCCCGTGTTCTGGATGCCGAGCGCACGACCCGCCCACGCCGGACCGGCACGCTCCGCCACGGCGGTGTACGCGAGGCCGTTCGGCGCGACCGTCACCACCGACGCGACGAGGAGCAGGGCCACGCCGGCGCCGCCCGCGGTTGCCGCCGCGACGGCGAGCGCGCTCATCGAGAGCGCGATGACGACGGCCACGGTGCGCATCGGCGCCAGGCGCGCACGCCGGCGGTCCGACCACCACCCGACCACGAGGCGGCCGATCGCACCGGCGACGGCCGCCCCCGCCAGGAGCGCACCCGCGGAGGCAGGCGACCAGCCGAGCGCGGTCACCAGGTAGTCGAAGGCGAAGACCGCGACCGCGAACTGCGGGACGACGAGGAGGGCGCTGGCGAGGTGGATGCGGGCCAGGTAGCCGCCGCGGTACGGGCTCCGCCCTTCCGGCTCCGACGCTGAGGTGATCGTCGGGTCCGTGACCGTGAGCAGGACGAGCACCGCGGCGCCCAGGCTCGCGGCGGCGAGTGCCACGAACGCCGCGGACACGCCGCCAGCGATGGCGATCCCGGGCAACGCGATCGCCGCCGCGCCGACGCCCAGCGGCTGGCCCATCTGCCGGATCCCCATGGCCAGACCGCGCTCCTCGGCCGCGAACCAGCCGAGCACGAGCCTGCCGCTCGCTCCATGGATGGCGGCGCTCGTTGCGCCGGCGAGGAAGAGAAGCGCCCAGCGCGCGGGGGTGGCCGTGGTGAGCGTTGCGCCGAGCAGCGCGACCCCTGATGCTGCGAGCCCGCTGACGAGGACCCATCGCTCTCCCCAGCGATCCGTCGCCACGCCCCACGCGATGAGGGTGACGAGGATCCCGGCGATCGGCGCACTCGCGAGGAACGTCGCCTCCTCGAGGGACCGGTCCTCTGCCCGGAGGGCGGGGATCAGGTAGGCGAGGCCGTACTGCACCGCACATCCCGCGGTCATCGCCGTCAGCCCGACGGCAAGGACGAGCCACCGGCGTCGGGATCGCTCGGGTGCAGCCATCGCCACGCATTGTGGCCGCTGGCGGCGTCGATCCGTCCGCTACGCTCCGCCGATGGCACGCCGTTGGCCCGACGACACCGGCGCCGGGACGGATGCGCCGGCCGGATCCGGCGATGCGGCGGCGTCACTCCTCGCCGAGCTCGCCGCTCCCGGCTGGCTGGCGGAAGATCCCGAGGCGCACCTCGGCCCGAAGCTGCGGGCGTGGCTCCCCGCGCACCCCGAGTGGTCGCTCACGGGGACGCGCACCCTCGACGACGGCAGCTGGGAGATCCAGGTGGGCCTCGCGGGTGTGCGGCGAGCGCGCGACCGGCGGGCCGCCGCCCTGGCGCTCGTCGGCAGCTTCGCCGAGGACCGCTGCTTCGTCGAGGAGGTACGCGAGACCGGTCCGACCTTCGTCATCGTCACCGGCCAACCGGCGCGTGACGGCTTCCGCGCGCACGGACATGTCGTCCGGCTCGTGCTCGGTCCGCGCGGCGAGACCGGCGAGGCCGGCGAGGCCGACGGCTAGTCCTCGGCGTCCGGCAGGGTCGGGTAGTCGCGAATCGGGTACATCCCGATCGCGAAGCCCTGCGTCGTGCGGCCCGATCGTGGGAGGCGATCGAACTCCTGCACCAGGTCCAGCGCCCGTGACCAGAACTCGGAGGCGTGCTCCGAGGAGATGCGGGCGTGCCGGATGAACGAGCGAAGTCGACGGGCCTCGTAGGCGGGCTGCGACTCGCGGGCGGCGACGGCGAAGTCGTTGACGTCCGGCGGCAAGGCCCCCTCACCGCCGCGGTCGCCCACGCCGAGGTAGAACATCCGGGCCGTACGCCCGAAGTAGCGCTCCTCGATGGCCCGGACGCGCCGCGTGCGGGCGACGCGGACGAGCCCCGCATCCTCCAGCAGCGCCATGTGATACGCCACGGTGCTCTTCGGCCGGCCGACCGCCGAGGCCACCTCGGTGACGCTCGCGGCCCGCTCATGCAGCAGGCCCAGGATGGTGGTCCGCAACGGGTGGCTCACGGCCCGCACCTGCATGGCGGACGTCAGCTCCAGCTCATCATCGAGCTCGTAGTCGGGAACCGGCTTGTCGTCCATCGATCAACAGACTACCATTCCTGATCGTTCGACAATTCTGGATCAATAGGCGCCACAAGGGGAGATCACATGGCCGACATCGTCCTCTTCCACCACGTCCAGGGCCTGACTACCGGGGTTCGCGCGCTGGCCGATCGGCTGCGCGCCGCCGGTCACACCGTCCACGCGCCCGACCTGTTCGACGGCCGCACGTTCGCCACGCTGGACGAGGGGATGTCCCACGCCAAGTCCATCGGGTTCGGCGCCCTCCTCGAACGTGGCTGCCGGCCGAGGTCGTGTACATCGGCATCTCCATGGGCGTGATGCCCGCCCAGCAGCTGGTCCAGACTCGCGCGGGCGCGCGGGGCGCGGTCTTCATCGACGCCTGCCTCCCGGCCGAGGAGTTCGGAACCTGGCCCGAAGGCGTTCCGGCGCAGATCCATGGGATGGAGGCGGATCCGAACTTCGCGGACGGCGGGGACCTGGATGCCGCGCGCGCGCTGGTCGCGTCCACCGATGCCGTCGAGCTCTTCCTCTACCCCGGGGACGTGCACCTCTTCTCGGACGCCTCGCTTCCGTCCCACGACCCTGCGGCCACGGAGCTCATGCTGCGCCGCATCCTGGAGTTCCTCGCCGGGCTCGGCTGACGCGACGGCGGCACGCTCGACGGATCGTGTAGCGTCCCCCCATGACCGATCCGGCCTCCCCCGCCGTTCCCTACGACCCGCGCGAGCACTCGCGCATCCTCCTCGACGGCCCCGATCGGGCGGCCGCGCGCGCCATGCTCAAGGCCATCGGCTTCACCGACGAGGACCTGTCGAAGCCGATCGTCGGCGTCGGCACGACCTGGATCGAGACGATGCCGTGCAACTACAACCAGCGCGACCTGGCGGTGAAGGTCAAGGAGGGCATCCGCGCGGCGGGCGGGACGCCGATGGAGTTCAACACCATCGCCGTCTCCGATGGCGTGTCGATGGGCACCGAGGGCATGAAGGCGTCCCTCGTCTCGCGGGACGTCATCGCCGACTCGATCGAGCTCGTCGCCCGTGGCCACCTGTTCGACGGACTCGTCTGCATCGTCGGCTGCGACAAGACCCTCCCCGGCGCCGCGATGGCGCTCGCGCGGCTCGACCTGCCCGGGCTCGCCCTCTACAGCGGCACGATCAACCCCGGCGTCCTGCGCGGAAAGCGCGACGCGACGGTGGTGACCGTGTTCGAGGCGATCGGCGCATACCGGGCGGGCAAGATCTCGCTCGAGGAGCTCCGCGAGATCGAGGACCTTTCCTGTCCCGGTCCGGGCGCCTGCGGCGGCCAGTTCACGGCCAACACGATGGCGACGGCCCTCGAGTTCATGGGCATCAGTCCGGGCGGCCTCAACGGCATCCCCGCCACCGATCCTTCCAAGCTGGACGCGGCCTACCGGACCGGTGAGCTCGCCATGGAGCTCGTGAACGGCGGCATCCGGCCGTCATCGATCATGACCCGGCCCGCGCTCGACAACGCGATCGCCTCGATCGCCGCGACCGGCGGGTCGACGAACGGCGTGCTCCACCTCCTCGCGATCGCCCACGAGCTCGGGATCCCCCTCGAGATCGACGAGTTCGACACGATCGCCGAGCGCACCCCGATCGTCGCCTCCGTCATGCCCGGCGGCCGCTTCACCGCGCTCGACGTCCACGAGGCCGGTGGCGTCGGCCTCGTCGCCCGCGAGCTCCTGAAGCGCGACCTCGTGGATGGTGGGACGCGGAACGTCGACGGCCGCACGCTGGCCGAGATCGCCGAGCAGACCGTCGAGACCATCGGCCAGGAGGTGGTCGTGTCGATCGAGCATCCGATCAAGCCGACCGGCGGCCTCGCCATCCTCCGCGGATCGCTCGCCCCCGACGGCTGCGTCATCAAGCTCGCGGGCCACGAGATGCGCCAGTTCCGGGGCCCGGCCCGCGTCTTCGACTCCGAGGCGGCGTGCTACGACGCCGTGCGCGCGCAGCGCATCGGTCCCGGCGACGTCGTCGTCATCCGCTACGAAGGCCCGGTCGGCGGTCCGGGGATGCAGGAGATGCTGTCGGTCACGGCGGCGCTCGTCGGCGAGGGACTGGGCGGCGAGGTGGCGCTCCTCACCGACGGGCGGTTCAGCGGCGGGACCCACGGCCTGATGATCGGCCACGTCGCGCCGGAGGCGGCGCTGGGCGGGCCGATCGCGTTCGTCGAGGAGGGCGACGAGGTCGTCATCGACGTCGACGCGCGGCGGATGGACCTGGTCGTGGACGAGGACGTGCTCGCGCGGCGTCGTGCGAGCTGGACGGCGCCGGCGCCGCGCTATGCGGGCGGGGTGCTCGCCAAGTACGCGGCGCTCGTGTCGTCGGCCTCCGATGGGGCCGTTACGACGGGCGCTCGGCTGGCGCGGGCGCTGGAGGATCGCCCTGGCCTCGACCGCACCGCGGAACGCTGAACGGCCTCCCGGGATGAACCGTCGCCTCGCCGGGGCGCTCGTGGCGTCGACCGTGGCGCTGGGTGCCTGTGCCCTGACCGGCTCGACCTATCCCGAGATCGACGCGGATCTCAGCGAGCTGCGGCTCTTCCCGGTCGCCGAGTCGGCTCCTGCGCCGCCCGTTTCCGTGGAGGAAGCCGTCCAGACGGCGCGCGACCGGCATGACGAGCCCATCGAGGTGCTCCGCGTCGGGCGACGGATCGACCCCGAGTCGAGAAGCCTGTGGGTCGTGATCTTCCGACCGTCGGACAGCGACCGTGCCGCGTGCGAGTGCGAGTGGACGGCGCTCACCATCGACGACCATACCGGTCGCATCCATGCAGGCTTCGACGATCTGTCATGGCGAGCGTTCCAGCTGCCACGGCCACCATGGGAGTGACATCCTCGCGCATCGGATGTCCTCGGCCACCACCCGCGGGCGCGCGCCATCAGGAGACCCGGGGTTGACACCGCTGGTACGGTGCGAGCCTATGGTTGAGCAGCGCGGCACGACTGCCGCTGGACCGAACCTGCGCCCGACGCCCGTCGGGTTGCTCGGCCTGCTCCTCGTACTCGCGATTCTTCGGCTCGTCATCCTTCTTGGATGGCGGGATGGAGGAGACGCCACCGAGTAGCCGCAAGGCCACCGACGCAGCGAAGCCCGAATCCCGCCAGCCGCAAGGCCCGGCGGGATTGTTGTTTGTCCCCGAGAAGGAAGCCACGAACCGATGACAGCCCTCCGACTCCCGACCCCCGACCCGGCATCGACGCCGAACCCGCGGTCCGTCGCGCCGCGCATCGGCGCGCGCGCCGTGTGCGAGGCGCTCGTCCGCGAGGGCGTGACCACGATCTTCGGCTACCCCGGCGGCACGGTCCTCCCGATCTACGACGTGCTCCGCGAGTTCCCGCTGCGCCACATCCTCGTCCGCCACGAGCAGGGCGGGGCCCACGCGGCCGACGGCTTCAGTCGCGCCACCGGCGGCGTCGGCGTGGCGATGGCGACCAGCGGTCCCGGCGCCATCAACCTCGTCACCGGCCTCGCGACGGCCATGATGGACAGCGTCCCCATGGTCGCCATCACCGGCAACGTGCCACGCGCGCTGCTCGGCAAGGACGCGTTCCAGGAGACCGATATCGTCGGCATCGCGCTGCCGGTCACGAAGTACGCGACCGTGGTCATGGATCCCGACGAGGTTCCCCTCGCCGTCGCCGAGGCCTTCGAGATCGCCCGGTCGGGCCGTCCCGGCCCCGTCCTCCTCGACTTCCCGAAGGACGTGCTCCAGGTCGAGACGACCGCCCCGCACCCCGAGCCGTACGAGCTGCGGCTGCCGGGCCTGCTCCGTCCGCAGCGCGGCGATGTCCCCGAGGCCGACGAACTGGCCGAGCTCATCGCGAAGGCGGAACGGCCGCTCATCCTGTCCGGCCACGGGGTCCAGATCGCCGATGCCACCGACCTCCTGCGCCAGGTCGCCGAGCGCTCCGAGGTCCCGGTCGCGCACACCCTGCTCGGCATCGGGAACATCGACGAGACGCATCGGCTGAGCGCCGGCTATGCCGGCATGCACGGCTGGATGCACGTGAACAAGGCGATCCAGCAGTGCGACCTGCTCATCGGGATCGGCTGCCGCTACGACGACCGCATCACCGGCAAGACGAGCACGTTCGCGCCGAACGCGACGATCGTCCACGTCGACGTCGACCGCAGCGAGATCGGCAAGAACGTTCGCACCGATCTCGGCATCGTGGCCGATGCCGGCGATCTCCTCACCGCCCTCCTCGCTCGGCTGCCGCAGTCGGAGCCGCGCACGGCGTGGCTCGACCAGATCTCCGCCTGGCGCGAGGTGAGCGAGGCGCGCTCGTGGCACGGCTCCGGCGCGTGGCGCGAGGGGCGCCTGTCGGCCGACTACGTCGTCGACCGCATCGGCGAGGCAACGAACCACGCCGCG
>DASVFG010000159.1:0-7368 GCA_036380155.1 Candidatus Limnocylindria bacterium
ACGGCCGGCCTCGAGACGAGGGCCGGCATCCTGGCCGGTGCGGGGCTCGTCATCGGCATGCGGCTCCACGCCCTCATCCTCGCGGCCGCCGCCGGGGTCCCGGCGGTTGCGCTCAGCTACGACCCGAAGGTCGACGCCTTCGCCGGGATCGCCGGACAGGTGGTCGCCGGGGACGTGGGCGCGGGGCTCGATCCGGCGCGCATCGTCGCGGCCGCCCGGGAGGCCCTTGCCGGAGGGTCGGGCGTCGCCGTCGAACGGATCGCGGAGCTGCGTGGCGCCGTCGCCCGGTCGTCGGCGGCGAGTCTCACCGCGCTCGGGGTTGCCGTGGACGGAGCGGGCTAGGGAAGCTCGGCGGCCGACTCGCCGAAGATCTCCTCCCCGAGCGCGAGGATCGCCTCGAGATTCGGGTGGAGGATGTACCCCGCCGCGCTGTCCGGCTCGACGATGACGTAGCCGTCGGTGGGGGTGAGGACGATGCGCTCGACGTCGGCGAGGTCGGCGTCCTGCGCGCCGGCCGCAATGGCGGGGATCCGGCCGGACGGCACGTCGGTGGCCACGTTGCCCTTCACCGCGTCGAGGAGGCCGGGCAGCGAGGTGAGCAGGTCACGGGCGGTCAGCTTCTCGACGATCGCGGTGAGCACCTGCTGCTGGCGCGCGGCGCGGGTGAAATCGCTGTCGCCCTGGCCCTGGCGCGAGCGGATGTAGGCCATCGCCGTCGCGCCGTCGAGATGATGCGGTCCGGCGGCCAGGTAGAAGCCACGCTGGCCGGTGAGGGTGTCCGCGTAGCGGGGGTCGTCGATCGCGCGCTCGGCCACGATATCCACCCCGCCGACGGTATCGATCACCTCGCGCATGCCCTCGATGTCGATGGCGGCGAAGTAGTGGATCCGCGTGCCGAGCAGCTCTCCGATCGCCGCCTTCAGCGTCGCCGGGCCGCCGCGCGGATAGGTCACCGGGTCGGCGCTGGCCGCCGACATCAGGGAGTTGAGCTTCGCGTTGTAGTCCCGGCCGTCGCCGAGCGGCACGCCGTAGAGGTCGCGTGGGATCGAGATCATGGCGACCGAGTTATCGTCCGGATCGAGCGTGGCGACGAGCATCGTGTCGGTGAGGTGCGCGTCGCGGCCGGGTGCGAAGTCGATCCCCACGAGGAGGACGGTGACCCGCTCGCCGAGTCCGATCTCCGGCTGGAACGACGGCTCGGGGATGGCGACGTCACGACCCTCACGGTCGTCGAACAGCGCGCCACCACCCTCGAGGGCCACGGTCCCGAGCGTGTCGATCGCCTTGGCCGCGTACCAGGCCGGCAGCGCGTGCATCGCGATCGTCACCACCACGAGCATGGCGGTCGCCCACGTCGTCCACGCCGGCGCACGCAGCTGCGACCGGGCGACGTGGGCCTGGAGGATGGCGACGAGCCGCCAGCCGAGGAGCGCGACGTCGAGCACGATGAGCGCCACGAGAACGCGCGCGTCGAGAAGACGGCTGAGGACTTCGCTGCGGCCCTGCGCGATGACGAGGATGGCGAGGCCGATGAGGAGCATGACCGGCACCGCCAGCAGCGAGGCCAGCCCCCACTGACCGTTGTACGCCTGCCCGATGCCCGGAAAGCAGAAGGACAGGAGCGCGGCGGCGGCAGATCGCGGATCGGCGCGGCGCACGGTTCGAGGAGGAGTCACGGACATCGCGTACGTCAGTGCGGGTGGGAACGGGGAACCGGCACGCGCGTTCGCCCGGCGCGTGCCGACATCACGAGGGACGCCGCGCGACGGCCATTCGTTGCGTCACTCGCCGACGATGCGGAAGATCGTGCCGTTGTCGACATCGGCAAGGTAGAGCTCGCCGCCGGCGTCGATGCCGAACGATCCCGGACGCACGTCGGTGTCGAGGATGATCTCGGGCTCCGGCTCCTCCGCGTCGGTCGGGATGGCGCGAAGCCGGCCGCTGCAGTAGTCGGCGAAGACGTAGAGGCCGTCGAGCGCCGGCACCTCGGTGCCGTGGTAGACGTAGCCGCCGATGATCGCGCAGTCGCCCGACTCGAACTCTCCGCCCTCGATGACGAGGACCGGCGGCGTGGCATCGGCCCAGTCGTCGCAGTTGAGCTCGGCGCGGATCTGGTGGCGCCGGCACTCGAACCCTTCCCAGGCGCCCCAGCCGAAGTCGAGCCCGGCCGGCACATCGGCCCGGTGGCGCGACACCTCCTCGTACCGCTCGGACCCGACATCGGCGATGTAGAGGTCGCCGGTGGCGCTGTCGATGCTCATCCGCCACGGGTTGCGGAGGCCGTAGTCGAAGACCTCGGGGGCATTCTCGCCGTCGGTGAACGCGTTGCCCTCCGGGATGCCGTACGGACGATCGCCGTCGCCGCCGTCCACGTCGATGCGCAGGATGGTGCCGCGGAAGTCGTCGTTGAAGTCCGGCGTGTCGCCGGTGGGCCAGGCGTCCTCGCCGACGCTCACGTAGAGCAGCCCGTCGTCGGGACCGAACAGCAGCGCCCCGCCCTTGTGGTGGTTCGAGCCCTGCGGGAGGCGCCAGAACTCCCGGGCCGAGGCAGGATCGACGTGAATCCCATCCGGCGCGGTGTACTCGACGAGGAGGAGCTCCTGCGCCTTGTTCACGTAGGTGATGTACAGGCGGCCGTTGTCGGCGAACTCGGGATGGAGCGCGATGCCCAGCATCCCCATCTCACCGGCGTACAGGGTGTCGGAGACGAGGTCGAGCACCGGCTCGTCCTGGACCTCGCCGCCCTCGACGTACGAGACGAGGCCGGTCTGCTGCGCCACGAAGATGCCGTCGTCCGGGCCACCGAGGAACGCCATCGCGATCGGGCGATCGAGCCCCTCGATGAACGCCTCGACGGCGACGCCGTTGCCGCTCATCTGCCCGCCGCCGCCACCACCCTCGCTGGCACCGGGACCGACCGGCGTCCCGACCCCGTCGGACTGGCCGAAGAGATAGAGCACCCCGAACGTCGCACCGGCGGCAGCACCACCGATGAGGACGAGGCCTGCGAGGACGAGTTCGAGCGGCCAGGAGCGGCGGGCCGGGGCCGAGGCGGGGTCCGTCATGCGCGGCTGAGGATAGCAGCGAGCGGCCGATCGCGAGCCACGCGCCCCGGGCCGCGCGGCGCATACTTCGGCCCATGACCCCGGAGTCGCCACGCCTCATCGAGGTGACCGTCGAGATCCCCTCGGGCAGCCGCAACAAGTACGAATACGACCACGTGCGGCACCGGTTCGTCCTCGACCGAACCCTCTACTCGAGCGTCCACTACCCGTGCGATTACGGGTTCATCGAGGACAGCATGGCCGAGGACGGCGACCCGCTCGACGTGCTCGTCATCATCGCCGAGCCGACCTTCCCGGGCTGCGTCGTGCGCGCCCGGCCGATCGGCGTGCTCGACATGGCCGATGAGAAGGGCCACGACTTCAAGATCCTGGCGCTCGCCGCCGACGACCCGCGCTGGGCCGCGATGAACGAGCTCGAGGACATCTCGCCGCATCGGCTGCTCGAGATCGAGAACTTCTTCAAGACCTACAAGACGCTCGAGCACCGCCCGACCGATGTGAAGGGATGGCTCGGCGTCACCGACGCGTGGCGGATCATCGAGGCGGCGATGTCGGCGGGCACCCGGCCGGCGGAGGCCGAGCCGGGCACCTGGCGCTGAGGGCGAGGCCCGTCAGTCGAGGGCGCGGTGGAGGAAGGCCGCCATCTCGCCGCGGTTGATCAGCCGATCCGGGCAGAACCGGGTCGCCGTGCATCCAGACGCGATCCCCGCGCGTGCGACGCGGTTGATGCTCACCTCGAACGTCGTGCCGTCGTCATCGGCGAAGTAGTCGTTCGTGGTCGCGGGCAGCGCGAAGCCACGGGCCAGGAAGGCCGCCATCTCGCCGCGCGTCACGTCGCGGGTCGGACAGAAGCGCCCGGCACCGCAGCCGGTCGCGATGCCCGCTGCCGCCACCCGGTTGATGCTGACCTCGAAGTCCGTGCCGTCGTCATCGGTGAAGTAGTCGTTCGGTGTCGCCGGCAGGTCGAGCGCGCGCGACAGGAACGCAGCCATCTGCTCGCGTGACACCGGGTTGTACGTGCAGAACAGGTCGGGCGCGCAGCCCTCGGTCAACCCGGTCTCGTACATCCAGGCGATGTGCTCGGAGAAGCCGGAGCCCGACCAGTCGTTCGGGCAGCTGTTGCCCCGCTCGAGGACCGACACGGCGTTCGAGTTGGCGGTGAAGCTCACCCGGGCGAACGCGCACTGGTTGCTCTCGTTCGTCTCGAGGAAGTAGCCGTACGGGTCGACCTTCGACCGCACCGTGTACGTCCCCGCGCCGAGGCCGGTGATGTCGACCCACTGCCAGGCGAGGTCCCAGGTGTACTCGTCTCCCCATCCGATGCTGATCCCCATCCGGTTGCTGAGGATGTTCGGGTCGGTGCTGCACCACGAGCCGCGGTAGTAGGGAAAGTCGCTCGCGTTCGGCAGGTTGAGCCAGTACGGGTCGCTGTCGAGGAAGCAGTAGCCGACCTTCGCGCCGCGCAGCGTGCCGCCGCCACCCCACAGGTCGTAGCGCATCATCTCCTGCACGTGCCAGTGATCGTGGCCGTCGCCGGAGTACTTCGCCACCGCCTGGGTCGTCAGCTGCTGGGCGATGCCGGAGCTGCGCGAGGCGGTGTTGTAGACGATCTGGTCCATCACCATCGGGTCGCCGGTGCCCGCTCGATGCCCGCGCAGCTCGAACTGGCCGTCACCGACGTTGACCATCATGGCCGTGAAGCGCAGGAGGCGGCGACCGTTCACCCACTGGATGACGAAGTCGTCGAGCGGCGCCATCGACAGGTCCGGGATCGCCCCACCGCCGGCGCGGGCCACGGGCGCGGTGGCCGGCGCGGTCACGGTGAGGGCAGAAAGGGCCAGCGCGGTCGCGAGGACCAGGCGGACGGCGCGGGGCAGCATCGGTCGTCGCATGGGTCGTTCAGTCTCCGATGGCGCGGTGGAGGAAGGCCGCCATCTGGGCCCGGGTCGTCGCGTCGTCCGGGCAGAAGCGGATGTCGGTACATCCGCCGGTGATCCCGGCCCGTGCGAGGCGGTTGATGGCGTTCTCGTGCGTCAGCCCCTCGTCATCGACGAAGTAGTCGTTCGTGGTCGAGGGCAGGTCGAATGCCCGGTCGATGAAGCTCGCCATCTGCGCGCGCGTCACCGGGTTGTTCGGGCAGTAGCGGGTGGACGTGCAGCCGAACGCGATGCCCGCCGCGGCGACGCGGTTGATGCTCGCCTCCAGCGGGTGGCTGTCGTCATCGGTGAAGAAGTCCTCGTTCGTCGCGGGGAGGTCGAGCGCCCGCGACAGGAAGGCAGCCATCTCGGCCCGGGTGACCGACTCGTCCGGGCAGTATCGGCCGCCACCGCAGCCGGTGGAGATTCCCGCGTAGTAGATCCACATGATGTGGTCGATCAGTGACGCGTTCGTCACGTCGCTGAAGGGCGGCGCGACGACGCGGTAGAGCGTGCCGCCGTACGACGTGAGGTAGAGCTCACCCTTCTCGGACTCGCCGAACGAGGTGATCTGGATCGTGGTGTCGCGGTGGAACTGGAGCGACGGGCTGCCGGCGCCCGCCGACAGCGTCCAGATCTTCCCGGTGCAGAAGTCGCCGAGGACGTACTGGCCGACGAAGTCGAGGAACACGTCGCCGCGGTAGACGTACCCGCCGGTGACGGAGCAGTCGCCGCTGCCGTGGCCATACGCCGCGACCGGGTTCGTGAGCGTCAGGCCCGTGCAGCCGCCTTCGTAGGCCTCGAAGCCCTCGCGGCAGTCCCAGCCGTAGTTGCGGCCACCGGTGATCGGCGGCTCGCGGTTGATCTCCTCCCAGCTGCCCTGGCCGACATCGGCGATCCAGAGCTGCTCGGTCTCGCGGTCGAACGAGGCGCGCCACGGGTTGCGCAGGCCGAGCGACCAGATCTCGTCGAGCCCCGTCTCGCCGACGAACGGGTTGCCCGATGGGATGTCGAACCCACCGTTGAGGTCGGGATCGATGCGGAGCGTCTTGCCGAGCCGCGAGTTGAGGTCCTGGCCGTTCTCGTCAGGATCGCCGCCGCCGCCGCCGTCGCCGGTGAAGACGTAGAGGTAGCCATCGGGGCCGAAGAGCAGCTGGCCGCCGTTGTGGTTCGACTGCGACGAATGCTCGATGGTCATGATCGGATCGAGGGACGAGGCGCTCACCGAGGTGCGGGCGGCGTTGGCGGTGAGCTCGGCGATGACGATGTCACCGAAGTTGCCGCCACCCCCGCCGCGGGTGTAGTAGACGAACAGCTTGCGGTTCGACTCGAAGGACGGGTGGAACGCCAGGCCGAGGAGCCCGCGTTCGCCGCCGGTGGCCAGGCCGCCGGAGATGCCGCGCAGGTCGAGGAACAGGCCGTTCTGGAGCGAGCTGCCCTGGACGACCCGGACCGTGCCCCGCTGCTCGACGACGAAGAGCCGATCGGTGCCGTCCCCGGCGTTCACCACGCCGATGGGGGAGCTCAGGCCGCTCGTCACCGTCGCGAGGCGAACCTGGCCGTTCGTGAGGGCCGCCTCCGGAGCATCCGGGGTACCGGTCGGGGCCAGCGGCGGAATGGGTTCGGCGCCGACCGGGCCGGCGAGCATGCCGGCGACGAGGATGGCGAGGGTGAACGCAACCGGGGAGCGACGGCGGCGGGGCATGCGGGACGGGCCTCGAGCGGGGGGTGAGTGCCGCCCATTGTGCAAGCGCCAGGCCGGGTGCGGGGCGCGAAATCGCGCGGGTCAGCCGGCCTGCCGTCGCGCACCGACCTCGCGATAGACCCGCAGCAGGGCCGTTGCCGACGTCGACCAGTTGAGCCGATCGGCGACGGCCGCGCGGCCGCGCTTCCCCATCGCCGCGCGCCGAGCCGGATCCGCGAGGAGCTCGCGGATGGCGGCCGCGATGGCCGGCGGGCGGCTCGTGTCGACCAGGAGGCCGGCGTCCGCCCCGGCGACGACATCGCGGACCTGTGGGAAATCGGAGGCGACGACCGGGACCCCGGCTGCCAGGTACTGGAACAGCTTGTTCGGGAGCGAGTAGCGATAGTTCAGGCAGGACGGCACGATCGGCGAGACGCCGACGTCGGCCGATGCGGCAACCGACACCACGTCGCCCGGCGGCACCGGATCGAGCAGGTGCACCCGATCGCCGATCCCGAGGTCGGCCGCCTGGCGACGCAGGGGCTCGCCGAGCACGCCGTCCCCGACGAGCACGAGCTGACCCTCCGGCACCTCCACCATGGCGGTCACGAGCTCCTCGAGCCCCCGGCCGCCCATGAGGCCGCCCAGGTAGAGGACGACCGGCCGATGCGGGTCGAGTGCCTGCCCGCCGGGTATCTCCCGC
>DASVFG010000160.1:0-3967 GCA_036380155.1 Candidatus Limnocylindria bacterium
CCGACCTCCGCGCGACCGATACGCACCGGCTCGGGGCGACCCTCCAGCCAGACCTCGGCCCCGGGCGCCAGGCGCTCGGGCCAGTCGGTCAGCACCTCGACGCGGACGCCGCCCTTCAGCCCCTTGACGCCGACGAGACCGTCCTCACGCTGGGCGTCGACCAGGAGGACATGGGCCGCGTCATCGGCCGGGACGGGCGCATCGCAAACGCCATCCGCAGCCTGCTGCGCGTGATGGCCACGCGTGACGGCCGGCATGTCGAGCTCGAGATCGAATCCGACGCCGACTGACCGGCGCCTCGCCGTCGCCCACGTCCTGGCCGCCAAGGGGCTGCGCGGCGGGCTGCGCGTCGAGGTGCTCACCGACGTCCCGGAGCGCCTCGTGGCGGGTGCCTCCGTCTATCTCGACGACGTGCCGACCCGCATCGTCGCCGCCGAGACCGGCGGCCGGGCGACCGTCCTCTACCTCGATGGCGTCACGTCGCGCGAGAGCGCCGAGGCGCTCGTCGGCCGCTTCCTCGAAGCCGATGTCCCGGCGCTGCCGGACGACGCCTATTACTGGCACGACCTGATCGGGCTGCGCGTCGAGAACGAGCGGGGCGCCGCGGTGGGCGAGCTCGTCGAGATCTTCCGCGCCGGCGGCAACGAGGTCTACCGCATCGTCGGCCCGGCAGGCGAGCGTCTGGTGCCTGCGCTGCGGTCGGTGGTGCTCGCCATCGACCTCGAGGCCGGTCGCATGGTCGTCACCGATGACGATGCCGAGGAGGTCCGCTGACACCGATGCGGATCGATGTCGTCACGATCTTTCCCGAGCTCTTCGATCTGCCGCTGCGGACCTCCATCATCGGGCGCGCCGCGGAGCAGGGAATCGTCACCTTCGGCATCCACGACCTCCGGGAGCACGGGCTCGGCCGTCACCGCTCCGTCGACGACTACCCGTACGGCGGCGGTGCCGGCATGGTGATGCGCCCGGAGCCGCTGTTCGCGGCGATCGAACCGCTGCGTGACGCCGGGGCGCACGTGATCCTGCTCGATCCGGCGGGGGAGCGCCTGACCGACAGCCTGGCACGCACCCTCGCCGCCATGCCGCACCTCGCGCTCGTGTGCGGTCGCTACGAGGGCATCGACGAGCGGGTGCGCGCCACCATCGTCGACCGCGAGGTGAGCATCGGCGACTACGTGCTCACGGGCGGGGAGCTGCCGGCCCTCGTCCTGACCGACGCCATCGTCCGGCTGCTGCCGGGCGCCATCCAGGAAGCCTCGCACACGGGTGACTCGTTCGCCGCCGGACTGCTCGAGCACCCGCACTACACGCGGCCCGAGGTGTTTCGCGATCTCGAGGTGCCGGCCGTCCTGCGATCCGGCAACCACGGCGAGGTCGACCGCTGGCGGCGGCGTGAGGCGCTGCGCCGGACCCGGGACCGCCGGCCGGACCTCCTCGACGACGCGCCGCTGACCGCGGAGGACCGCGTCACCCTCGATGCGATCGACGACGCCTGAGGGCGCCTTGTCGGCGCCTCCCCCGGACTGCTATACTCCCGCCGTCGCGGCCGCAATCGGGCGGTCGCGTTCGTGTGTCACCTGTCGATAAGCCGCGGATACGTCCGCGATAACGAGGTCGCCCCTACGATGAATGCCATCAAGGAGCTCGAGCGCGAGCAGCTCCGCACCGACGTCCCGGAGATCGCCCCCGGCGATACCGTCCGCGTCGCGGTGAAGGTGGTCGAGGGCACCCGCGAGCGTGTCCAGGTCTTCGAGGGCACCGTCATGCGCATGCGTGGCGGCGGGCTGAACCACCAGATCACCGTCCGTCGCATCGCGAGCGGCGTCGGCGTCGAGCGCACCTTCATGGTGCATGCGCCGCGCATCGACCGCATCGAGGTGGTCCGACACGGTGTCGCGCGACGCGCACAGCTCTACTTCCTCCGCGACCGGGTCGGCAAGGCCGCCACGCTCCGCGAGCGCCGCGCCAACTGACCCGGTGACCGCGCGCCTCCTGCCGCCGGTCACGCCCCGCCCGCGACCCCGATCCACTGCGCGGCGCCATCGCGTGCGCGACGCCCACATGCGCAACGAGCGTGAGCTCCGGCTCTCGGGCTTCGTGCGCATCGCCGGCATCGACGAGGTCGGTCGGGGGTGCCTCGCCGGCCCGGTGGTCGCCGCCGCCGTCATCCTGCCGGAGCGCCATCGGATCAAGGGCATTCGCGACTCGAAGGTCCTCCCGCGCTCGCGCCGCGAGTCGCTCTACGAGCTCATCCTCGACCGCGCCGAGGGCGTCGGCGTCGGCTGCGTCGAGGTGGAGGTCATCGACCGCATCAACATCCTGCAGGCGACGAAGCTCGCCATGCGCGAAGCGCTCGACCGGCTGCCGGAGCGACCGGACCACCTCCTCATCGATGCCCTCAGCCTGCGCGACGTCGATCTTCCCCAACGGCCGATCATCGACGGCGACGCCATCAGCGCGTCGATCGCGGCGGCGAGCATCGTCGCGAAGGTCACACGCGATCGGATCTGCGACGAGTTCGACCTCCGCTACCCCGGGTACGGGTTCGCGCGGAACAAGGGCTATGGCACGCGGTTCCACGTCGATGCGCTCGTCGAGGAGGGGCCGTGCGCATGGCACCGTCGATCCTTCTCGCCCATCCGGCAGCTGCTTGCCGGCACCCAGCTGTCCTTCGACCTCGTCACGGAGCTGGGTTTCGAGATCGTTGACGAAGCGGAGATCGGCCTGGACTGACTCGCCTCCCGCGAGGACGAGCGAATGGGCGATCCGCGGCACGATCTCGGCCTGGCGGCAGAGGATGCCGTCGCCCGCTGGCTCACCGGCGACGGATGGACGATCCGAGCTCGCCGCGAGCGCCGGCCAGGCGGAGGCGAGGTCGACCTCGTGGCAGTGGACCCGATCGGGGCGCTCGTGGCCGTCGAGGTGCGGGCGCGACGGAGCGCTCGAGCGGGTGCGGCCGTCCAGACCGTCGATGCGGCGCGCGTCGCCCGCATCGAACGCACGCTCGTGGCACACGCTCGCGCGAGCGGTCGCAATTGGCAGACGTTGCGCGTCGACCTGGTGACGGTCGAGCCGATCCCGGGACGCGCTCGCTGGGTACTGCGGCGGGTCCCCGGGATCGACGGATGGTGAGCGCGCCGTCAGCCGGCGAAGAGGCGGGCGAGCACCTTGATCGATGCGATGTACGGCCGGCTCACGCCGTAGATGCCGTGGCGGTCGACCGCGGTCTGGCCCTGGTAGTAGGCCGCGAGGGTGAGATCCCAGTTGCCGTCGTACCGCTGGAGGTAGTGGGCGAGCAGGCGGACGCCGGCCCGGATGTTCTGCCGCGTATCGCGCGGATCGACGGAGGTCCGCAGCATCGATTCGCCGACCCAGCGCGCGGTATCGGGCATGAGCTGCATGACGCCGATGGCCCCGGCATGGCTGACGACCCGCTGCTGCCAGCCGGACTCCTGCCAGGCGACCGCGAGCGCGAAGGCGGGCGGGACGCCCATGGCGTTCGCCTGCTGCACGATCGCGCGGCGCACGTCGTCGCGCTCCGCCACCAGGGCCGCCATCGAGGCCGACATGCGGCGCGTGTTCGATCCGGTCGAGCTCGGCGAGCGGTCGCCACCGGATGACGAGCCACCCGGGATCGTCAGGCGCTGGCCGGCGTAGATGCGGGACGCGTCGGCCAGGCGGTTGGCACGGACGATCGCGGCGATCGAGACCCCGTAGTGGCGCGCGATGCCGGTGAGATGCTCCCCGGCGCGCACGGTGTGCGTGCGGGCCGCTGCCGGCGCGGCGGACCCGCCACCAGCGCGCGAGCCACCACCCGGCGACGAGCCGCCAGGGATCGTCAGGCGCTGCCCGGCGTAGATGCGGGACGGGTCGGCCAGGCGGTTGGCACGGACGATCGCGGCGATCGAGACCCCGTAGTGGCGCGCGATGCCGGTGAGATGCTCCCCGGCGCGCACGGTGTGCG
>DASVFG010000161.1:0-8463 GCA_036380155.1 Candidatus Limnocylindria bacterium
TCCCGATCGCCGAGACGGCGACCGTGGATGCGCTCGTCGCACCGCTCGCCGCGGGCGGTGAATGGACGTGTCTCGACATGGTGGGCGACGGGATGGGGGTGATCACGAGCATCGTGGTCGCGCCGACGAGCTCGTGCGGCGCGCTCTCATCGGACGGCGGCACGCTCGTGCAATCGCCGAACGTCGCGCACCCGTTCACGACCGTGACGCTCGACGGTGACGCGGCCGCGCTCCTGGCGGCCGATGCGGGCATCCTCGCCCTGCTGAACTCGATCGTGGCGGAGCCTGTCTCGGACCTCGTGTGTCTCGACTTCGACCTGGCTGCGGACGGCACGCTCGCCAGCGTGCTCGTCGACTACGCCGGCATCGCGACCTGCGGCATGGTGTTCGGAACCCCGACCCAGTACCGCGACCCCGCCAGCCAGCCCTTCCCCGAGGGCCCGACGGTGACGATCGCCGACCTGACCTACGACGTGGGTCTCATCGCGGCGCCGCATCTCGAGGTCCTGGCCTTCCATCTCGACGCCGTCGCGGAGGTCTGCTTCTACCCGATCGTCATCGACAGCGTCGTGCAGCGCGTCGCCGTGCGAAACCGGGGCGACACCACCGTGTGCGGCGAGCTCGAGGTCGTGGGCGGCCTGGTCTATGTCGACGGCATCCTCGTGAGCCAGGGCCTCACCGGCATCAACTTCGCGGAACCGTCACCGACGTCGCTGCCGCTGGCATGCTGGCGAGCGTTTGCCGGAGGCGCCGGCGTCATCGCCGATCTGCAGGTGTGCGGCGACTTCGAGGCGTTCACCGACAGCACGTTCACGATCTCCGGCGTGACCTTCCACCTGGAAACGGCCGTCGTCGTGAACGACCCGTTGGAGCTGGGTGGTCCGCAGGCGATCGCGCTCCTCGGTCCGAATCCGTTCGATCCGTTCGGGGCGACGAACCCCGCTCGCCTGGTCGACTCGACCATGGACGGCTGCGGGGCCTCGCCGGCGTCGCCCGAGCCGCTCCCCGACACGCGCATCGACCGGCCCGCAACGGGTGCGTCGTCCGCTGGCGTGGCCGTCCTCGTCATCCTCGCGACGGGCGCCGTGCTCGTCAGCTCCATGGCGAGGCAGCGCGCGCGGCGCCGCTGATCGACCGTGATCCGGTCGCCACGGTCGGACGTATCGACCATGGCGCCCTCCGCCGCGCGAGACCCGGGCCTCGGTCCGGGTCTCGCCGCGTCCCCCGGCCCGCGGCTTGCAACGCCTAGAATCGAGGCCCGAGCCAACGAGCAAGCGCCTGCCCACGCATCGAGCGAGAGGAGATCCCATGCTGACCCTGCGTTCCTTCCTCCGGCCCACCCGGATCGTCGACGCCCATTGCGACATCCCGTGCGGCGTGTACGACCCCGAGCAGGCCCGAATCGAAGCCGAATCCTGCCTGCGTATCATCGAGAAGTACGACCAGAACACCGACGAGCTGTTCCGGGCGCGGTGCATCGCCGTCAAGGAGGAGCGCGCCGAGCTGGTGAAGCATCACCTCGACGTGCTGTGGCACGACTACTTCAAGCCGGAGCATCTCGAGAAGTATCCCGACCTGCACGACACCTTCTGGAAGGCCACGAAGCAGGCATCGAAGGTGAAGCAATCCCTCGACGCGGGCGCCGCACGGGAACTCCTGTCGATGATCGACACCATCGACGAGATGTGGAAGTCGACCGGCGGCCTCGAGAAGACCCGCGTCAACGGCCGGCCTTCCTGAGCCACGCTTGATGCCGATCGCGAGGGGGCTCGCCGCCTCCCTCGCGGTGGCGGTCATCGGCCTCGTCGCGGCGCGGCGATGGGTCGACGCGGTCGAAGTCCGCGGCTCCTCGATGGCGCCCGCCCTCCTGCCGGGCGACCGGCTGCTCGTCGTCCGCCGCCGGGGTCCCATCCGACGTGGCGATGTCGTCCTCGCGCTCGACCCGCGCGATGCGGCGCGCGAGCTCGTGAAGCGCGTCGATGCCGTGACCGACGCCGGTGTCGTCCTGCGCGGCGACCATGCCGCGCTGAGCACGGATGCGCGAACGTTCGGCGCGCTACCCGCCTCCGCGGTCACCTGGCGCGCCGTGCTTCGCTACTGGCCGCCCGGCCGAGTCGGTCAGATCCCCGCGGCCGCCGCATCCGAGGGCGGCTGAGTCGGCGCGGCTTCGACGGCCACTGGCAACGAGGTCGCCGCCCAGGGCGACAACGCGGAGCCCGGCGTCCAACCCTGGTACTTCGCCGCCACCAGCTGCCGGGCTCGGGCGTCCTCGTCGGCGTCGGTGACGGCCCGAGCCACGCCGTCGACGGTTCGGCCGCGCTGCCCCCCGAGGCGGAGGCGCACCCGCGGATCGGCGGTGAGATTGCGCACCCAGTGCGCCCGGTCGCCGCTGCCCGCGAGGGCGTAGACCCGCTCACCGTCGGTCGCGAACCACAGCTCCACGAGCCGCCAGCGGCCACTCCGGCGGCCGATCGTGGCGAGATGGCAGACGTCGTCCGCACCGTGCTCCGCGAGGAGGGTCGCGAAGGTCACGCGCACCCGCAGGCGGTGGCCACGGCATCGACGCACGCGTCGAGATCGGACGGCAGCAGCTCCACCGCGTCCCCGGCCTCGGCCGCCACGAGATGCTCGACACCGGCCGTTGGGCGGCACACGATCCGCGCAGCGGGGACACGATGCCGCAGGAAGTCGACGACCGGACCGAGGCCGGCGTCCCCGTACTCCGGCCGAATGGCGCCGGTGTCCACGACGACCATGGTCGGTGCGCGCAGCGTGACCGCCTGGTGCAGCCGCCCGGCGTCGTTGTAGAAGAACGCGATCGCGCCCGACAGGCGCCGGTCGAGCGCCGCGGCGAGCTCGCGGTCGCGCGTCAGGCAGTAGACGATCGGGGTGGCATTCATCGGCCACAGAAGGGTAGCAGTCGCACTCGGGGCTACAATGAGCGGCCGATGACGACGACACCCGCCACCCGGACCCCAGCCCGCGGCGATCTCACGAGCGGCCGCCATCAGCACCTCGGCTCGCTGCTCGGGCGCGTGTGGGCGGTCGACGCGGTCGGCGTCGAGGAGCGCGCCGCATCGCTGGCGAAGCGCTCGATCAAGAAGGACGCCAAGCTCTGGGCGCTCGACCTCGCCATCCGGATGATGGATCTCACGACCCTCGAGGGGAAGGACACGCCAGGCAAGGTGCGGGCGCTCGCCGCCAAGGCACGCCGGCCCGATCCCACCGACCCGTCCATCCCGTCAGTTGCCGCCCTGTGCGTGTACCCGAACATGGTCACCACCGCACGTGAGGCGCTCGAGGGATCCAACGTGAAGGTGGCCGCCGTGTCGACCTACTTCCCGTCCGGTCAGGCACCGTTGGCGGTCAAGATCGAGGACGTCCGGACCACCGTCGCGCTCGGCGCCGACGAGATCGACATGGTCATCGACCGCGGCGCGTTCCTGGCAGGGGAGTACGCGGCCGTGTACGACGAGATCGTCGCCGTCAAGGAGGCGTGCGGCGACGCGCACCTCAAGGTCATCCTCGAGACCGGCGAGCTCGAGACGTACGACAACGTGCGGCGCGCATCGGTGCTGGCGATGGCGGCCGGCGCGGACTTCATCAAGACCTCGACCGGCAAGGTCCAGCCGGCAGCCACCCTGCCGGTGACGCTCGTCATGCTCGAGGCGATTCGCGACTTCCACGCTCAGACCGGGCGCGTGGTTGGCATGAAGCCGGCGGGCGGGATCAAGACCTCGAAGGAGGCGATCGCCTACCTCGTGGTCCTGTACGAGACGCTCGGGCCTCAGTGGATGGCGCCCGACCTCTTCCGGTTCGGCGCATCGAGCCTCCTCAACGACGTGCTCATGCAGATCCGCAAGGAGCGCACCGGCCGCTACAGCGGCGGTGACTACGTCACCCTCGACTGAGTGGATCTGCCAAGGCCGATGGAGGTGGCGCCGGGGACGATCGCGGTCTGGTCGGATCCGGGCTGCCCATGGTCGCACGCCGTGGTGTGGCGACTGTGGGACGCGCGGCGGCGGCTCGGGCTCGAGGAACGCGTCCGCCTTGACCACCACGCCTTTCCGCTCGAGCTGTTCAACGACGAGCCGACGCCGCGCCGGCATATCGACGTCGAGGCGCCGGTGGCGGCGACCATCGCGCCGCGTGCCGGCTGGCAGCCCTGGGCGGGCCTCGACTCCGCGTGGCCGGTGACCCTGCTGCCGGCGATGGAGGCGGTGCAGGCGGCGAAGGCGCAGTCGCTCACGGCGTCGGAGGCACTCGACCGCGGCCTGCGACGCGCGCTCTACGCGGAGAGCCGCTGCATCAGCCTGCGCCACGTGATCCTCGAGGTGGCCGGTGAGACCGACGGCATCGACGTGGCGGCGCTTGCCGCGGCCCTCGACGATGGCCGGGCGCGGAGGGCGGTGATCGACGACTGGCACACCGCGCAGGGCGACGAGGTCCGCGGATCCGCGCACCTGTTCCTCGCCGACGGCACGAACGCGCAGAACCCGGGAATCGACATCGGCTGGGAGGACGACGGGAGCCGGCACGGACGGTACTGGATTGCGGGTGACGATCCCGGCGCCGTCGACGACCTCGTCCGCGCCGCGGCCGGCTGATCTCACGTGGCGGGCGGTCGCGGCGTTCCATCCGGTGTGCACCTGCCGCCGTTCGCCGTGCTCGTCGACGCGCATGCCGCCGAGCTGCATCGCTTCCTCGTGGGCTGCGTGGGGCCAGCCGACGCCGAGGACTGCCTCCAGGACACGTTCCTCGCGGCGCTCCGTGCATATGACCGCCTCACCCACACCGACAACCTGCGTGCCTGGCTCTACACGATCGCGCAGCGCAAGGCGACCGATCTCGTCCGTCGCCGGGCGCGCCGGCCGACGCGCGACCTCGACGGCGTGGACCCGGCCGCCCCGGCGGCGGACGGCATGACCGATGGGACCCTGTGGCAGCGCGTCGGGGGCCTGCCCGCGAAGCAGCGGACCGCGGTGGTCGGTCGCTTCGTGCTCGACCTCGCCTACGCGGATCTCGGCGACCGGATGGGCATCACCGCCGAGGCCGCCCGCCAGAACGTCAGCGTCGCCCTCCGGCGGCTGCGCAGCGAGGTGACCGATGACCGATGACCTCGAGCGCCGGCTGTCCGCCGGCGCTCCGCGCCGCGACTTCGACCTGGCAGCGTTCCGCACCGCGCTCGGCGAGCGCGCGGATCGTGCCGGTCTCGTGGACGTGGCGGTCGGGCAGCTGGATTCCCCGCTCGGCACGCTGACCGCCATGGTCACCGACCGCGGGCTCGTCGAGCTGGCCTACCCCGGCGAGGGGATCGACGAGCGGCTCGCCGAGGTGGCGGAGCGCGTCTCGCCGCGCGTCCTGGCCGCCGCGGCACGCACGGATCCCGTGCGCCGCCAGCTCGACGAGTACTTCGCGGGGCGGCGGACGGCGTTCGACGTGCCCATCGACTGGCGGCTCGTGCGCGGCTTCGCCGGTGCCGTCCTGGCCGCGACGGCGCGGATCCCGTTCGGCGCGGTCTCGAGCTATCGCGAGATCGCCGCCGACGCCGGTTCGCCGAACGCCTACCGCGCGGCCGGCAACGCGCTCGGCTCGAACCCCGTGCCCATCGTCGTGCCGTGCCACCGCGTCCTGCACGCCGGCGGCGGGCTGGGTGGGTATACCGGTGGGCTCGATCGGAAGCGCTTCCTCCTCCGGCTCGAGGGCGTCCTCGACGGCTGACCGGCGGGGAACCGATCCAGCGTGGCCCGCGTCCGGTGGCCAGACCCGCCCGCCCGGCGTTCACGCACTGGAGATCACCACGATGCGACCGCGATTCGCGCTCCCGCTCATCCTCGCCCTCGCCCTCGGCCTTGCCGCGTGCGGCGCGGACACCCCCGTCGACGACGATGGCACGCCGCCTCCGACCGGCGGCACCGGCGGCGCGCCGGTCCTCGTCATCGCCGATGGCGATGGCGACCCGGGGACCGGCCTGAGCGTGGCCCAGGCGCTGACGCACCAGGCGACCGACGACCTCGTCACCGTCAGCGGGATCCTGTTCGTCGACCCCGACGGCACGGTCCGCCTGTGCGACGCCATCGCGGAGTCGTTCCCGCCCCAGTGCGGCGCGGATCGGATCGTCGTCGAAGGGCTCGACCTCGAGACGATCGCGAACCTCCAGACCGAGGGTGACGTGAGCTGGGCGGAGGGTGTCTCCCTGTTCGGGTCCGTCGAGTAGCCCCTCACTCGCGCGCCAGCAGCACCGCGCCGAGCGCGAGTGCGGCGGGGAGGGCCTGGACGAGCAGGATGCGGCGGGACACGGTGAGGCCGCCGTAGACGCCGGCCACGATCACCGCGCCGAGGAAGAAGACGCGGAACGCGAACGCGGTCGGCTCCGACGCCACGAGGCTCCAGGCCAGGCCCGCGGCGAGGATGCCGTTGTAGAGGCCCTGGTTGGCGGCGAGGGTCGCGGTCGCCTCGGCAAGCCGGGCGGTCGTGCCGAACATTCGGCGCACGGCCTCCGTGCGCCACAGGAACATCTCGAGCACGAGGAACCCGAGATGCGCCACGGCGACCCCGGCGATGAGCACGAGCGCGACCACGGTCATGGCGCACATTGTCCTCCTGCCGATCGTCGACCGAACCGGCCGGAGTGCGATAATCGATGGCGATGACGCTCGCCAAGAAGCCCGAGACGAGACCCGCGCCGAACGCGTGGGGCCTCGTCGGCGGTGACAATCCGTGGGAGTACGCTCCGGCGCCCGAGGCGACGGACCACGTCACCCTCGAGTCCGAGTACGGCCTCTTCATCGGCAACACCTTCGCGCCGTCGCGGCCGAAGAAGTCCTTCACGGTCATCAATCCCGCCACGGAGGCGCCGCTCGCGAAGGTCGCCCATGCGTCGAAGGCGGACGTCAGTCGGGCGGTCGGGGCGGCCCGCGAGGCGCATCGGACGAGCTGGTCGCGGCTCCCGGGACGCGAGCGCGCGAAGTACCTCTACCGTATCGCGCGCATCCTCCAGGAGCGGAGCCGCGAGTTCGCCGTCGTCGAGAGCATGAACTCGGGCAAGCCGATCAAGGAGTCGCGCGACGTCGACGTCCCGCTCGCGGCGGCCCACTTCTTCTACTACGCCGGCTGGGCGGACAAGCTCGACTACGCGTTCCCGAACCGGCAGCCGAGGTCGCTCGGGGTGGCCGCGCAGGTCATCCCCTGGAACTTCCCGCTCCTCATGCTGGCCTGGAAGATCGCGCCGGCCCTCGCGGCGGGCAACACGGTCGTCCTCAAGCCGGCCTCCACGACGCCGCTCACCGCGTACCTGTTCGCCGACGTCGTGCGCCAGGCCGATCTCCCGCCCGGCGTCGTGAACATCATCACCGGCCCGGGGGAGATCGGCATGGAGCTGGTCACGCATCCGGACGTCGCGAAGGTCGCGTTCACCGGATCGACGGCGGTCGGGAAGATGATCGCGCGCGCCGTGGCCGGTACCGGCAAGAAGGTCACGCTCGAGCTCGGCGGCAAGGCCGCGAACATCGTCTTCGACGACGCGCCGCTCGACCAGGCGATCGAGGGCATCATCAACGGCATCTACTTCAACCAGGGCGAGGTGTGCTGCGCCGGGTCGCGCCTCTTCGTCCAGGAGAGCGTCTACGAGCCGCTGATCGACAAGCTCAAGGCGCGGCTCTCGACGCTCCGGGTCGGCGACCCGCTCGACAAGAACACCGATGTCGGCGCCATCAACTCGGCCGGGCAGCTCGCCAAGGTGCAGGAGCTCGTCGAGTCGGGCATCGCGGAGGGTGCCGAGATCTTCCAGCCCGACTGCGTCCTGCCGGACAAGGGCTTCTTCTTCCGGCCGACCCTGTTCACCGGTGTGAGCCAGAGCCATCGGATCGCGCAGGAGGAGATCTTCGGCCCGGTCCTCTCGGTCCTCACCTTCCGGACGCCGGAGGAGGCGATCGAGAAGGCGAACAACACCCCGTACGGGCTGTCGGCCGGCGTGTGGACCGAGAAGGGGAGCCGCATCTTCAAGATGATCGGCGCCATGCGCGCCGGCGTGGTGTGGGCGAACACGTTCAACCGGTTCGACCCGACCAGTCCGTTCGGCGGCTACAAGGAGTCCGGCTACGGTCGCGAGGGCGGCATCCACGGCCTCGGTGCCTACCTCGACCTCAGCGGCGATCGGAACGGCCGATGAGCCCGCCCGCCGCCCGCCCACCGGCCACCACGAAGGACGCCGACCGCATCGGCGTGCGAAAGACGTACAAGCTCTACATCGGCGGCGCGTTCCCGCGCACCGAGTCGGGCCGCGCCTACGAGGTCCTCGACGCTCGCGGCGAGCTGCTCGCCAATGCCTGCCGCGGGACGCGCAAGGACATCCGCGACGCGGTCCGCGCGGCGCGCACCGCATTCCCCGGCTGGGCGGCGCGGACGGCGTTCAACCGCGCCCAGATCCTCGACCGCATCGCGGAGCTCATGGAGGGGCGGCGC
>DASVFG010000162.1:0-3699 GCA_036380155.1 Candidatus Limnocylindria bacterium
GGGAACGATGGCCAGTCTGGATCGATTCATGTGCGCAATCAGGCTCCTGGTGCGAGGGCGGTCATGCTCCGACATACGGCCGCGGTTACGGAGCGACGCCAGTTTGACCTCCGTGCACGCGGACCGCATCATGCGGTGGCCCACTTCGAGCCCCCGCGTGTCGAGCATGCCGCAGACCACGATCTACGTGTCGCCCCGCTCCCTCGGGGCCCCGGACAGCCGTCCTCCCTCGGTCGACACGACCGACCTGGCGCGGCTCTTCGCGGGCAGTCCGGCGCTGGCCGGCGTCTCCCTCAGCATCGAGGGCGGCCGCGCCGTGGCGTTGCTCGGCGCGAACGGCGCGGGCAAGACGACCCTGCTCCGCATCCTGGCCACCGCCATCCGGCCCTCGTACGGGTCGGCGCGTGTGGACGGCCTCGACGTGGTGGCCGATGCGGACGTGCTGCGAAGCCGCGTCGCCTACCTCTCCCATGCCACCGGGCTCTACGACGACCTCACGGCACGCGAGAATCTCCGCTTCGCGGCCACCATGCTCGGGACGCCGGACGCCCACGCGCGCGTCGAACGTGCGCTGCAGGATGTCGCGCTGCTGCCGCGGGCGGGCGATCGGGTCGGGACGTTCAGCGCGGGCATGCGCAAGCGCCTCGCGCTGGGACGGATCCTCCTCGGCGAGCCCTCGCTCGTGCTGCTCGACGAGCCGTACGCGGCCCTCGACGCCGATGGCATGGGGATCGTCGACGCGTTGCTGACCGCCTGGCGCGAGGTCGGCGTGGGCGTCCTCGTCGCCTCGCATGCACTCGACCGCATCGAGCCGCAACTCGACGGCCGCGTTCTTCTGGACGGCGGCCTGGTCGCCGAGGTCCACGGCACCGGCGTCACCGCTCGCGCGCCGAGCCTGCCGTCACCGCGGACCGCGTCGGTCGAGGCCGCGTCGTGAACGCGCTGCGCCACGAGGCGCGCATCGCGCTCGCCATCGCCGCCAAGGACGCACGGGCCGAGCTGCGCGGGCGGAACGCGGTGGTCAGCACGCTCTTCTTCGCGGCCGTCGTCCTGCTCCTCTTCGGATTCGCGCTCGGACCGGACGCCGCGCGCCTCGCCGCCGCCGTCCCCGGCCTGCTGTGGCTGGCGGTCGTGTTCGGCGGCGTGCTGGCGGTCGGCCGGCTCCACGTCCTCGAGACCGACGACGGGGCGCTCGAGCACCTGGCCCGCTACCCGATCCCGCGCCGGGCGATCTACGCCGGCAAGGCGATCGCCGGGCTCGGCGTGATGCTCGTCCTCGGCCTGCTCGTCCTCGGCGCGGTCGGCGTGCTCTACGCCGTCGACATCGGATCGGCGTGGCCGGCGCTGCTGGCGACCGTTGTGCTCGGCGCCGTCGGCATCGCGGCGGTCGGCACCTGCTACGCCGGCCTCACGGTCCGCCTCCGAGCGCGCGAGGTGATGCTGCCGCTCCTCATGCTCCCCGTCCTCGCGCCGCTCCTGCTCGGCGCGGTGAAGGCCACCGGCGCGGCGCTGGCCGGCGACCCGTTCGGCGAGCTCGGGGCGTGGCTCCAGCTCCTCGTCGCCTTCGACGTCATCATGGTCGTCGCCGGCGCGGCGACGTACGGCTACCTGCTGGAGGATGGATGAAGACCCGGATCCTGGGATTCGTGGCACTCGCGGCGATCGCGGCGGCGATGGTCGTCGCACTGTTCGTCGTGCCCGCCGACCTGAACCAGGGTGACGCGCAGCGGATCATGTATCCGCACGTGGCATCGGCCTGGCTCGGGTACCTCTCGTTCGGGATCACCGCCCTGGCCGGCATCCTGTGGCTCTGGCGCCGGGACCTGCGCTTCGACGCCGTCGCGCTGGCGGGCGCCGAGATCGGCTGCGTGTTCACGGCCTTCGCCATCTGGGGTGGGATGATGTGGGGCCGACCGATCTGGGGTGTCTTCTGGCAGTGGGAGGATCCGCGCCTCACGACGACCGCCCTGCTGCTCGCGCTCTATGTCGGCTACCTGCTCTTCCGCCGCCTGACCGATGACCCGGAGCGTCGCGCGACCCGTGCCGCGATCGTCGGCATCATCGCCGCCGTGGACATCCCGATCGTCCACTTCAGCGTCGAATGGTGGCGCGGCCTCCACCAGACGGCGACGATCGGTTCGCCGGACCGAGTCCTCAACCCCGCCGCGCCCGGCGTCTTCGTCCTGACGCTGCTCGGCACGCTGGCCGCGTTCACCATCGGCTGGCTGTACCTCATGATCCGCCGCTACCAGCTCGCCCGCGCCGAGGTCGCGCACGAGGAGCGCGTCCGGGTCGAGCGCATCCGCGCGATTCGCGCCGCGGCCCCGCCACCGGCCGGATCGACGGAGGCCGCCCGATGACCGACGCCGGCTACGTGATCGCCGCCTACGCCGTGATCCTCGGCGGGCTGGCGCTGTACACCGCCTCGCTCTGGCGCCGATGGCGGACGATGCGCGCTCGCGACGACGAGGCCCGATGACGGTCGCCGCCCCACCGGAGCCGATCCTGCCGCCGCGCCGGCGTCCCTGGGGGATCGTCGTGCTCGTGGTGGTCGTGCTGCTCGTGGTCGGCTACCTCGCGTTCAGCAGCATCGGCTCCGCGCTCGTCTACTACCGGACGCCGACGGAGGTGGCGGCTCAGGGAGACGACGCGGTCGGCGTCACGATCCGGCTCGGCGGACTCGTGCTGGAAGGCAGCATCGAGGGCGACGCGACCGATCCCGACGGCCTGCGCTTCACCCTGACCGATGGCGACACGGAGATCCCGGTGATGACCACGATCGCCCCCACCCGATCGTTCCGCGAGGGGAGCGGTGCCGTCGTGCAGGGCGCGCTCGGAGCGGACGGCGTGTTCGTGGCGGACCAGGTGATCGTGAAGCACGACGAGAACTACGTCGCGCCGTCCGACGGAGCGGCGCCGTCGGGCCAGGTGTTCGACCCCGGCTCGGAGTGAGCCGCCGGTGATCCCGACCCTCGGCCACGTCGCCGTCCTCACGGGGCTCGCGCTGACCGCGTACGCGATCGTTGCCTTCGTTCTCGCCGCGCGCGGTGGCGACCCGCGGCTGGTGACGAGCGCGCGTCGCGCCGTGACCGGTTCATGGCTCGCGGCCGGCATCGCCTGCGCCGCGATGATGATCTCGCTCCTCGGCCACGACTTCAGCGTGCGCTACGTGGCCGAGAACAACGCGACGACCACGCCACCGTTCATCAGCGCCATCAGCCTGTGGGCCGCGCTCGAGGGCTCGATCCTGTTCTGGACGTTCCTCGCGACGGGCTGGGCGACGCTCGTCCTGTGGCGCCATCGCGAGCGACACCGCGCGCTCGTGCCGTGGGTCGGCGCCACGCTCGCGTCGGTCAACCTGTTCTTCTTCGCGGTCATGACCTGGCCCGGCAACCCGTTCGCCCGCGTCAGCCCCGTCGGCGCCGAGGGCAACGGGCCGAATGCGCTCCTCCAGAACCACCCCTTCATGGCGCTCCACCCGCCGCTCCTCTACCTGGGGTACACCGGGCTGGCGGTCCCCTTCGCGTTCGGCGTCGCGGCGCTCGTCACCGGCCGCCTCGACGAGTCGTGGCTGCGGATCGTGCGGCGCTGGACGCTCGTGCCGTGGACGTTCCTGACCCTCGGCATCGTGGCCGGGGCGTGGTGGAGCTACGAGGTGCTCGGCTGGGGCGGCTACTGGGCGTGGGATCCGGTCGAGAA
>DASVFG010000163.1:0-13733 GCA_036380155.1 Candidatus Limnocylindria bacterium
TGGCCATGGTCATGCGCATCGCGCTCCTGTTCACGATCTCGTGGATCATCGGGCTGACGCAGCCGTGGTTCAACGTGTTCGGCATGGACATCAGCGGCCGTGACCTGATCCTGCTCGGCGGCGGCCTCTTCCTGATCGGGAAGGCGACGTTCGAGATCCACGACCGGCTCGAAGGGGACGAGCACGCATCCGGCGCGGCGGTCGCCGGGACGGCCGCGTTCGGCTCGATCATCGCCCAGATCCTGGCGCTCGACCTGGTCTTCAGCCTCGACTCCGTCATCACGGCGGTCGGCATGGCCGAGGACCTGTGGGTGATGGTGACGGCCGTGATCATCGCGGTCGGCGTGATGCTCCTCAGCTCCGGGATGATCAGCAACTTCGTGAACCAGCACCCCACGGTGAAGATGCTGGCCCTCTCGTTCCTCCTGCTCATCGGCACCTCGCTGGTGGCCGAGGGGCTCGAGTTCCACATCCCCAAGGGCTACATCTACTTCGCGATGGCCTTCAGCGTCTTCGTCGAGCTGTTGAACCTGCGCATCCGCGGGCGCGGCAGGGACAAGGGCGAGCCGGTGCACCTTCGCGATCCGTACCACGTGAACGAGGCGTCGCCGGCCGCCGCCACCCCCGCCCCAGCCGAGGACCAATGATCGACACCGCTCCCGCCACGACGACGACATGGACCGGCGAGGCGCGTTTCCGCGCCGCGCTCGGCCACGAGCATCCCGACCGCACACCGGTGTGGTTCATGCGCCAGGCCGGCCGCTGCCTCGCCGACTACCGCAAGCTCCGCGAGCGCTACCCGATCCTCACCCTGGCGAAGACGCCGGACCTGTGCGCGGAGGTGACGGTCATGCCGGTCACCGCATTCGGCGTCGACGCCGCCGTCCTCTTCGCGGACATCATGCTGCCGTTGGAGCCGATGGGGGTCAGCCTCGAGATCCAGCCCGACGTCGGCCCGATCATCCATGAGCCGATCCGGAGCCGCGCCCAGGTCGACGCGCTGCGGCTGATCCATCCGGAAGCGGACGTCGCCTTCGTCCTCGACGCCATCCGCCTCGTGCGTCGAGAGCTCGACGGACGGCAGGCGGTCATCGGCTTCTCCGGATCGCCCTTCACGCTCGCCTGCTACCTCATCGAGGGACGGCCATCCCGCGACTACGCGATCGCCAAGGCGTTCATGTACCGCGAGCCGGACGCGTGGCACGCGCTCATGGAGAAGCTCGCCACCGTCGTCGTCCGCTACCTGAACGCGCAGATCGACGCCGGCGTCCACGCCGTGCAGCTCTTCGACTCGTGGGTCGGCGCGCTCTCCCCGACCGACTACGTCACCTACGTCGAGCCGCACGTGGCGCGCATCTTCGCGGAGGTGCGGGGGGCGCCGACGATCCACTTCGGGACGGGCACCGCCGCACTGCTCGAGCCGATGACGCAGGCCGGCGGCGACATCATCGGGGTCGACCACCGCCAGTCGCTGGACCGCGCCTGGGAGCGGATCGGCTTCGACCGGGGCATCCAGGGCAACCTCGACCCGACCCGGCTCCTGGGGGGCTGGGAGCCGACGTCGGCCGGCGCGCGCGACGTCCTGCGGCGGGCGGCGAACCGCCCGGGTCACATCTTCAACCTCGGCCACGGGGTCCTGCCGGACACCGACCCGGACCTCCTCCGCCGTCTTGTCGACCTCGTCCATGCCGAGTCGGCTCGATGACCGAGCGGCTCGGCGTCCTGCTCATGACCTACGGCTCCCCGGCGGCGGACCTCCACGACCTCGCCGACTACCTGGCCGCGGTGCGCGGCGGCCGGCCGGCGCCGGACGAGCTGGTGACCGAGTTCCGGCGCCGCTACGAGCTCATCGGCGGCTCGCCACTCGTGCCGATCACCCGCGACCAGGCGCGGGCGGTCGAGGCACATCTCCGCGCCGATGGCATCGATGCGCACGCGACCGTCGGCATGCGGTTCAGCGAGCCATCGGTGCTGGCCGGGCTCCGGGAGCTGACGGCCGCAGGCTGCGATCGAGTGACGGCCATCGTGATGAGTCCGCAGTACTCCGATCTCCTCATGGCGGGCTATCGCCGGGCGGTGGACGCGGCGGTCGAGGCGCTCGGGCCGCACGCGCCCTCCGTGTTCATTGCCCCGGCCTGGTATCGCGAGCCCGACTTCGTCGACGCCGTCGCGGACCGCATCCGCGATGGCCTCGCAGCGCTCCCCGCGGGTGCTCCGGTCCTGCTCACCGCGCACTCCCTTCCGCGGCGCGTGGCCGATGCGGAGCCCGGGTACCTCGCCCAGCTGCGGGAGACCGCGGAGCTCGTCGCCGCGGCGGCCGGCCTCGACTCCGATCGCTGGACGTTCTGCTGGCAGTCCGCCGGGCACGAGCCGGGCGAGTGGATGTCCCCCGACTTCGCCGACGTGCTCCCCGCCCTGCGCGCGGACGGCCACCAGGCGGTGCTCGTCGCACCGATCCAGTTCCTCGCCGACCATCTCGAGATCCTCTACGACGTCGATATCGGTGCCCGGGCGCAGGCAGAAGCCGCGGGGATGGCATTCGCTCGCATCGCGTCGCTCAACACGGCGCCGCGCTTCGTCTCGGCGCTGTGCCGCATCGCCCGGGGCGAGGTGGCGTCACCGGTCCCCGCCTAGGCGCATGCGCGGCGCGAGTTCGCGCGGAGCGTGCGCTCCAAGGCGCCAGAGATCCGCGAACGGAACCGATGCATCCTCCCTCGGCGGCCGCGGAGCGATCGGTCATCGGCTACCGTGGCCCGATGCAGCACGTCGAGCGGTCCGCCCGCATTCCCGCGCCCCGCGAGGCGGTCTTCGCGTTCCTCTCCGACCTCGATCATCTCGCCGACTGGCAGTCCGGCGTGGTGAGCGCCCGGCGGACCTCGCCAGGCCCGATCGACGTGGGAGCAACCGCACACCTCGTCCGCGAGCTCATGGGCCAGCGCATCGAGGCGCCGTTGACGGTGACGGTGCATGAGCCGCCCGCACGGCTCGTCATCGACAGCGAGACCGGCGGGGTGCGTGCCACCGCGACGCTCGATCTCGCGGCGGCCCCCGGCACGGGCGACGAGACCGACCTCACCTTCGCCATGGAGATTCGCGGCTCGCTCGTGACCCGCTTCCTCGAGGGCATCGTGGCGAACGCCGCCGGCGCGGACATCGAGGCCAGCCTGGCGCGGGTCCGTGCGCGCTTCGCGGGGGCCGGCCACACCGACGTGGCCTGACCACGCTCGTCACGAGCCCCGGGGAGCCTGGCCGTCGTTGAGCCCGCCCCCAGCTCCTTGCTATACTCGGCGGCAACGCGATGACGCGGGAGCAGTACGCGCGCGCCTCGCTCACAGCGAGCCGGGATCGGTGGAAGCCGGCGAGCCGAGGGACGCGGAACTCACCCGCTGAGCAGCCGGGCGACGAGTCCGGCCGGCATCGGCCTCCGATATCGGGCCGAGAGTGGATCGACACGGAATTCGTGGGGTTGTAGCTCAGCTGGGAGAGCACCTGCATGGCATGCAGGGGGTCGGGGGTTCGAGTCCCCCCAGCTCCACCACCTCCTCATCGGTCAAGCTCAGGTGGTACCGCGAAGCGCCCCTTCGTCCCGAGCAGACGAAGGGGCATGTTGTTGCTCGGAGCGGTCCACCCATGATCTCCACCGAAGGCGCGCAGGCGAAGACGACCCGTGACGGTCGACGCTGGACGCTGCGCCCGGGACGGCCGACCGACGGGCGACAGCTGGCGCGCCTCTTCGCCGACGTCCGCCGCGAGGGGGAGTGGCTCATCGCGACCCCCGGCTCGGTGAGCGAGCCCTCCGAGGCGTTCTGGATCAGCGAGCTCATCCGCGCCTCCGAGCACCTCGTCCTGGTGGCGGAGGCCGACGGCGACGTCGTCGGCAACATCCTCATCAGCGTCGATCGCGGCGTGGCGACCGAGCACACCGGGGTGCTGAGCATCTGCATCGCCCACGACTGGCGCGACGTCGGCATCGGCTCCGAGCTGGTGACCGCCGCCCAGGCATGGGCGGAGGAACGCGGGCTGCGCAAGGTGGCGCTCGGCGTGTTCCCCGAGAACGTGCGCGCCATTGCCGTCTACGAGAAGCGCGGATTCGTCCGCGAGGGCCTGCGGCGCCTCCAGTACCGATCCGGCGACCGTTTCCGCGACGAGGTCCTCATGGCCTGGTTCCCGACCGAGACGGACCGATGAGCGACGCCGATCAGATCCAGGTTCCCTTCATCGTCGACTGCTGGATGGCAGCAAGGAGTGCATCGTGACCACCGAACCGGCGACCGCGGCTCGCCCACGGGGGGCGCGGTTCGACCCGTCCTCGTACGAGGCGCGCTGGCGTGCGACCTGGGAGGCCGACGGCCTCGACGTGGCGCGCGACGACGATCCGCGCCCGAAGCGCTACGTGCTGACGATGTACCCCTACCCGTCGGGCGACCTCCACATCGGCCACTGGTACGCCGCGACCGGACCGGACATCGTGGCGCGCATGTACCGCATGCAGGGCTTCAACGTGATGTTCCCGATGGGTTTCGACAGCTTCGGGCTGCCCGCCGAGAACGCCGCCATCGATCGCAACATCCATCCCGCGATCTGGACGAACGCGAACATCGAGAAGATGCGCGCCCAGTTCCGGACGATGGGCGCGATGTTCGACTGGTCCCGCGAGGTCGTCACCTCCGACCCGTCCTACTACCGCTGGACCCAGTGGATCTTCCTCCAGCTGTACAAGGCCGGTCTGGCGTACCGGGCGAACGGGGCGGTCGACTGGTGCCCGAAGGACCAGGTCGTGCTGGCACGCGAGCAGGTCGAGGGCGTGGATCGGCGCTGCTGGCGCTGCGGCACCCCGGTCATCAAGCGCGACCTCGAGCAGTGGTGGTTCCGGATCACGAACTACTCCGACGAGCTGCTCAGCTTCGACGGCCTCGACTACCCCGAGCCGATCAAGCTGATGCAGACGAACTGGATCGGCCGATCGGAGGGCGCGGAGATCGACTTCCCGACCGAGCCCGACGACGTCGAGGCCATCCGGGTGTTCACCACTCGGCCCGACACGATCTTCGGCGCCACGTTCATGGTCCTCGCCCCGGAGCACCCGCTGGTGAGCGTGCTGACCACCGAGGACCGCCGCGCCGACGTCGAGGCCTACACCGCGGCGGCCCGCCGCGAGACCGAGATCGAGCGGATGAGCACCGAGCGCGAGAAGACCGGCGTCTTCATCGGCGCGCATGCCATCAACCCGATGACGAGCGAGCGGATTCCGATCTGGATCGCGGACTACGTGCTGCCCGGCTACGGGACCGGCGCGATCATGGCCGTCCCCGCCCATGACGAGCGCGACTACGCGTTCGCCGAGCGGTACGGCCTGCCGATCCGCCACGTCGTGGCGCCGCGCGACGGTGGCGTTGCCGAGGGATCGGCGTACGTGGCCCACGGCGAGGACGAGGTGCTCGTCGACTCCGGCGCGTTCACGGGCATGGCGGCCGCCGACGCGATCGGCGCGATCACGAAGGCGCTCGAGGAGACCGGGCAGGGCAGCGCGGCGGTCACCTACCGCCAGCGAGACTGGCTGATCAGCCGCCAGCGCTACTGGGGCGCCCCGATCCCGATCGTCTTCTGCGACGAGCACGGCGCGCAGCCCGTCCCGGAGGACCAGCTGCCGGTCGTGCTCCCCGAGGACGTGGACTTCGCGCCGACCGGCGTCTCCCCGCTCCAGGGCCACGCGGCATGGCAGGCCACGACCTGCCCCGAGTGCGGCGGCCCGGCGCGCCGCGAGGCGGACACGCTCGACACGTTCATGGACTCGAGCTGGTACTTCCTGCGCTACTGCTCGCCGGACAAGTCCGATGGCCCGTGGGACAGGGCGGCGACCGACGCGTGGATGCCGATGCACCTCTACACCGGCGGCGCCGAGCACGCCGTCATGCACCTGCTCTACTACCGTTTCTTCGTGAAGGCGCTGCGCGACCTCGGGCATCTGTCGATCGACGAGCCGACGCTGAAGCTCCGCAACCAGGGCCAGATCCTGGGCGCCGACCACAACCGGATGAGCAAGTCGCGCGGCAACGTGCAGGCACCCGACGAGCTGGTCGATCGCTACGGCTCGGACACGGTGCGCGCGTTCCTCATGTTCATCGGCCCGTGGGACCAGGGCGGACCGTGGAACCCGTCCGGCATCGAGGGCATCCACCGCTGGCTCGGCCGGGTATGGGGCGCTGCCCTGCCGGAGGAGGCGCGCAGGTCCGTGCCGTCCGCGCCCGATGCCGAGGGCGAGGAGCTGGTGCGCGCGCTGCGGCGCATCACCCACGCCACCATCGGCGAGGTGACCGAGGACATCGAGGGCTTCCGCTTCAACACCGCCATCAGCCGGCTCATGGAGCTGACGAACGCGGTCATCCGCGAGCGCGAGGCTGGGTTGGCGGGCACGCCCGCCTATGCCGAGGCGGTCGACACACTCCTGACCCTGATGGCGCCGATCACCCCGCACATCGCCGAGGAGCTGTGGCACCGCCGCGGGCACGAGGGCTCGATCCATCGCGCCGCGTGGCCGGACGCCGATCCGGCGCTCACCGCCTCGGACACGATCGAGCTGCCCGTCCAGGTCGACGGCAAGCTCCGCGATCGACTGGTCGTCACGCCCGATACCCCGGCCGAGGAGATCGAGCGCATGGCGCTCGCCTCCGAGCACGTCCAGCGCTACCTCGCCGGGCGCGCGCCGATGCGGGTCGTCCAGATCCCGGGCAAGCTCGTGAACGTCGTCACGCCCCGCGACTGAAGGTCCTCGGCGCTAACGGAACGGTAACCAGCCGGTAAGAGGCGGCCGCCTAGCCTGCGGTCCTGCTTCCGAGGCCCGGCGTCGAGTGCCCGGGCGCCGGGCTTCGGACGCAGGCAAGCCAACGCACATCCGCTCGCCTCCGCTGCGGAGGTGGGCCGATGTCCCGCTCTGAACGTCTCGTCATCGCCACCGGTGGCGGTGCGCTCATCCTCGCTGCCGCGGCCGCATGGATCCTGCTCGCCCCCGTCCTCGCGCCGCCTGCCCTCGACCGCGACGGCGCGCTGTTCGCCGCCGCCAGCGGCGCGGTTGCGACGTCCGGGCCATCCGGCGCGGCGACGGGGACGATCGTGGTCGACGTCCAGGGTGGCGTGGCCGAGCCCGGCATTCGTGAGCTCCCGACCGGCGCGCGCCTGGCCGATGCAATCGCCGCCGCAGGCGGATTCGGTCCGGATGCCGACCTCGATGCTGCCGCGATCACCCTCAACCTCGCGGCGGCGCTCACCGACGGCGCCCAGGTGCGGGTCCCGCGACTCGGCGACGCGGTGGCTGCCGCCAGCCCCGTGACCGTCGCCCCCGGCGCGGGCCAGGGCGACGGCGGCAGCGGCGGGCTCGTGAACCTCAACACCGCCACGCCGGAGGAGCTCGAGGCGTTGCCGGGCATCGGCCCGGTCACCGTCCAGAAGCTCGTGGCCGCGCGAGCGGAGGCGCCGTTCACGTCGCTCGAGGACGCGGTCGATCGGGGGATCCTCGACCGCGGGCAGCTCGAGGATCTCCAGGGCCTCGCGACGGCGGGGTGACGTCCGATGCCCGGTGCGCACCGCCTGCTGCCGGCGGCGCTCGCCGGGGTCGCGGCCGGCATCCTGGTCGCCGATGCCGGCTTCGGCCCACCGGCACTCGCGCCGGCTGCGGTCGGGGCCGCGCTCCTGGTGCTCGGCAGGCTGCTCGGTCCCCGTGGCAGCCTGCTCGCGCTGGTCGGCGCGGCGGCGGTAGGAGGGTCGCTCGGGACATGGCGGCACGAGGCCGCCGCTCCCCTCCGGGATGGCGGCGCCTCGGTCGGCGTGCTGGCGGATGCGGCGGCCACGGTCGAGGGCATCGTGGTCGACGACCCGCGCCCGCGGGGCGATCGGCTCCAGCTCGTCCTCGGCGAGGTCGTGAGCTCCGACGGCGCCCGTTACGCCGATCGGCTGCTCGTCTGGATGACGCGCGGGCTCGACGCCCGCAGTGGCGACCGACTGCGGGTCGATGGCGATGTGGAGCTGGCCGAGGACTTCGACGGCTTCGCGTACCGCGAGTACCTCGCGCGACAGGGCGTCGGCGGCATCGTTCGGGCGCGCTCGGCCACGGTGGTCGCTGCGGCAACGGGTGCGGGCGCCATCCTCGCCGGCGTCCGCGCGTGGCTGCTCGACGGCCTGAACGCAACGATCCCCGAACCGGAGGCGGCGCTGGGAGCCGGGATTCTGCTCGGCGTGCGCTCGTCGATCGCCCCCGAGGTCGGCGACGCATTCGCGACGGCCGGGCTCACCCACGTGGTCGCCATCTCGGGATGGAACATCGCCATCGTCGTGGCCCTCGTGCTCGCCGCATGCCGCCCGCTCGAGTCGCGACCGGGCGGCCGATGGACAACGGTCGTCGCGGCGACGCTCGCGGTCGGCGCGTACGTGCTCCTCACCGGCGCCAGCCCATCGGTCGTGCGGGCGGCGCTCATGGCCGGCGCCATGGTCGTCGGTCGGCTGGCCGGGAGCCGCGCACATGCCACGTCGGCGCTCGGGCTGGCCGCGCTCGTCATGCTGCTCGTCGCGCCGAGTGTCCTGTGGGACGTCGGATTCCAGCTGTCGCTGCTGGCGACCGCCGGACTCGTCTGGTTCGCCGCGCCGATCGAGCGGCGCCTGGCCCGATGGCCGGCGTGGATCCGCGAGCCGGTGTCGCTGACCTGCGCCGCGCAGCTCACGACCCTGCCGGTCATCCTCGTCAACTTCGAGCGTCTGTCGCTCATCGCGCCGGTCGGCAACGTGCTCGTGGTCCCGCTCGTGCCGCTCGCCATGCTCGGTTCGGCGCTGGCGGCCATCGGCGGAGCACTGGCAGCCACGATTCCGATCGAGCTCCTGCGCGATGCGGTCACCTGGCTGCTCGGTGGCGCCGCCTGGCTCGTGCTGCGCGCCATGATCGTCGTCGGCCAGGCCTGCGCAGCCGTTCCGTTCGCCGCCGTCGACGTCCAGGTTCCTCCCCCATTCGCCGTGGCCTGGTTCCCGTTGCTCGCACTCGCCACCTGGGCCATCCGCACGAACACCGCGGACGAACCGGCGGCTCGCGTGCCGGACGAGGCAATGACCGGCACGATGGCCGCGCTGGCTCGTCTCGCGCGGCCGCTCCCGGCAATGGGCGTCCTGCTGGCGGTGCTCGGCGCCGTCACCTTCGCCAGCCTGCCCGACGGGCGGTTGCACGTCACCGCGCTCGCCATCGGACAGGGCGACGCGATCCTCGTCGAGGCGCCGTCCGGCAGCGTGGCGCTCATTGACGGCGGACCGGATCCGGACCTCACGTTGCGGCGCCTCGGCGCGAACCTGCCGTACCACCTGCGGCGGATCGATCTCCTCGTCGTCAGCCACCCGCACCAGGATCACGTCGCGGGCCTGGTCGACGTCCTCGATCGCTTCCGGGTGCGGGGCGTCCTGGAGGCAGCGATCCCCTACGGCAACCCGTCGTACGAGCGTCTGCTCGCCGACGCCGGTGCCGGGCACGTGCCGGTGGCGACGGCCCGGACCGGCATGCGGATCGCGCTCGATGCCACGACCTCGCTCGAGGTGCTCTACCCCGGTCCCACGGATGCGGCCGCGCCCCTCCTCGAGGGCGACATCAACAACGGCTCCATCGTGCTGGTGCTCCGCCACGGCGCGTTCAGCGCGCTGCTCACCGGCGACGCGGAGGCGCCGGTCGAGGAGCTGCTCCTCGAGCGCGGGCTGGTGCCACGCGTGGACCTTCTGAAGGTCGGTCACCACGGGTCGCACTCGTCGACCACCCCATCCTTCGTCGCCGCCGCCGATCCCGCGGTGGCGATGATCTCGGCCGGTGTCGACAACGAATACGGCCATCCGGCACCCGAGACGCTGGCCACCCTCGGCGCGGCCGGCGGCATCCTCGTCCTGCGCACCGACATCCACGGCGACCTCGAGGTGACAACCGACGGCCGACGATGGCAGGCGCGAACCGATGAGGGCGTCTCGGGCTGGCGGCCGGTCCGCGGCACCGGCGTTGCGGCTAGCATCGGTCGGTGGCCATCCCTGATCGCGAGACCGTCCAGCGCCTGCTCGCCGATGCGCGGCTTCCCGACGGCATCCGTGTGCACAGCGAGGGCGTGGCCCGCGTGGCTCGCGCGGCCGCCGGGCTCGTCGCCGAGGCCGGCATCCCGGTGGACGGCTGGCTCGTCGAGGCGGCGGCGCTGCTCCACGACATCGACAAGCCCGAGGTCCGGCGCACCGGCGGCGAGCACGGCATCGTCGGCGCGCGCCGGCTCCAGGACGCGGGGTACGAGGAGCTCGCGGTCCCGGTCGCCTCCCACCCGATCACCGCCCTCCTCGACGACGAGCGCTTCCCCATCGGCTGGCCCTCGGTCCTCGTGGCCGTCGCCGACCGCCACGTGGCGCAGACCTTCCTCACCGTCGACGAGCGGCTCGACGACATGAAGGAGCGCCATCCCGCGCATGCCGCCTCGATCGACGCGGCGCGGCGGCCCGCGCACGTCCTCGAGGCGCAGCTGGCGGAGGCAGTCGGCCTCGAAGTCGACGCCCTGGTCGCTCGGCTGCGAGCCGCCTGGGAGGCGAGCGCGTGAGTGCGTCGATCCTCCTGCTCCACGGCGACGATGGGCTCGGCCTCGACCTCGAGCTGCGCGACTTCGCCGCGTCAGTGGACGCCACCGACCGCGTCGAGATCATCCCCGACCGCTCGCCCGATGAGCCGGCGATCGACCGCGCCCGCCTCGAGGCCGGCACGATGAGCATGTTCGGCGCGCACCTCACGGTGCTCCGTCAGCCCTTGCGCGCGGCTGGCCGCTCGACGTCGGCCGCCGATCGGCTCGTGCACCTGGTCGAGTCGCTCCCCGATGGGTCCGCCCTGGCGTTCGTGGAGGAACGGCCCTCCCGTGACATCACGAAACCGCCGGCGCTCCTGAAGCGCCTCGCCGAGGCGGTGAAGGCGCGCAAGGGCCGCATCGTCGAGGTCGCCGCGCCGCGCCGCGGAGAGCTGCGCGGCTGGATCACGTCGCACGCGGCACGACTCGGGATCAGGATCGAGGTGCGGGCCGCGCACATCCTCGCGGAGCGCGTGGGCGGCGCTGTCTGGGAGACCGATGTCGAGCGAGGCGAGATGACGCGCATCGCCGACTCCGAGCTGCGGAAGCTCGCGACCTACGCCGGCGAGCAGCCGATCACCGCCGACGACGTCGAAGCGCTCACGGCAGATACGCGGCCGGCATCGGTCTTCGCGATCACGAACGCCGTGGACCGACGCGAGCCGGGTGCCGCCGCCGAGGCGCTCCGTCGCGCCCTCGCCGAGGGCCAGCCGGGCCTCCGGATCCTGGCCTCACTGGCCGGGCGGGTGAGCGACCTCATCGTGGCCCGCGAGCTGGCAGCGGCGAAGACACCTCCGACCGAGATCGCGAAACGCGTGGCGCGGGGCAACGCGCGGATGGCCGAACGGCTGGTGGAGGCGGCGCGCCGCTATCGCGGCGACGAGCTCGACGCGATGCTCATCGGCCTGTGGGAGGCGGACGTGGCGATCAAGACGAACGCGATGGGCGAGGAGCCGGCGCTGGTTGCCTGGGTCGGCGAGCACCTGCTCGCCACGCGGCGATAGCCGGAACGGGACCTACGCGGCCCCGGCCTGGCCGGCCTGGAGGACGCGGTCGGACTCGATCGCGAACGTGCAGCGCGCACCGTCGAGACCGAGGATGCCGATGAGCTGCTGGTCGACGTAGAGCTGGCGGCACGGCACGCACAGGGCGCCGGGGATCGCGAAGAACAGGCGCTCCTCGGCTTCCGGATCCCGGAAGACGGTGTCGTAGACGCTCGTGAGGAGGGTCCCGTCGCAGAAGCGGCAGGTCTCGATCGGTCGCGAGCGGCGCGGGCGGTCGGTCATGGGCCGAGCATGCGAATCGCACGCCGCCCTCTCAATGGGACCGATGGGCCATCCCACCGGTACCGAGGCAGTACTTGTGTCCGCGAGCCTCGGCGCGGTGCAGGCGTGCAGCTGATGCTGCGAACGGCACCGAACAGGGTCGCGTTCGGGCCGATTCCACGGGGGCGTGCATGCCGCGGACGCAACGAGAGCGGCGAGCTCGTCCGCTCAGCCGGTCGTTGGCGTCACCAGGTGCACGTGGCGTCAGACGACGCGGACGACCTGCGCGGCCTTTGCCCAGAGCCGTTCCAGGCCGTAGAACTCGCGCTCCTCGGGCGCGAAGACGTGGACGATGACCGACGCGAAGTCGAGGAGCACCCAGCGCGACGACTGGCGGCCCTCCGTGCCGAGCGGTCGGATCCCCTCCTTGCGGAGCTCGTCGACGATGGCGCCGGCCAGCGCCTGGACCTGCCGGTCGGAGCGGCCCGAGCAGATGACGAAGAAGTCGGCCATGGACGTCAGCTCCGCCGTGCGGAGCATGACGATGTCGTTCCCCTTCTTGTCGGACGCGATCTCGACGATCCGATGCGCCAGTGCGGCGGCATCGTCGGGGATCTCGACGCGTTCCGGTTGGTCGGTCAGGTTCGGCTCCTCGTTCGTCATCGGCGGTAGAGGCCCCGCTCCACGATGAGCTCCTCGACGCCGCGCGGCACAAGGTAGCGGATGGGTCGACCGGCCGCCACCCGCGCGCGGATCTCGGTGCTGGACAGGTCGAGCGCCGGTCCCTCGAGGAGCTCGATGCGCTCGGCGGCCGGCCCGAAGCGTGCGTCGAGCGCCGCCCGGTCGGGAGCGGCGCTGCCGGGGCGTGGCCCGACCACCCAGCGGATGCGCTCGAGGAGCCGGTCCGGCTCGCGCCAGGTGTCGATGGCTGCCAGCGAGTCGGCGGCCATGATGAGCCGCAGCTCGACCCTGTCGCCGTAGAGCGCGTGCAGCTCCTCGACCGAGTCGATCGTGTAGGACGCTCCCGGCCGTTCCATCTCGATCGGGCACAGCTCGAACGATGGATTCCCCTCGATGGCCAGCCGCGTCATGACGAGCCGATCGGTCGCGCCGGAGACGTGCTGCCCGCGCTTGTGCGGCGGCTGGGCGGCGGGCATGAACAGGACGCGGTCGAGGTCGGCGGCATCGGCGGCCAGCGTCGCGAGCCACAGATGGCCGAGGTGCGGCGGATCGAACGTGCCGCCCAGGATGCCGATACGGCTGGGCGGCGGGATCACGGCCTCCGCCAGGGGCGCCTCACCCGGGCTCGCCAGCGCCGCCGTCGACGGCTCGACCATCAGTCCTCGTCGCCCCACTCGAGCTCGGCCCCGCCGATATGGACGGTCGTGCCCGGCCCGGCGCCCGCACGACGCAGCTCGAGGTCCACGCCGGCGTGCTCGAGCATGCGCCAGAAGCGATCGCGTGACTCGTCGTTCTCGAAGTCGGTGCGGGCGGCGGCCGTCTCGATGCGGCGGCCGCGAACGCGGAGGTCGCCGTCGGCGCCCTCCGGGACGACCTCCCAGCCATCGGCCAGCGGGTCGAAGCGGTGGACCCGCATCTCGTCGGGCTCGGCATCGGCCGCGGCCAGCTCGGCATCCGCGAGCCCGGCGTCGAGGCGCTTGATGAGCGCGTCCAGGCCGGTGCCGTCGTGGGCGCTGACGCCCAGCGGCTCCGTCCCGTCCTCGCGGAGCGTGGCACGCAGCTCGGGCCAGCGGGCGGCGACCTCGGGGAGGTCGAGCTTGGTGACGACGATCGGCATCGGGCGCTCGAGAAGCCGCGGGTCGTGGTGGCGCAGCTCGTCGGCGACGGCGCGCCACTCCTC
>DASVFG010000164.1:0-11754 GCA_036380155.1 Candidatus Limnocylindria bacterium
ACCATCGCCCCACCCCACCGCGGTTCTCGTCACCGGCACAGCAGAGGCGATCGCTGCGGCCTGCTCAGCCGTCGGGCTGGAGCACCGCCACGTTCATCCATCGGTCCCCGAGCGCCCGACGCATGGCGAAGACGAGGTCGAATGGTGAGGACTGCCGGCCGATGACGTTGCCGTCCGCGTCGCGCGTCTCCTCGATCACCGTCCCGGTCCCGGCAAGCCCGAGGCTGAGCCCGGTCTGGGCACCGAACGGGACGAGCAGCGAGACGTCGATGGCATCGAAGTCGTAGAGGGTGACGACGACCCTCCCGGCGTCGATGGCCTGGCGCATCCGGTCCTGCATCTCGACGAGTCGGTCGCCGTGGTCGACCGCCGCGAGGATCGCCTCGTCCCCCCGCAGCAGAGCCTCGTTCTCCAGCTCGAGGTTTCGCGCCAGGGTCACGACCACCGCGCTCATGTCCGCGGCGGAGGCGAGCTCGTGGTCGAACTCCGCGACGTCCGCCCCGACCGTGATCGGCGGAAGGGTGGACGGATCGACCGTCGACGGCAGCCGGGTGAGCATCTCCTCCGAGCTGCCCGGCGTGACGCCTCGCGCCGGCGTCCCGGCCGCGATGATGCCGCCGCCGACCAGGACCAGAGCCAGCGCCGCGGCTCCCACGCGAGGCATCCGGTCACGGCCTTCCGCACCGGCGAGACGTCGTGCGAAGGCACCGATGCGGTCCTCGGCCGACTTCGCTGCGGGCGCGAGGCGGTCGATGATCGGCCTCCCGAGGCAGAGGACGACGAGCCCCGCCAGGAGGCCGACCTTCGTGCCCCATTCGTCGGCTTGGGGCGCCATGAGCAGGGTGCTCGTCACCCCCACGAGCACGCCGAACACGATGCGGCCGACGAGGCCGGCCGGCACCGTCTTCGGGTCCGTGATCATGAAGAACAGGAAGATGAAGACCTCTGGCGAGGTGATGACGACCCGCCAGAAGTCCGCCCCACAGACGGAAGCAAACGCCCAGTTCGCGGTCATGCAGTGACCGGAGGCGGCGAGGATTCCGAGCCCGATCGCCAGCGTGATCCAGAACGCGGCGGCGAGCGGGAGCAGCGCGAGGCGGCGGGTGATGAGCAGCCCGCCGACGACGATGACCGCGTATGCCGCGATCATCCAGGCGTTGAGCGGCGCCCACCAGAAGTCGAGCGGCTCCACGAGCCCAGGCCCGAGCACGAGGAACGCGACGACCAGACCGACGTTCGACGGGTTGAAGACGTGCGAGCCGCGGTAGCGGATCACGTACTTCGACAGGAGCGACAGCCCGGCGATGGCCGCGAACCATGGCAGCCCGTACGTGCTCCACGGCTCGTGTGCGGGCGTGCCGACGAGCCGCAGGATCAACGCGACCCCGCTGCCGGTGAGCATGGCGCTCGCGGGCCACACGAACGCGCGGGACTGACGAAACGTCAGCGCCACCTCGATGACGGCACAGGTGACGATGGCGGCCAGGATCTGGGGGACACTCACCCGGAAGCCGAGCGCGACCTGGCCGAGCACGTGGATGGTGATGATGACCGCCGCGACGTGGAGGCGGGGATCGCGGACGTTGGGCAGGACGAGCGGGAATGCCTCGCCCCGGATGGTCAGGGACCGAGCCGTCATCGCGACACGCCCAGCGGTGACCGGACGGCGGCGCAACGCGGCCCGCTGTAGGGCAGGATGCTCGGGAGGCGACGACCACGTTCCATGGATGTGCCGCGTAGGATACCCACCCGGTCGGTGCGCAGCGCCGGCCGCACGGTTCGACGGAGGCAGGTCCCCACCCATGACACGCGACGAGGAGCGATTCCAGCGCGCCGCGCAGGCACCCATCGTGGGCGGGTTGCCCGACGCGCCAGGGATCACGGCGGCGATGGCGCTGACGCCCGGGCTGGGCATCCACCTCCGCGGGCTGGCGGACCAGGTGCTCGTCCACGACTTTCCCGGCGCCACGCTGCGTCGCGCCGAGCGCGAGATGATCGCCACCGCCGTCTCGGCCGGCAACGACTGCTTCTACTGCATGGACTCGCACGCCGCGTTCGCGACCGAGCTTCTGGAACGCGACGGGGACACCCTCCGCGCGCCGCTGCTCGACGAGCTCAAGGCGAAGTCGCTGAGCAGCTTCGACCCGAAGCTGCGTGCCCTCCTCCACGTGGCTGGCGTCGTCCGCCACAACCCGCTCGAGCTGACGGCGGCGGACGTCGAGGCCGCGACCTCGGCCGGCGCGACGGATGGTGACGTGCAGCTCGCGGTCCTTATCGCGTCGGCCTTCTCGATGTACAACCGGCTCGTCGACGGGCTCCGGGCGATGACGCCGCCAACGACCGACCCCTACGCCGATCCGGCGCGCAGGATCGCCGACCACGGGTACAGCGGTCCGCCGGCCGCCTCCGCCGCACCGACCGGGTAGGAGGCCCGAGGACAGGACCGATCCGCCGCCATATGCCAGACTGGTCCGCGCAGGTCGCGCGACGCCCACACCGCCCGCCGCCTGCGCCGTCGTCTTGAGGTCGGAGCATCCGGATCTCGACACGGCACGTCATCGAACCGAACCGCGCAACCGACCGCCGGCGCTGCCGGCCGGACACGACAGGAGCCGCATGGTCACCGTTTCCACGCGACCCGAGCCGGGCTCGAAGATGGTCCTCGAGATCGAGGTCCAGCCCGACGAGGTCGACCGCCACTTCGCGACCGCCTACCGGCACGTCGCCGAGCGCACGAAGGTGCCCGGCTTCCGCCCGGGGAAGGCGCCGCGCCACGTCATCGACCGATTCGTCGGACGGCCGAGCGTTCTCGCCGAGGTCATCGACCACCTCGTGAGCGACTCGTACGGCGCCGCGCTCGACCAGACCGATGTCAACCCGATCGACAACCCCGAGGTCGACATCGACCCCGGCGCCGTCGCCGAGGGACAGCCGGTGACGTTCACCGCCACCGTGCCGGTGCGGCCTGACGTGCAGCTCGGCTCGTACACCGGCTACGCGTTCGAGCCTGAGACGCCCGAGGTGACCGACGAGCAGATCGGCCAGGTCATCGACGAGCTTCGCGAGCAGCAGGCGACGCTGCGGCCGGTCGATGGCCGCGGGGCGGTCGAGGGCGACATCGCGTCCGTGAAGTTCGTCGGATCCGTCGACGGCGAGCCGTTCGAGGGCGGCAGCGCGGATCGACTGCCGGTCGTCATCGGCGAGAACCGCATGATCCCGGGCTGGGAGCAGGAGCTCATCGGCCTCGAGGTCGGCGGGACGAAGGGCTTCGACATCACGTTCCCCGAGGACTACCGCGTCGAGGAGCTGCGCGGCAAGCTCGCGCACTTCGACGTCGAGATCATCGACCTCCGCGAGAAGCTGCTTCCCGACCTGACCGACGACTTCGCGAAGTCCGTCAGCGACGTCGAGACGCTCGACGCCCTGCGCGTCGAGATCCGCGACGCGATGGAGCAGCGGGCGGCCGCCGAGGCGCGTCACGTGTTCGGCGACCGGATCATCGACTTCGCGGTGAGCAACGCCACGGTCGAGCTGCCCGAGGTGATGGTCGCCAACGAGGTCGAGATCATGCGAGACGAGCTCACCTCGCGCCTGGCGCAGCAGCGCATCGGCCTCGAGCAGTACCTCGCCCTTGCGAAGCAGACGCCCGAGGAGCTCACCGCCGAGCTGCGCGAGCCGGCCACGCGGCGCGTGAAGACCCTGCTCGTGCTCTCCGCGATCGCGGAGCAGGAAGGCGTGGATGCCTCCGAGGCGGACATCGACGCCGAGATCGCGGACCAGATGGCGCGCTACGGCGACGACGCGAAGCTTCGCGAGTACCTCACCTCGCGGCGTGGCCGGAGCTACCTGCGCATGACGATTCGCAACCGTACACTGGTCGACACGCTCATCGATCGGGCGCTCGGGGCCGATGCGCCCGCCGGCGAGTCGGCGGCATCCGGTCCCGCGGCCACCGACGACGAGTCGCTGCCGAACCCCGCCCCGGCCGACGACGCGGTCGCCACCGCCCCGGCCGCTGCCACTGAATCCGAACCGTCCGAGGAGTCGTAGGAAACCGATGCTGGTCCCGATGGTCATCGAGTCGAGCGCCCGCGGCGAGCGTGCCTTCGACATCTACTCGCGGCTCCTCAAGGACCGCATCATCTTCCTCGGCGACGCGATCGAGGATCACGTCGCGAACCTCATCATCGCCCAGCTCCTGTTCCTCGAGTCCGAGGACCCGGAGAAGGACATTCAGCTCTACATCAACTCGCCGGGCGGCGTGGTGACGAGCGGCATGGCGATCTACGACACGATGCAGTACCTCCGCGCACCCGTCTCCACGATCTGCATCGGCCAGGCCGCCTCGATGGGCGCCGTGCTGCTCGCGGCCGGGGCCACCGGCAAGCGCTACGCGCTGCCGAACAGCCGGATCATGATCCACCAGGGGTCGGGCGGGTTCCGCGGCAACACCCCCGACGTCGAGATCCAGATGCGGGAGATGATGCATCTCACCGATCGGCTCATGCACATCCTCGCCGACCACTGCAAGCAGGACTTCGAGAAGGTGAAGCGCGACTCCGAGCGCGACTACTTCATGAGCGCCGAGGACGCGAAGGCCTACGGCCTCATCGACGAGGTCTTCGAGGGCAACACCGAGTCGCTCATCTCGATGGCCCAGGCCAAGGGCGGCGAGGTGCCGACCGCCGACGAGGCCGCCCAGGCGGACGCCGCCAAGAAGTAGGTCGCCGCCGGCGCCGAACGTCGTGCGCCTTCAACCGGGTGCCTTCCGCTCGCTCGCGAGCAACCGCCGTTTCAGCCGGTCGTCGCCGCCCCAGCCGGACCAGCCGTCCGACGCCCGCACGACGCGGTGGCAGGGGACCGCGGGGAAGAACGGGCAACGCGACATCGCGCCCCCGACGGCGCGCGCCGCCCCCGGCGAACCGATGAGGGCCGCCACCTCGCCGTAGGTCACCGTTTCGCCCGCGGGCACCTCCCTGACGACCGCGTACACGCGGACGTCGAACGCCGACAGCCCGGTCGTGTCGAGCGCCGGAGCGTCGCCGTCCGTGAGCCAGCGGTCATCGACGTCGTCGGCCTCGGGCTCGACGCCGGGGAAGCGCCGGCGGAGCTCGGCCAGCATCGCGTCGGGGGCCTCGGCGCTCGTCGCGGCGGCGACGCCGCGATCCGTCTCCGCCACCCACAGCTCGCCGAGCGGGCCGTCGACGCGGGCGAACCGGAGGCGGGGCATCGGTGGATCCTACGACCATCGGCCCATGGGTGAGCGGGCGACACCCCGTGCTACCATCCCCCGCGATGACGACGAAGTCGAAGGTTCCCTACCGCTGCAGCTTCTGCGGGAAGAGCCAGGAGCAGGTCCGCAAGCTCATCGCGGGGCAGGGCGTCTACATCTGCGACGAATGCATCAACCTCTGCCAGGAGATCATCGAAGAGGAGATGCTCGAGACGCCGCGCGCCAGCGGCAAGGCGTCGGCGGCGCCCCTCCCGAGCCCACGGAAGATCAAGGACCAGCTCGACACGTACGTCATCAGCCAGGAGCAGGCGAAGAAGGTCCTCTCCGTGGCGGTCTACAACCACTACAAGCGCGTGAACGCGGGCCACACGGTCGACGACGTCGAGCTCGGGAAGTCGAACGTCCTCCTCGTCGGGCCGACCGGCAGCGGCAAGACGCTCCTCGCCCAGACCCTGGCCAAGGTCCTCGATGTCCCGTTCTGCATCGCCGACGCGACGAGCCTGACCGAGGCCGGCTACGTCGGCGAGGACGTCGAGAACATCCTCCTGCGCCTCATCCAGGCCGCGGACTTCGACGTCCAGCGCGCGCAGCGCGGGATCATCTACATCGACGAGATCGACAAGATCGCGCGCAAGACCGACAACCCGTCGATCACCCGTGACGTCTCCGGCGAGGGTGTGCAGCAGGCGCTCCTGAAGATCCTCGAGGGCACGGTCGCCAACGTCCCGCCGCAGGGCGGACGGAAGCACCCGCACCAGGACTTCATCCAGATCGACACCACGAACATCCTGTTCATCTGCGGCGGCGCGTTCGAGGGCCTCGAGAAGCTCATCGAGGAGCGCGTCGGCAAGCGGGGCATCGGCTTCGGGTCGGAGGCGCAGCAGTCGAGGGACGAGCGGCGCCACGCCCTGTTCGACAAGCTCATGCCCGAGGACCTGCTCAAGTACGGGCTCATCCCCGAGTTCGTCGGGCGCCTGCCGGTCGTCGTGAGCCTCGCGGCGCTCGTGAAGGAGGACCTCGTCAAGGTCCTCACCGAGCCGAAGAACGCGGTCACCCGCCAGTTCACGAAGTTCCTCAGCCTCGACAAGGTCGAGCTCGTCTTCACGCCCGATGCGCTCGAGGCGACTGCCAAGCTGGCCCTGGCGCGGAAGACCGGCGCCCGCGCACTGCGCACGATTGTCGAGGAGGCGCTGCTCGACGTGATGTACGACATCCCCGAGCGCACCGACGTGACAAAGGTCGTCATCACCGGCGAGACGATCGAGCACGGCCAGCCGCCGATGCTCGTCACCGAGACCGACGACGCCGAACCTCGCCGTCGCGGCCGCGCGCGTGCCGTCCGCGACGAGCAGCCCGCCGAAGAGTCGGCCTGACGCCTGTCGCCAAGGTGACCGACCTCGATCCTCGCGCGGGCCTCGGCGCCGCGCTGCGCCTCTCCATCGAGCACCTGTGGTGGACGAACCGGCGCCTCCTCGATGCCGCGCAGCGCCTTCCCGAGGGCACGTGGCACACCGCGGAGCACGTCACCACCCGCGACCTGCGCGCCACGCTCGTCCACGAGCTCGACGTCGAGTGGAGCTGGCGGCTCGCCCTCGAGGGCCGGCCGGAGGAGGAGTGGGGCGAGGACCTGGAGATGAAGCCGGAGGACTTCCCGACGGTGGCGGCGCTCCGCGAGCGCTGGGTCGTCGAGGCCGATGCGCTCCGCGACTGGGTCGCCTCGCTCTCCGAGGCCGATCTGCTCGAGGCGACGCAGCCCGGCCTCAGCAGCCGGCCGCTGCCGCGCTGGATGTTCGTCCAGCACCTCGTGAGCCACGGGGCGCAGCAGGCCGCCGACGCCGCCACGATCCTCTCGGCCGGCGGAGCCTCGCCGGGGGATATCGGCTTCCTCGAGTACATCGGCGAGCGGCACGGGCGCCGCTGACGCCGACCGCTCAGCGCGCGGGGCCGACCGGTTTCGTCGGGTCCGCGTCGGGAGCCGGAGCCTCCGCCGATGCATCCTCCGCGGATGTGCCCGCGGCGGCGGGACCGCGGGTCACGATCACCTGGTGCGGGAGCGGCATGTCGATGCCCTCCCTGGCGAAGGCCGCGAGGATGCGCTTCCGGAGCTCGCCGGCGACCGCCCACTGCTCGGCGGCCCGCACCTGGCCGAGCACCTTGAGCGTCACCACCGATCCGGCGACGGCGTCGACACGGACGACCGCCGGAGCTTCGAGCAGGCGAGGACCCCACTCCTCATCGGCCTGGAGCTCCTCGCCGACGCGGTCGATGAGTGCGGTGGCCCGGTCGATGTCGCTGTCGAACGCGACGCCGACGTCGAGGTTCACGCGTGACCAGAGGCGCGTCATGTTCGAGGCGACGGTGATCTGACCGTTGGGCACCGTGTGCACCGTGCCGTCGAGGTCGCGGAGCGTCGTGCGGCGCAGGGAGAACGCCTCGACGACGCCATCGACCCCGGCGATGCGCACCACGTCGCCTTCGCTGTACTGGTTTTCGAGGACGATGAAGATGCCGGCCAGCCAGTCGCGAATGAGCGTCTGGGCGCCGAAGCCGACCGCGATGCCGACCACGCCGAGGCCGGCCACGGCTGGGCCGATGTCGATGTCGAACTCGCCGAGGATCATGAGCACCGCGATGACCGCCACGACCGCGCCGCCGATCCGGACGACGAGCCGCGCGATGGTCGAGACGCGGCGCTCGAGCTCGAGCGGTGGCATCGACTCGTCCTCGGACTCCGCCGCGCGCCGCTCGAGCAGGGAGCGCACGCTCACCCGGACGACCTGCCGCAGGACGAGGAACCCGATGAGCGCCGTGACCACGACGAGGCCCACCCGCAGCAGCGAATCGACCGAGTCGGGCAGGTCGGGGATGGCCGGCATGGGCGGCATGGTAGCAACGGCCCGGGTAGTACCGTCGTTCCGAGACGGGCGTACGTTCGATGGCTGAGGGTCGCGCGCCACCCGGCGTAGGATGGCCCCGCTCGACACCGCAGCCACCGCGCCGTGGGTCACAGGAGGATCCGTTCGCATCATGACCGCCAACCAGCGCCGGCCGGGATTCCGCCTTCCCTGGTCGTCCGAGAGCGAGGAGTCGGCCGAGGCCGACGCCGCCGCGACCACCGACGCCGCTGCGCCCGCCGAGGGCGTGTCCGCGCCTGATGCGAGCGCCGAGCCCACCGAGCCCACCGGACCGACCGGTCCTGGCGAGGCCACGAAGCCGGCCGAGTCCGCCGCCGAGGCACCCGACGCGGCCCCCGCCCCAGACGTCTCGCTGACGGATGCCACGGACGCGGCCGCGCCGGCGGCGACCGCCGGCGTCGCTGCCCCGGAGTCCACCACGCCGGTGGGCGCGGCTGACGCCGCGGCCGGCGCGCCCGCCCGCAACGGCACCCACGACTCCACCGCCTCGGACGCGTCACCGGACTTCCTGCGGGACCTCGTCGCGGCGATGCGCAAGGTTGCCGACGACGCTCGCGCCGCCGGCATCGCCGAGATTCGTGCGCGCTCCGATGAGCGCGCCGCCCAGCTCGAGGGCGAGGCCGAGTCCCGCCGCGCCGAGCTGCGATCGCGGGCCGATGGCGAGATCGCCGGGGTCGGCGAATGGGCGACGGCCGAGGCCGAGCGCATCCGTCTCGAGGCGGAGCAGCGGGTCGCGTCGCGCCGTGCGCTCCTCGAAGAGCAGCTGGCGGCCGAGACCGCTCGCGCGGAGGCGGAGACGCACGCCCTGCGTGCCCGCGTCGAGGAGTACGAGCGGGAGATCGACGCCTACCACGCCCAGCTCGGGGAGATCAGCGACCCGGCCGCCTTCGCGGCAGCCGCCAAGCGCATGCCGCGCCCGCCGTCGCTCGACGCCGAGGGCAGCTCAGCCACCGAGACCGGATCGGCTCCGACGGTGCCCGCCGACCGCACGACCGCATCCGCGGACGCCGGGGAGGCCCCTGCCGTTGCGACGCCGGCGGCGGACGAGGCGAAGGAGCCGGACGACGAGCCGATGGTGGCCGCCGACACGCTGGCCGCCCGCATCGCCGCGCTCAGCGGACGGGTCGGGCCCGAGACGCCCGAGACCTCGGAGACCTCCGAGACCTCCGACACGTCGGTCGACCCGACGGCCGGTGCCGAGCCGGTGACCGCGGCGGCCACGCCGGCCGCCGCCGAGCCGACCGCACCCGCGACACCTCCCGACGCATCGGCGACCACGCCGTCCGCGACCGAGGTCACGACCACCGAGATCGTCGTGAAGGGCCTCGGCAGCTTCGGCGCCATCACCGGCTTCCGCCAGGCGCTGTCGGGCGTCGAGGGCATCGATGCCGTCGCGCTCAGCCTTGGCCAGACCGGCGAGTTCATCTTCCGCGCCACGCACCGTGCCGGCGTCGACCTTCCGGCCGCGATCTCCCAGCTCGAGGGCGACGGGGCGAAGGTCGAGTCGCGTCCCGAGGGTGGCTACGTCATGACCCTCGATCGCGCCCGCTGACCCATTCGAAGGGGTCATGGCGGGGGAGTGCTAGACTCCCCGGCACGGCAGTGACCGTGAGGAGTACCTCGACACGACCCTCAGAGAGGGTGGGCCATCGGCTGCGAGCCCGCCCGGGAACCGATCGAGGGAAGGTCGCACGCGAGCCGGACGGGTCCGCCCGATAGCGCGGGACACGAGGCGGCCGCTGCGGTCGCGAACGAAGGTGGTACCACGACCCGTTCGTCCTTCGACGAACGGGTTTTGCTGTGTGCCACCGCAGCACGAGGAGACGGACTGATGACGACGCGACGCGAGCTTCCCCCGCGCTACGACGCCGCCGCCGTCGAGCCGGCGATCTACGACCGATGGCTGGCAGCCGATGCGTTCCGCCCACCGGACGAGCGGCCCGCCGTCGCTGAGCGCTTCGTCATCATCCAGCCGCCGCCGAACGTGACCGGCGCGCTCCACCTCGGCCACGCGCTCACCGCATTCGTCGAGGACATCCTCGTCCGCTACCACCGCATGCGCGGCGACGACACGCTGTGGCTGCCCGGCGTCGACCACGCCAGCATTGCCGCGCAGTTCGTGCTCGACCGCATCCTCGCCGAGGAGGGGGAGTCTCGCGCGTCCCTGGGCCGTGAGCGCTACCTCGAGCGCATGTGGCAGTTCATGGACGCGACTCGCGACACCATCGGCATGCAGCATCGCCGTCTGGGGGCGAGCCTCGACTGGTCTCGACTGCGCTTCACGATGGACGAGGGCAGCGCGCGTGCCGTCCGCGTCGCGTTCACGCGGTTGTGGGACGAGGGGCTCGCGTACCGCGGCGAGGCGCTGGTGAACTGGTGCCCGCGGTGCCGGACGACCATCAGCGACCTCGAGAACATCAAGCATCCCGAAACCGGAACGCTGTGGAGCCTGCGCTACCACCTCGTCGGTGCGGACGGCTCCCCCGACCCGGACGCCTGGATCACCGTCGCCACCACGCGGCCGGAGACGATCTTCGGGGACACCGCGGTCGCGGTGCATCCCGAGGATGATCGGTACGCCGCACTGGTCGGCCGCGAGGCCGTGCTGCCGTTCATCGGCCGCCGCGTCCCGATCGTCGCCGACGAGCACGTCGAGCGCGAGTTCGGCACCGGCGCGGTGAAGATCACCCCGGCGCACGACTTCGACGACCACGAGGTCGCGAAGCGGCATGGCCTGCCCATGATCACCGTCCTCGACGAGGACGCGCGCCTCACGATCGAGGCGGGAGAGTTCGCGGGGCTCGATCGCTATGACGCGCGGCCGAGGATCGTCGACGCCCTCCGCGAGCTGGGCGACCTCGAGGCCGAGCGGCCGCACGAGATGGTCATCGGCCGCTGTGACCGCTGCGGAACCGTCGTCGAGCCGCGTCTCTCGGTCCAATGGTTCATCAACGTCAAGCCGCTCGCGGAGCGGGCGCTCGCCAGCGTCCGGGAGGGACGGACGCGGATCATCCCGTCGCACTTCGAGAAGGTGTACGCCCACTGGATGGAGAACATCCACGACTGGGCGGTCGGTCGCCAGCTGTGGTGGGGCCACCGGATCCCGGCGTGGTACTGCCCCGACGGCCACATCACGGTCAGCGACCGCGAGGACGGCCCCGCCGCCTGCGGCACGTGCGGGCGTCCGGCCGGGGAGCTCACGCAGGAGACCGACATCTTCGACACGTGGTTCTCGAGCGGCCTGTGGCCGTTCTCCACGCTCGGCTGGCCGGACGAGACGCCGGACCTGGCGCGCTTCTACCCGACGCAGGTCATGGAGACCGCGTACGAGATCCTCTTCTTCTGGGTCGCCCGCATGATGATGCTCGGCCTCCACTTCACCGACGTGGAGCCGTTCGACACGGTCTACCTCCACGGCATCGTCCGCGACCCCACCGGCTCGAAGATGAGCAAGACGAAGGGCAACGTCGTCGACCCGCTCGAGATGATCGCGGACATCGGCGCCGATGCCCTCCGCGTCGCGCTCGTGTCCGGCAACGCGCCGGGCGTCGACCAGCGCCTCACCCCGTCGAAGCTGACGGGGGGCCGGAACTTCACGAACAAGCT
>DASVFG010000165.1:0-3744 GCA_036380155.1 Candidatus Limnocylindria bacterium
GCCGGCGTCGGGATCCATGCCGGCGAGGCCGAGGATTCCGACGAGGGCATCGTCAGCAGTGCCGTCAACATTGCGGCGCGAATCTGCGCCGTCGCCCCGGCGGGGGAGATCCTCGTCAGTGAGACCGTCCGGGCGCTGACCCGCTCGTATCTGCGAGACGTGCGCTTCGTGCCGCGCGGGCAGCGTCGCCTGAAGGGCATCAGCGAACCGGTACGCCTCTACGCCGTCGAGGACGCTGGCGCCGAGCGCATCACCCCACCGCCGGGACGACGCCGCCGCGTCGCGCTCATCGCCGCCTCCACGCTTGCCCTCGTCGCCGCCACCGTCGCGATCGCGTATGTCGGCGGTGCGCTGACGCGTGAGGGACTCGCCGGGCAGGTGCCACCCGGGTCGCCTTCGCCGATCGCGTCGGCGCGGAACACCAGCATGGCATCGTCATTGGCGCCGGAGGCGACCGGATCGGCGGGACCGCGTGCGCCGTTTCCGGATGCCGCCGAGCTGCAGCTCCTCGCCCGTCTGCCGAGCACGATGTCGGTCGACTCGTGCGTTCGCGCTGACGAGGACGAGGTGCCGTCGATCCCACCGTTCCACGAACCAGGGCTCGTGCCGCTACCGGTGAGCGCTGCGCTGCGGTGTCCGATGGGCTCCGGCCTCAGCGTGTTCTTCTACGCCGCCGGGCGATGCGAGCTGGTGACGGCGTGCCGATCGGAGACCGAGACGGCCGTGTTCAGCATTGCCTCGCGACGGGGTGTGCCCGAGGCCGAGTGCGCACCGGAGGTCGCCGCGCTCGCACGCTGGGAGTTCGGTGATGCTCGGGGATGGGTCGTGTGCGGCGACGACACGGTGTGGACCTACGATGACTCCAATCTCCTCGGACGGGCATCGAGCGAGCGGCCAGGCGTCGCCTACCGCTGGTTCCACGAGAACGCGCGCTTCCCGGCCGAGTGACCAACAGGATGGGACCGTGAAGTTCGGGCTGCAGATCAACAACTTCACCTGGCCCGGTGGGCCGACGGCCATCGGCCCCACGCTGGGCCGCATCGGTCGCACAGCCGACGATGCCGGGTTCGACTCGATCTGGGTGATGGACCACTTCTTCCAGATCCGCGGCCTCGGCCCGCCCGAGGCGCCGATGCTCGAAGGCCAGACGGCACTCGGGTTCCTCGCCGCCCACACTGAGCGCGCGCGGCTCGGGCTCATGGTCGGCGGCGTCCATTACCGCCAGCCCGGCCTGTGGATCAAGATGACCACCACGCTCGATATCCTCTCCGGCGGGCGGGCGTGGTTCGGGATCGGCGCCGCCTGGAACGTCTTCGAGTCCAAGGGCCTGGGCTTCCCCTTTCCGCCGCTCGGCGAACGGTTCGAGTGGCTCGAGGACACGCTGCGGCTGGCCGGTGAGATGTGGTCGGGCGGCAGCGGCACCCACGGAACCTTCGATGGCACGCATGTCACCGCCACCCACGTCATCAACTCGCCGCAGGCCATCAGCCGGCCGCGCATCCCGATCCTCATCGGCGGCGGTGGGGAGCGGAAGACGCTGCGCCTCGTGGCGCAGTACGCGGACGCCTGCAACCTCTTCGGCCGCGATCCCGAGGTCGTCCGCGCCAAGCTCGCGATCCTCCGCGAGCACTGCGAACGGCTCGGCCGGCCCTACGACGAGATCGAGCGCACGGTGCTGACCAGCATCGATCTCGACGCGGAGTCGCCGGACGAGGTCGTCGATCGCTTCGGCGTCCTCGCCGAGGCGGGCGCCCAGCACCTCATCTTCTCGGTCCGCGGCGTCGCCGACACCACTCGCCTGGAGCGGATCGCCGCCGAGGTGATCCCGCAGCTGCGCTGACGGCTTATCCGTCGTCCGGCGGCCGCGGAGGCGCCGTGAACGACGCGGTGCCGGCGGCGGTCCACCACCGTGCCGCGATCACCTCGAGGCGTCGCGCACGCACCATCGGGTCCGCGTTCGCGAGCTCGAGCGCCTCGTCGCGGCCGACGCCGTAGATGGACACCCCGCGCATCCGTTCATCGGTCTGGTCGACGAGCGGGCCGTTCGTGATGAGCACGCCGCGCCGTTTGAGGCCCCGCAGGTAGGTGAGGTGCTCGACCTGGAGGCGGTCGAGCTCCTCCTCCGTGAAGCTCGGGGCGTCGACCGGGCGGACGAGGAAGACGATCGTGTGCTCGTCGAACGACTCGGGCACGAGCGCGTCGCCGTAGGGGTAGCCCGCGTCGGTCATGCCGGCGTGCGGTCCGGCATCGGTGCGTGGTCCGACGCCCCGACGAGGTGCTCGGACGACCGCAGCCAGCGGAGTGGCACGAGCGCGACGACGAGGAGCACCGCCGAAGCGAGCAGCAGGCCGTCGATGCCGAGCCAGTCGGCCGCACCGCCGCTGGCCACGCTGCCGACGATCTGGCCGACGCCGAGGAACACGGAGTAGAGGCCCATGATCGCCCCGCGGTCCTCGGGGTGCGGCTCGCTGATGTTGGCGAGCATGCCCAGCGCGGCCGGGGTCGCGCCGGCAAGGACGAACAGGCCGCCGAGCGCGACGAGGACGAGGCCGATGCGGGCCGGAACGCCCCAGTCCCCGGAATGGTTGACCGCCGCGATCGCCCCGATCATCACGAGCCCGCCGACGATGCCGACCGCGATGATCGAGGTCGGCCGATAGCGACGGAAGAGGCCGCCCCAGACGAAGATCCCGACGAAGAACACGAGCAGCGCGATGGCGAGGCCGATGCTCACCTGGGTGGGCGCGAAGCCCCCCATCAGGAGCTGGCCGCCGAAGCGCTCGGGGTCCGGGTTGGCGCGCACGAGCTGGAACACCGACTGCGTCGTCCACGCGCCGATCACCGCGTTGAGCGCGATCCAGGTGGGGGCCAGCAGCCAGACGCCGGACGTCGCCAGCAGGCGGGCATAGCGCCGGAGGTCGAAGCTGCGCGGACGCAGCTCCCCCGACGACGTTGGCGGCACGTCGGGTGCCGGTTCGTCAGCTGGCGCGACGCCGAATCGGTAGATCGCGAGGGAGACGCCGTAGACGACGGCATTCGCGAGGAACGCGCCCGCGCCCAGGAGCTCGAACAGCGGACCGGCGACCACCGCGCCGACCCCGAGGCCGGCGATGGTGGCCGCTTCGAAGCGCGCGACGGTGCGGCCGCGCAGCCCCTCGTCGCCGGACGTGACGATGGCGATGTAGCCGAGGATCGACGGGATGCTCGCCGCTGCCGCCATCCCCTCCAACCAGCGGGTGCCACCGAGCAGCCACAGGTCGGTGGTGACCGCGGTCACGATCACCGCGCCCGCTCCGAGCAGCGGGCCGATCTGCATGATCCGGTGCGCCCCGATGCGGTCCGAGAGCACGCCGAAGGCGGGGGAGAGCAGGAGCTCGGCCGCGAAGTACGCGGCAGTCATGATCCCGGCCACCGAGGCGCTCACCTCCGGGCCGCCGAACTCGGGCAGCTTTGCCAGGTAGTAGAGCAGCATCGCCCCGGTCAGGCCGGTGCTGAAGCGCAGCGTGAACGTGCCGGCCAGGACGGCGACCAATGAGCGCCGCATCGGCGTCACGCGGACGCGTGCCCGCGACGCGCTCGGCGCCGGCGGAACAGGACCCCCATGGCGAGCGCGTCGAGGAGCAGGATGATCCCGCCGGCGACGCCGACCCGGAGCCGTCCCCGCCCGTCGGCAGCCTCGATCGCGTCCACCGCGCGCTCTGCCCGCTGCGTGGCCGATGCCTCGTCGCCGCTCGTGAACGCGTC
>DASVFG010000166.1:0-2811 GCA_036380155.1 Candidatus Limnocylindria bacterium
GATGGAGCGGCTGCCCATGGTGACGTGCACGGTCCCCGCCAGGCGGAGTGGCGGGATCGCGACCTGGACACGGATCGGCCGCTTCTCGATCTGCATGTCGTCGCGCGCGGCGTCCGACAGCCCGGAGGCGACCATGATCAGCACCTCGTCGGCGGCGACGATCGCGGTGGCGGCACGGGTCGTGGCGCCGCCCGCATGCTCCACGATGATCGCGTCCTCGAAGCTGAGATGCCCGGACGGCAGCTGGTTGAGAATCTCCGCGACCCGATGGAACGGCGTGCGGATCGTGCCGGCGATGCGGTAGGCGTTCGTCGTGACCTCGACGCTCACCGCGGGCGGCGCCGCGAACCCGTCGAATCCGAAGCTCATCGTGGTCGTCCCATCTCATGCACGGTGCGGCCATCCTACGCGGCCGGTGGGCCGCCTGATCGGTCAGTGGCTCAGTCGGGTGCCTCGCCGGTGGCCGTGATGCGCTCGGTTTCGCCGGCCGCACCGGTGGCAAGCAGGATCCGACCGCTCGCCTGCTCCCCGAAGAGCGCCTCCACGGTGGCCATCGTGTCGATCTCGGCGGGCGTCTTGTCGTCCCGGATGCGCACGATGCGCGGGAAGCGCATGGCGAACCCGGATCGATGCCGCGCCGACCGCATGATGCGGTCGAACGCGATCTCGACGACGATCTCGGGCACCACGGTCCGGTAGCGGCCGAAGTCCTGGAGCGTGATGCCGTGGAAGCGCTCGGTCATCGTCGCGATCTCCGCATCGGTCAGCCCCGTGTACGCCTTGCCGATGGTGAGGAGACGGGCGTCCGGCGCATCGGTCTCACGCACGGCGAACGTGTAGTCGCTCAGGACGCCGCGACGCTTGCCGTGGCCCCACTCCACCCCCACCACCACGCAGTCGAGGGTCGCGAGCGCCTTCTTCAGCTTCAGCCAGCCGAGGCCGCGGCGTCCGGGCTGGTAGGTCGAGTCGGGGTCCTTGACCATGAGCCCCTCGTTGTGGCGCTCGCGGGCATCGTCGAACTTCCGGTCCACCTCCGCCGCGGAGCCGGCGCTCGCCATGTGGCTGAGCAGCATCCGCTCACCGGTGCGATCCGGCAGCCCGAGGCCCTCGAGCGCCTCGCGACGGCGGCGCAGCGGCGCCTCGAGGAGATCCGTGCCGGCGTGGTGGAGCAGGTCGAAGGCGACGAGCACGACGGGAACCTCGGCCAACAGCTCCTTCGACGGCCGCACCCGACCGAGCCGCGTCTGGAGTGAGGCGAAGTCCAGGACGGCTCCCTCGCGCCATGGGACGAGCTCGCCGTCGATGACGAGCGGCGCCGCGTCGCGCAGCGCCTCCGCCGCGGTGACGACCTCCGGGAACGAGCGGGTGATGTCGTTGAGGTCGCGGCTGAAGAGCTGGATGCGGCCGTCGCCGTGGACATGGAGCTGGCAGCGGATGCCGTCGTACTTGTCCTCGATCCACGCCTCGTCGCCCACGCGTCGCACCACCTCGGCCGCATCGGCAACCGGCGACGCGAGCATGAAGCGAATCGGCCGGCCGAGGTGGAGGGCAGCCTCGTCGAGCCGCCCGTCGCGCGCCAGGACCGCGGTCTCGCCGATCTCGCCGGTGAGCATGTGCGCGCGCCGCACGGCGTCGAGATCGGCATCGAAGGCGGCGGCCACCGCCTCTTCCAGGAGCCCCTCACGCAGGCCGATGCGGGGTTCCCGCGACGCCACCCGCCCGAGGAAGCGCGCCTCGTCCGCGCGTGCGCGGGCGAACAACTCGGCGAAGGCGGCGACTCGCGCGTCGGCCGACCCCGCCGCGGCGATCGCCTCGAATCCGTGCCCGACGTCCGCCACCGTGAGTCGCCCGCCGTCCGGCTCGCGATCGGCGAGCAGCTCGGCTGCGGCGTCACCGAAGTCGCTGTGGCGCAGGTAGGCCTCGCGCATCGCGTCGGCATCGGCGCCGCTGGCCGCCGAGAGCGCAGCCCCCTGCTGCACCCAGCCCATCCCGAGCTTGGCGGTCGGGTCCACGAGCGGGCGGCCGGCGAAGAAGGCCGCGGCGTGCGCGAGGTCGCCCGGCGGCAGGCTCCGGAGGTAGCCCGCCAACAGGTCGCGCTTCGCGAGCTTGCTGCGGGTGGCGCCGACGGCGGCCGCGACCTCCGCGAGCGCGGCGAACGGAGACGAGCGAGGTTGGCCCATGGCGTCCGAGTCTAGATCGGTCCCGCCGGCAGGCTCCGGGCCTTGACCCGAGGGAGCCCCGGATGGACGATGCGCGCATGGTCTTCCCGTGGCAGAAGCGCAACGTCCCGCCTGAGCTCGCGGAGCGTGTACCGCCGGGCCAGGTCCTGACCGAGAAGTTCCCCGTCCTCCACTTCGGACGCGTGCCGGACTACGGGGACCTGTCCGGGTGGGACTTCCGCGTGTGGGGCGAGGTGGCGGAGCCGTTCACCCTGCGCTGGGCGGAGTTCCGCAACCTGCCGGTGACCGATCGGACGCTCGACATTCACTGCGTCACGCGCTGGTCGAAGCTCGACACCCAGTGGGAAGGGGTCCCGTTCAGCCACATCGCCGAAGTCGCCCAGCCGACCGATGCGGCGCGCTTCGTCATCTTCCACAGCGAGGGCGGATTCACGGCAAATGTGCCGCTGGCGACCGCCATGCAGCCTGATTGCCTCCTCGCCTGGTCGTACGCAGGCAAGCCCCTCGAAGCCGATCACGGCTATCCGCTCCGAGCCATCGTGCCCGGGACGTACTTCTGGAAGAGCGCGAAGTGGCTGCGCGGCGTCGAGTTCAGCGCCGAGGATCAGCTCGGCTTCTGGGAACGGAATGG
>DASVFG010000167.1:0-4924 GCA_036380155.1 Candidatus Limnocylindria bacterium
CTCGAGGTGATCCCCACCAAGGCCGATTACGTCCTCGACCTCATCCGTGCCAACTCGCTCTGGCCGCTCCTCTCGGGCCTCAGCTGCTGCGCCATCGAGATGATGAGCACCGCCACGAGCGTGAACGACATCGACCGATTCGGGATGTTCCCGTTCCGCGCCAGTCCGCGCCAGGCCGATGTCCTCATCGTCGCCGGCACGCTGACGACGAAGATGGCCGGCCCGCTCGTTCGCCTCTGGGAGCAGATGCCGGAGCCGAAGTGGTGCGTGGCGATGGGCACCTGCACCACGAGCGGCGGCCGCTTCAAGCGGTCGTACAGCGTCGTCCAGGGCGTCGATCGCGTCATGCCGGTCGACGTCTACGTGCCGGGCTGCCCGCCGCGGCCCGAGGGCCTCATCTACGGGATGCTCAAGCTCCACGAGCTCGTGAAGCAGCGCCGCGGCCAGTGGCGGACGTACGTCGACCGTGGGCCGCAGCGGACCCGCTGGGAAGGAGACGTCCGCTGAGCGCACCCGCGGCTGCCGGGGCGCTCATCCGTCACCTGACCGAGCGCCTCGGCTCCGACATTCGTGACCTGTGGACCGACGAGGACACCGTCGAGGTCCAGATCGACGGTGCGCGCAACGTCGACGTCCTCACCCGCCTCCGCGACGAGGAGGAGTTCGCGTTCTGGTTCCTCGCCGATGCCGCCGCCGTCGACTACGGCCCCGGCGAGCGCTTCGAGGTCGTCTACCACCTCTACAGCTCGAGGCACCCGGCCTGGCTGCGGGTCCGCGCCCACGTCGACCGGCAGGACGCGCACCTGCCGACCATCACCACCCTCTGGGAGGGCGCGATGTTCCACGAGCGCGAGATGTACGACATGATGGGCATCGTGTTCGACGGCAACCGCGACCTGCGCCGGATCTACATGTCGCCGGACTACCGCTCGTTCCCGCAGCGCAAGGACTTCGTCCTCCCCGACGACGCCGCCGACTCTCCGGCCGCCGGCGTCAGCCCGCTCGAACGCCCCGAGACCTGGGACCTCGGCCGCTTCCGCGACGCGCTCACCGTGTCGTCGGCGCCGACCTATCCCCCGACCGATCTGCCCGTCGAGGACGGTGAGACGGCCGCGGACACGAGCCGGCCGCGATGACCGCCATCGACCCGGAGACCCGCATCCCCGATCCCATCGAGCTGGACCGGCTCGAGGAGGAACGGCTGCGTGCGGCCGCCGGCCTCGCGCCGCTCCACGCGGAGGGCGGCGAGTACGCCGGCTTCGACACCGTCGGCATCCCCGAGCGACCGCCGCAGACCGAGCGGGAGCGCGACGTCTACTCCCTCGACGAGGGAGAGATGCTCGTGAACATGGGTCCGCAGCACCCGTCGACGCACGGCGTGATGCGCATCGTGGTCAAGGTGCGCGGGGAGATCGTGGTCGACGTCGACCCGGTGCTCGGCTACCTGCATCGCGGGATCGAGAAGCTCTGCGAGAACGCGACCTACACCACGGTGCTCACCTACGTCGACCCCATGGACTACCTGTCGACGATGCACAACGAGCACGCCCCGGCGATCGCCTTCGAGAAGCTCTACGGCGTGAAGGCGCCACCGCGCGCCGAGTACATCCGCGCGCTCGTCGTGGAACTGAACCGCGTGTTCAGCCACGGCCTGATGATGGGCTTCCTGGCGCTCGACATCGGCGGCCTGACCCCGATCCTCTACAGCTTCATCAACCGCGACGAGATCGTCGACATGCTGTCGGCCATCAGCGGCCAGCGGATGCTCTTCAACTTCTTCCGGGTCGGCGGCGTGAACTGGGACACGAACGACGAGTTCCTGTCGCGGCTCGGAACGTGGCGCGGGAACGTGCTGCGCAACATCGAGATGAACGAGCGGATGATCACCGAGAACGAGATCTTCCGCGCCCGCACCGTCAACATGGGCCGCCTCAGCGGGGACGACGCGATCAGCCTCGGCGTGTCGGGACCGAACCTGCGCGCCTCGGGCGTGCCGTTCGACATCCGCAAGGCGCACCCGTACTCGATCTACCGCGAGCTCGAGTTCGACGTCATCACCCAGGAGGGCGGCGACTCCTATTCCCGCTACCTCCAGCGCATCGCCGAGATCAAGCAGAGCATCCACCTCATCGACCAGATCATCGACAAGATGCCGCACGGACCGGTCCAGGCGCAGGTGCCGGGCATCATCCGCCCGAAGCCCGGCCGTGCCTACGGAGCGGTCGAGTCGCCGCGCGGCCTCTACAGCGTGTACGCCATCAGCGACGGCGGACCGAACCCGTATCGGTTCCGGATGCGCGACCCCAGCTTCATCAGCCTCCAGGCCATCCCAAAGCTCATGCCCGGCCGCCTCGTCGCCGATACCATGGCCGTCATGGCGAGCTTCGACCCGGTCATGGGCGGCGTGGACAAGTAGCCGATGGACGTCGCGTAGATGGACTGCATCTGATGGATTGGGAGCTCATCCTCGGCATCGGCCGATTCCTGCTCGCCACCACGCTGCTGCTGCTGCTGACGGTGCCGACCGCCTTCATCATCATCCAGATGGAGATGAAGATCATCGCGCAGCTCGCGCTGCGCTATGGGCCGAACCGCATAGGGTTCAAGGGAATGTTCCAGTCCACGATCCACGGGTTCAAGGTGCTCGCCAAGGAGGACGCCGTCCCCGACCAGGCGGACCGAGGGACCTTCACCCTCGCCCCGTGGATGGTGTACATGGCGGCGGCGATGAGCATGCTCGTCATCCCGTTCGCGCCGGGCGCGGTGGCGGCCGACTTCAACATCGGCATCGTCTACTTCTTCGCGGTCCTCGGCCTGTCCGTGGTCGGCCTCCTCGTCGCCGGCTGGGCGAGCTACAACAAGTACTCGCTGCTCGGCGGACTGCGCGCCGCGGCGCAGATGGTGAGCTACGAGATCCCGCTCACGCTCTCGATCGTGGGAGCGGTCGTCCTCGCCGGCACGCTCAGCTTCACCGAGCTCATCCAGTGGCAGCTCGAGCACGGCTGGCTGCTCGTCTGGCAGCCGGTGGGCCTCGGGATCTTCTACATCTCCTCGTTGGCGGAGATCAACCGCACGCCGTTCGACATGGTCGAGGCCGACTCCGAGCTCGTGGCCGGTCCGTTCACCGAGTACTCGGGCATGCGGTTCGGCTTCTTCTTCTTCGCCGAGTACGTCGCGCTCTTCATCATGAGCGGCATCCTCATCAGCCTCTTCTTCGGTGGCTGGCTGGCGCCCTGGCCGTTCCCGGCCCAGCTCGGCGGCTTCGCGGGCACGCTCTACGGCATCTTCTGGTTCTTCCTGAAGACCTACATCTTCGTGGCCATCGCGGTCTGGATGCGCGGCACGCTCCCCCGTGTCCGCGTCGACCAGCTCATGGGGATGGCGTGGAAGGTCCTGCTGCCGCTCGCGCTCGTCAACCTGTTCGTGACCGCCATCGCGGTCGTCGTGTTCGACCTGTGATCGGAAGGATGCGCTGATGGCGTTCCCCGGCATCGGCATCGCCAAGGGCATGGCGGTGACCTTCAAGAACTTCTTCAGCCCGAAGGTGACGCGCCAGTACCCCGAGGAGCGGCCGCCGATCCCGGACCGCTGGCGCGGCCGGCTCGACCTCATCTACGACGCCTTCGGCGAGCACAAGTGCGAGGTCTGCTTCCAGTGCGCCCAGGTCTGCCCGGTCGAGGCGATCGACATGAGCGGCTTCGACTCGCAGGGCAACCGCATCCGCTACGGCATGCCCGAGATCTATGACGAGCGGCGTGACGCGAACGCCTACCGGCGCGCCGGACTCGCCGCGCTGCCGATGCGGAACGCAGCCCGCTGGGACGAGGAGGTCGACACGCCCTGGGTCGACGCCACCGTCGACGGCTTCGGCGGCCGTGCCGAGGCGCTCGTCGCCATCTTCCGCACCGTCCAGGATCGCTACGGCTACCTTCCCGAACGGGCGCTCCGGCGTATCAGCGACCGCATGAGCATCCACTGGGCGCAGGTGTTCGGCGCAGCCGGTCTCGGCGGCTTCCGCCTCCTGCCGTCGAGCGGCCATGTCATCACCGTCTGCGACTGCGCCGCGTGCCGTTTCGCCGGTGGCGACCGCGTCCTGCGCGCCATTGCCGACGAGCTCGGTATCGGGCCGGGCGAGACGACACCCGACGGCGCGTGGAGCCTCGAGACCCGCCCGGACGTCGGCGCCGGCGGGCTCAGCCCGTCGATCCGCATCGACACCCTCGTCTACGGCCCGGTCAGCGAGGAGCAGGCGCTCCACGTCGTCGGCGAGCGCCGCGCCGCCGCGGCACGCGAGACCGCCGGCGCGACGGCCACGACCGCCGCGGGAACCGGCGCCTGATGGCGAACACGATCTCGCCGCAGATCCGCATCCTGTCGAGCGGCGAGCCGCGCCTGCTGACCGATATCGGCCGCATCGACCCGACGTCGCTCGCCTCGTACCGCGAGCACGGCGGCTACGCGGCGCTGGAGCGGGCGATCACGAAGCTCTCGCCCGAAGAGGTCATCCGCGAGATCGAGGCTGCCGGTCTGCGGGGACGCGGCGGCTCCGGCTTCCCGACCGCCGCGAAGTGGCGCGCCGCCCGGGCTGCCGCCGGCGAGCGGCGCATCGTCGTCGCCAACGTGATGGGCGCCGACCCGAGCGCCCTCGGCGACCGCGCCCTCGCCGAGGGCAACCCGCACCTGGTCGTCGAAGGGCTGCTCATCGCGGCGTACGCGGCGGGCGCCTCGGAGGCGATCATTGCCATCCGCGGCGACTGGACCGATGCGGTCGCCCGCCTGCGCACCGCCGCCGAGGAGGCGACCGCGGCCCGGTTCGCCGGCTACCTCGTGCTCGGCACCGACACGAGCATCCAGCTCAGCGTGTGGGAGGGCTCCGGGGCGTACGTGGCGGGCGAGGAGACGGCGCTGCTCAACGCGCTCGCCG
>DASVFG010000168.1:0-2278 GCA_036380155.1 Candidatus Limnocylindria bacterium
GAGATCCGCGCCACCGATGCGGACCGCACCATCCTCGTCATCACCGACGGCGTCTTCAGCATGGACGGGGACATCGCGGACCTTCCGGGCATCGTGGCCGCCGCCGAGGAGGCCGATGCGGTCGTCATGGTCGACGACGCCCACGCCTCCGGCGTGCTGGGTCGCAACGGGCGCGGGACGGTCGACCACTTCGACCTTCACGGTCGGGTCCACGTCCAGGTCGGGACGCTGTCGAAGGCGATCGGCGTGCTGGGTGGGTACGTGGCCTCTCCGGCGTCGCTGCGGACCGTGCTCGAGCACAAGGCACGCCCGTTCCTGTTCTCGACCTCGCATCCGCCGGCCGTCGCCGCGGCGTGCCTCGCCGCCATCGACGTGCTCGAGGAGGAGCCGGAGCTCATCGAGCGCCTGTGGTCGAACGCCCGCCACTTCAAGGCCGGCCTCGAGAAGCTCGGCTTCGACACCGGCCACTCCGAGACCCCGATCACGCCGGTCATCGTGGGCGCCGGCGCGCTGGCGCATCGGTTCAGCGACCGGCTGTTCGAGGAGGGCGTGTTCGCCATGGGCATCGGCTTCCCGACCGTGCCGGAGGCCACCAGCCGGGTGCGCACCATCGTCACCGCCGAGCACAGCGTCGAGGAGCTGGATGCCTGCCTCGACGCCTTCGACCGCGTCGGCCGCGAGCTCGCGATCATCTAGGTCCGGGACCTGGGTCCTGGGTGGTGCGCGATGGCACCGGACCGGCTATTCGCCGCGCTGGGCCGGTGGTAGGGTTGCGACGATCATCGCCGTGCCCGAGCCTGCTGCCCGATGCGTGAACACCCGTTGAGCGTCACTCTGCCCCCGACGTATCTCGAGGGACCGCCCGTCGCCACGCGTCCGGCGGGGCGATTGACCGACGACGCGACCATCGACGAGCTGGCGCGCGCCGCCACCGGCGGTGACGTCGAAGCCGTCGGCCGGCTGTACGACGCGCTCGTGGGACCCATCTACCGCTACGTCGCCATCCGCCTCCGCCGCCGCGAGGACGCCGAGGACGTGACGCAGCTCGTCTTCGAGCGCATCGTCGGCGCGCTGCCGCGCTACCAGCACTCCGGGAAGCCGTTCGCGGCGTGGGCGTTCCGCATCGCGCGCAACGCCGTGATCGACCATCAGCGCAGGCTGCGTCCGACGGAGCCGCTCGGCTCGATCGCCGAGCCCGCCGACAGCATGCTGCTCGAGGCGCTCTCACTGCGCGAGGAGGAGATCCGTGAGCTGAAGGCCGCGATCCGCGCCCTGACGCCGGACCAGCAGGAGGCACTCGCCCTCCGCTACGGCGCCGGCATGTCCGCCGAGGAGGCCGCCCGCGTCATGGGTCGCCAGGCGGGCACCATCCGCGGCCTCACGTTCCGGGCGATCGAGGCCCTCCGTCGCAATCTCGGGTCAGCGCCTTCGTGAGCCTGTTCCGCTCCTCGCTTCGACCTCCGGCCATCCTCTCCGACGAAGCCGTCGAGCGGTACCTCAGCGCGCTGCGCGCCACCGTCGAGCCGGATCCCCTCTTCCGCCGTCGCCTCCGCACCGAGGTGATGAACCGCTACGTCGCCGCGCGCGAGGGCCACGTCCCCGCCCGGGCCATGCCGCGCCGCATGGGCCGCCTCGGCCGCGCCGTGCTCTACGCCAGCTTCACGCTGGCGGTCAGCTTCACGAGCGTCATGGCCGCCTCCGAGGAGGCGATCCCCGGCGACGTCCTCTACCCGCTGAAGCGCCAGGTCGAGGAGCTGCGTGCGCAGGTCGTCCCGGCCCACCTCCAGGACGAGCTCGCCGCGTACGTCCTGGCGGAGCGGATCCAGGAGCTCGGCCGCCTCACCGACAACGGGTCGTGGGCCGCCGCGGTCGTCCTGGCCGAAGAGGTGAGCGCCGACTACCGGGCCTACGTGGCCGCCGTGCCCGACCACGATGCGGGTGCCGTCGCCCAGTACGTCGCCGCCCTGAACGGCCTCCTCGACGGGCTGCCGGCCGCTGCCCGCGCCGCCGTCGAGATCGGGCTCGCGGGCATGCCGGGCATCGACCCGTCGACCAATGGGCAGGCGAACGCGAACGGCGGCAATGCCGGCGCGAACGACGGCGGACCCATCAACAGCCCGCCGGGTGGCGGCGGAGGACCGCCGGACGGCACCGGGAACGGCGGAACCGTCAACGGGGGCCGGCCCTCCCCCGCGCCTGATCCCGTCGTGGCCGCGACACCCGATCCGTCGCCAGCCCCAACGCCGGCGGCCGAGCCGACCCCGAAGCCGACGAAGTC
>DASVFG010000169.1:0-5875 GCA_036380155.1 Candidatus Limnocylindria bacterium
CTTCGGCCCATCCGCCCGCGCAGAGGAGAAGCACCGATGACCGATCAGCCACCCACCGATCGCGAGGCCGATCTCGAGGCCCGCATCGCGGAGCTCGAACGGCGTTCCAGCTGGCGCACGACCGTCGACGAGGGTCGCTCCGGCATGGAGACCGCATTCTGGGCGATGGTGCACACCGTCTTCCCGGACGAGGCCCGCAAGCACCTGAAGGCGGCGACCCGGGAGCAGCTGCTCGCGGCACGCGTGTACCTCGACAAATGGGTCGCGCGTCTCGACGAAGCGCCGACCGAAGCCGCCGGCCGCACCCACGAGAAGATCGAGATCGAGTGAGTCCACAGGAGTCCGATCTCACGGTGGATCGTCAGCCGCCGTGGGGTCATCCCTGGGCCGGTCGGATCGACGACCACGTCATCGACAGTGAGGCGCTGACCGGTAACCCGCTCGGCGACCCGCACGTGCGGCCCGTCCTCGTCTACACGCCTCCCGGCTACGACGACGCACCCGATCGTCGGTACCCGGCGATCTACGTCCTCATGGGCCTCACCGGGCAGGTCGACATGTGGCGCAACCGAAAGGCGTTCCAGCCGAACGCCCTCGAGCTCGCCGACGCCCGGTTCGCCGCACCCGGCACAGCGCCGGCGATCGTCGTCTACGTGGATGCCTGGACCACCCTCGGCGGCGCCCAGTTCCTCGACTCCCCGGCCACCGGCCGGTACCACACCTACCTGTGCGAGGAGGTGGTGCCGTTCGTCGACGCCCGGTACCGCACCCTCGCGTCGGCGGCGCACCGCGGCGTGGCCGGCAAGAGCAGCGGCGGCTACGGGGCCATGATCACCCCGATGCTGCGCCCCGACCTGTTCGGTGGCCTGGCGACGCACGCCGGCGACGCGCTCTTCGAGGTCTGTTACCAGCCGGAGTTCCGCGAGGCGGCGCGTGCGCTGCGCGACGAGTACGACGGCTCGTTCGACGCGTTCTGGACCTCCTTCCGGTCGCGGCCGGGCCGTCCGCTGCCGTCGGACGGGGCGCTGCTCGACACGTGGTGCATGGCGGCCTGCTACTCCGCAGACCCCGATGGCACCGTGCGGCTCCCATTCGACCTGCGCACGGGCCGCCTCGTGCCCGACGTCTGGGAACGCTGGCTGGCATGGGACCCGGTGCGCATGGTCGCCGGCCACGCCGAAGCGCTCCGCGGGCTGCGCGCCATCTGGGTGGATGCGGGAGACCGGGACGACTTCTATCTCGACCTCGGGGCCGATGCGTTCGTGGCCGAGCTCGCGGCGATCCGCGTCGAGCCCGATCGCCTGCATGCCGAGCGCTTCGGCGGCACGCACGGCGGTCTCGAGTGGCGCTATCCCGAGGCGCTCGCCTGGCTCGCGGAACGCCTGTCGGCCGACGCCGGCTAGGCGGCGACCACGCGGTCGCGGCCGGCGCGCTTCGCCATGAAGAGCGCCACATCCGCCGTTCGCAGCAGCGACTCGCGGGACGGGTCGGTCGCGTCGAGCTCGGCGCAGCCGGCGGACACGGTCATGCGGAGGCGGCGATCGTCCACCTCGACCGTGCGTGCTGCGAGGAGCCGGCGGACCTCGTCGGCGGCCATGACGGCCTGGGCGAGGTCGGCGCCATCGAGGACGACGATGAACTCCTCGCCCCCCAGCCTGGCGACGAGGTCGGTCGCCCGAAACCGCTCGCGGAGGACCTCGGCGAAGGCGCGCAGCACGAGATCGCCGACCTGGTGGCCGTGCTCCTTGTTGAACGCGCCGAAGTGGTCGAGGTCGAAGGTGATGGCGCTCAACGGGCGCCAGCCGCTCAGCCGCTCCCGCCGTCGCGCGGCGAGCATCCGCTCCAACGCCTCGTCGAAGTGGCGACGGTTGAACAGGCCGGTGAGCGGGTCGCGGACGGCGAGCTCCGCGACGTCGGCATGGAGGAACGCGTTCGCGACCGCCAGGGCGGCGGATCCGGCGAGGAGCGCCAGGCCCTCGAGCTCGAGGTCGGTGAAGCCGTCACCGTCCGCCCGGCCGATGGTGAAGGCGCCGACGACGACGCCATCGCGCACGAGCGGGACGCCGGCACCGTGGGACAGGGCGGGGACCTCGAGGTCGCGGACGGACGCCGGATAGCGGGACACGTCCATGGCGTCATCGATGACGAGTGCCCGATCCCGGATCGCGCGGCCCGCCAGCCCTTCGCCCGGCTTGATCTCACGACCGATGACCTCGTCCGGCACGCCGCGCGCGCCGCGCACGACGTAGCGCCCGTCGCCCCGGTCGAGGAGCGTCACGGCCAGGGTGTCGGCGCGGACGACGCGCCCGACGGCGTCGACGATCGTGGCGGCGAGGGCGTCGATCGCCAGGGAGCCCGACACATCGCGGCCGAAGCGCTCGATGTCGTGGAACAGCTCGGCGCGCGCGGCGAGGGCCTGCCGGTCGCGACCGAGCTCGATCGCTCCGGCGATGCGGGCGGCGATGATCGCGACCAGGGACCGGTCCGTCCGGTCGAGGCGGCGCCCGTTGGCGGTCTCGACGTTGAGGATGCCGACGAGCTCGCCGCCGACGAGCAGCGGGGCGCTGATGAGGCTCTCGGCGTCAGGGGGCGGGTCGACGTACTCGGGATCCTCGTGCACGTTCGGGACGAACGCCATCTGGCGGGTGCGGAGGACGCGACCGGCGATGCCGCGGTCCGCTGAGAACGAGGGAATCGGGGCGTCGAAGCCGACCTGCGCGGCCAGCCGGATCTCGCGCGCGTCGCCGAGGTACACCGACAGGAACGGGTAGCCGAAGCGGTCCGCGACGACGGTCAGCACCTGGCCGAGGAGCTCAGGCGTGGGGCCCCCACCCGCGAGCAGCCGCCCGACTGCGTCGAGCGCCTCGATCTGTCGCCCGCGATGTCGTACCGCGATCGCGGAGCGCCGAGCCGTCACGACCGCCGACTCGAGGGCGGCGACGATGCGCCGCGTCCCGAAGGCCAGGACGATCGTCACGCCCGCCAGCGTCACCCCGCGCAGCGCAATGGCGCTGGTCGAGCCGAGGTCGCCGATCTCGGGCAGGAGCAGCGCGAACGCCGCAACGCCGGCCGCGACGGCACCCTCGATGGTTCCCGCTGCGGCGGCGCCGGCCACGACGGGGATGTACAGGGCGAGCAGCGGGAAGGCGCTCCCGCCGATGCTGCGGTTGGCGATGGCCACGAACAGGAGCGGCACGAGCAGCCGAACGATGTGCCATCCGACGTGTCCGCCCAGCCGGCGGCGGCGCTCGAGGATGCCGAGCAGGGTCTGTGCGGCGATCGCGGCGGCGGACAGCGCGAGCGCGGCCGCCAGCTCGCCGGGACGCCGAGCGATGATCGCCACGGCGAGCACCACCGGCGCGAGCGTGGCGGTGTAGAAGAAGTACGGATCGGCGCTGAGGCCGGCGCGTCGCACCAGCCGGATCGTTCGAAGGGCTCGGCCGAGCAACGCCCGTTCCCCCCGAGCGGTCATGTTCATCGGGCGCCATGGTCGGCATCAACCGGCGCGATGACCATCACCCGCAAGTACCACCCGGGTCCGGCTGGCACGCCGGACGCTATGCTTCCCCGTCGGGTGTCGAGCGACCATGCGGCCGCTCACCCGAAACGGAGCACGAACATGACGTTTCGACGTGACGTCGATCTCGATCCCGGCCAGGTCACCGATCGCCGCGGCGGTCGCGTCCGTGGTGGCGGCGTCGCCATCGGCGGCGGCCTCTCGGGTCTCATCATCCTCGCGATCATGCTGTTCACCGGCGTCGACCTCGGCGGTCTGCTCGGCGGCGCCGGCGGCACATCGAACGAGCCGGCCTCCAGCGACCTGGCACAGGAGTGTCAGACCGGCCAGGACGCCAACGAGCGCCAGGACTGTCGCATCGTCGGGGCCGTGAACAGCCTCGAGGAGTACTGGTCGGGCGCGTTCGAGGGCGCCGAGACCCAGTTCCAGGCACCCTCGACTGTCCTGTTCACCGAGGCCGTGAACACCGAGTGCGGGAGCGCGACGAGCGCGGTCGGGCCGTTCTACTGCCCGCTCGACCAGACGATCTACATCGACCTCGGCTTCTATGAGCAGCTCGAGTCGCAGTTCGGTGCGCAGGGCGGGCCGTTCGCGGAGATGTACGTGATCGCCCACGAGTACGGGCACCATATCCAGAATCTGCTCGGCCTCCTCGAGGCCGGCCGTGACGCGGGCGCGGAGGGCGGTGCCGTGCGCACCGAGCTCCAGGCCGACTGCTTCGCCGGCGTGTGGGGCGGCAATGCCGTCGACACCGGCTACCTCGAGCCGATCACCCAGGAGCAGATCAACCAGGCGCTCGACGCGGCCGAGGCGATCGGCGACGACCGCATCCAGGAGCAGACGCAGGGCCAGGTGAACCCCGAGACGTGGACCCACGGCTCGTCCGAGCAGCGCAAGGAATGGTTCACCATCGGCTTCGAGCAGGGCTCGGCTGACGCCTGCGACACGTTCGACGCCGATATCTGACTCCCGACTCGGGGGATTGGCGCGCCGGCGCCGACGTGGCAGACTCTCGCCCCCGAGCGGGAGGTGACCGGTGACTGGCAACGGCGCGGGTAACGGACGGCATGGCGCGAACGGCCACGGGCCGCTCGGCTCGATGCCCGATGACCGGTGGGGCACGTCGCCGTTCCCGCCCATCGGCGAGTACGGGTTCCTCTCCGACTGCGAGGCGTCGGCCCTCGTCGCGCCGAGCGGCAACGTCGAGTGGCTCTGCCTGCCGCGCTTCGACAGCCCGAGCGTCTTCGGCGCCATCCTCGACCGCGACGCCGGCGGCTTCCGCTTCGGGCCATCCGACATCCGCGTCCCGGCGGCGCGGCGCTACCTGCCCGGCACGATGGTGCTCGAGACGAGCTGGGGATCGCCGACCGGCTGGATCATCGTCCGCGACGTCCTGCTCATGGGTCCGTGGCGGCACGGGGAGCAGCGATCGAAGACCCAGCGTCGCGCGCCGACCGACTACGACGCCAGCCATGTCCTGCTCCGCATCGTGCGCTGCGTGAACGGCGAGATGCAGCTCACGCTCGACTGCGAGCCGGTCTTCGACTACGGCCGGACGCTGGGGGCCTGGGAGTTCACCGGGGACTCGTACCACCAGGGCGTCTGCCGCGCCGAGGGCTCGGACGTCGAGCTCGTGCTGACGAGCGACATCAACATCGGCTTCGAGGGGCCGCGGGCGACCGCGCGAACCCTGCTGAAGGAGGGCGACACGCGGTTCTGCGCCCTCTCGTGGAACGGTGCGGAGGCGCCGCGCACGACCGACGACGCGTACAAGCGCCTTGTCTGGACCGCGCACCACTGGCAGCACTGGCTGGCCCGCGGCACGTTCCCCGACCACCCGTGGCGCACCTACCTCGAGCGCTCGGCGCTCACCCTGAAGGGCCTGACCTACGCGCCGTCGGGCGCGGTCATCGCGGCGCCGACGACCTCACTGCCCGAAACGCCTGGAGGCGAGCGCAACTGGGACTACCGCTACAGCTGGATCCGCGACTCGACGTTCGCGCTGTGGGGCCTCTACACGCTCGGCTTCGACTGGGAGGCGAACGATTACCTCTATTTCATCGCCGATGTCGCCGAGCGCGACGACGACCTCCAGATCATGTACGGGGTCGACGGCGAGCGGGCGCTGCGCGAGCAGACCCTGGACCACCTCGCCGGGTACGAGGGCGCGCGCCCGGTCCGCATCGGCAACGACGCCTACGGGCAGCGCCAGCACGACCTCTGGGGCGCCGTGCTCGACTCGGTCTACCTCCACACGAAGTCGCGCGACCACCTCGACGAGCGCATCTGGCCGATCCTCGTCCGCCAGGTCGAGGCGGCGATCGCGCACTGGCGCGAGCCGGATCGCGGGATCTGGGA
>DASVFG010000170.1:0-7738 GCA_036380155.1 Candidatus Limnocylindria bacterium
GACGATGTCACCGGTGCCCTCGCCCTCCTCGCGGTTGTGCATGAGGACGAGGTGCGACCCGCTGGCGGCGGCCGCGTCGGCGGTGCCCGGGTCGCGACGGGCAGCCCACACGTCGTTCACGATCGTCGCGCCGGCGGCCACCGCCGCGGCCGCCACGACGCCCTTGCTCGTGTCGATGCTGACGTGGACGCGATTGCCGAACGCATCGGCCAGCGCGCGGACCACGGGGACCGCAAGTGCTGCCTCCGTCTCGGCGTCGACCTCGGGATGGTCGCCATACGCGGTCCGCGGTCGGGTGGACTCGGCGCCGACGTCGAGGATCTCGGCACCCGCGGCAACAAACACCTCAGCATGGGCGAGCGCGGCGGCCACCACCTCGTCCGTGGACCGCTCGGGCAGTGCGAGACCGTCGCCCGAGAACGAGTCGGGCGTGACGTTGAGGATCCCCATCAGGTACGTCTTCGTGCCCCAGGTGAGCGGCGGCGCCATCGTCAGTCGTCCTCGCGCGTGCCGGTGATCATGCCGCGCACCTCGCCGACCAGGTAGAGGGAGCCGGCCACGACGAGGGGGTCGCCGACGGCCTTGTCCATCGCCTCGGCCGGCGTGGCCGCTACGGTGGCCCTCTCGCCGCTGACCCCACGCCACAGGGCGGCGAGCTCGTCCGGGGCCGTGGCTCCCGGATCTTCGACGGCGGTCACCACGAGCCGGGGTCGGAGCGGGGCCAGGGCGCGGAGAACGCCGCGCACGTCCTTGGCGCGCATCGCGCCGAACACGATCGTCGGCCGCGCGAGGCCGAGGTCGCGGAGCGCATCGGCCAGGGCGGCGGCGCCGGCGGGGTTGTGCGCGCCGTCGAGGAGGACGCGCCGCCCGGACGCATCGGTCAGGAGCTCGAGCCGGCCGGGCCAGCGGGCCGCGGCGAGGCCGTCGCGGAGAGCGGCCTCGTCGACGCCCAGGTCCCATCGGTCGCGAAGCGCGTCGAGCAGCCCGAGGACCACCGCCCCGTTCGCCGCCTGGTGCGCCCCGAGCAGTCCGATCCGCAGATCGCGGAGCACGCGATCCGGCGTTCGGATGTCGACGATGATCCCGTCCCAGCCGCTCGTCCGGAGCGTGGCGCGGTACGCCTGTGACGGTCCGGCCCGCCGCAGCGGGACGTCGAGGTCGGCGCAGCGGTCGAGGATCGGCCGCAGCCCGCGGCCCGACGCGCCGGTCACGGCGAGGTTGCCGCGCTTGATGATCGGGGCCTTCTCGCCGGCGATGGCGGTGAGCGTCGACCCCAGGTACGCCTCGTGGTCACGCTGGACGTTCGTGATCGCCGCGACCCCGAGATCGAGCACGTTCGTCGCGTCGAGCCGCCCGCCCATGCCGACCTCGACGATCGCGAGATCGACCTTGCGCCGTGCGAGCTCCGTGATCGCCGCGGCGGTGAGCGCCTCGAACTCGGTCGGTGGACCCACGTCGGCCGCGACGCGGTCGATGGCGGGCAGGACCCGAGCCACGGCCGCGGCGAACTCGTCGGGACGGATCGGCTCACCGTCGACGGCGATGCGCTCGCGGTAGCTGACGAGGTGCGGCTTCGGCATCGTGCCGACCCGGTAGCCGGCGGCGGCGAGAACGGACCGCGTCATGGCGACGACCGAGCCCTTCCCGTTCGTGCCGCCCACGAGGGCGCCGCGCAGGCCACGCTCCGGGTGGCCGACCTCGGCCATGAGGCGCTCCACGCGTTCGAGGCCCATGCTGATGCCGAATCGGCCGCGTTCGGTGAGCGCGGCGATCGCGTCGTGGTACGTGAGCCGATCAGGATCGGTCACGTCGTCAGTCCGCGCTGTCCTCGTAGAACACGCAGTCCCCGAACTGGCCGGTGAGGCAGAGGTCGTTGACGTAGCCCGAATCGAGGTGGACGCCGCCGCGCAGCTCGCAGCGGGCGACGGTGCCCTCCTGCTTCATGAGCGTGCGCATGAGCTGCGGCGCCTGGATCGGGATGCGGCCCTTCGCGCCGTGGGTGAGGTAGAAGTTCGGGCAATGGTGGCGGCGTGGCTTCGTGTAGCCGAGCGGGACGCCGCGACGGCCGACGTGGACGGTCATCGGCTCGGCCGATCCCGCGAAGCGCTTCTCGGCGATCACGCAGCGGCCGGGCTCGCAGTCCTTGTCGTTGTGACAGCAGGCACGCGCCGGGCCGATGCCGTCGACGGCCCACAGCTCCCAGCACGGACGGCGGAGGATGAACGCCGGGCACCGATAGCGGATCGTGAGATCGCAGTTCTCGACCTCCCAGCACATCGTGCGGCGATCGCCGCCGCGCCGTTCCGGCGCGAATGGGTCCTCCGTCGCGCGGCGGTCCGCGCCGGTGCGACGTTCGGTCTTGATGATCATGCGGCTCGGGCAGCCCTCCTCGCGCGGAGTGTAGCGGCTGCCTCTCGCCGCGTGCGCACGCTCGGACTCAGATGCCATACGGCCGGCGCACGAGGCGCCGGCCGTATGGACCGATGGTGTGGTGTGGGGTCGTCAGGCGAGGAACTGGCTGAGCCGCTCCTCCATGACCTCCTGGGGCATGTAGCCGACGAGCCGCGCGGCCTCCCGGCCGTTCTGGAAGACGATGAGGGTGGGGATGCTGAAGATGCTGTAGCGCATCGCCAGCTGCTGATTCTCGTCGGTGTTGACCTTCGCGACGCTCATCTTCGTGCCGTGCTTGTCGCCGATGTTCTCGACGACCGGTGAGACGAGGCGGCAGGGGCCGCACCAGGGGGCCCAGAAGTCGACGAGGACCGGCTTCTCCGCGTTGAGGACCTCCGAGTCGAAGGTCGCTTCGTCGACCGAGATCGGGGCTGAGGTGGCCATGGACGTGAGGACTGCCTCCAACGATGGGTTCGATTCGCTGGCGGTCATCGTAGCACCGGGCTCGGCGCGGACGACCCGACCGGTCAGCCGCCCGGCGGAGGAACGGTGCCGGAAGGCACCGGCGTCGGGACCGGCGTCGGGACCGGGGTCGGTACCGGCGTCGGGACGGGCGTCGGCACGGGGGTGGGCGAGGGGGTCGGCGACGGCGTCGGGCCGGTGCTGATGATGAGGTCGACCTGGCTGTTCGGCGGCACGTCGATGCCCTCGGCCGGGTCGCTGCGAATCACCGAGCCTGACGGGATCGACGGGTCCGCCTCGCGGGTGATGGCGCCGACGAGCAGGTCGAGCTGCTCGAGCGTCGACCGCGCCTGCTCCTCCGTCTGCCCGCGGAGGCGCGGAACGGCGACCGCGTCGGCTCCGCTCGAGACGTAGGCGACCAACGTCGAGCCGGCCGGGGCGAGCGCGCCGGAGGTGGGCTCGCAGCGGATGACGCGGTCCTCCTCGATGTCGTCGGAGGCCTCGCGCCGCGTCTCGATGTCGAGGTCGAGCGCGTTCGCCTCTGCGCGAAGCGTGGTGAGCGCGACGTCCTCGCAGTCGGGAACGGTGACCTGTGGGGCACTGGGGCTCGGCGTCGGCGTCGGCGTCCCGCCGAGCAGCTGGGCGGCGAGGAAGCCGATGGCGCCGAGCAGGACGACGGCGAGCACGGCGAGCAGCCAGATCCACCACGGCTGCCCGTCGCGATCACGCTCCCGCTCCCGCGGATAGGGCGTGACGGGACGGCGCGGTGGCGGCGCGACCGGCACGCGATCGGCGGGCCGGGTGACGCGCGGTGGCACGTAGACGGTCGGCTCGCCGGACGGCGGCGTCGCGGCAGCGGCAGCGGCAGCGCCAGCGCCGGCCGCCGCCGCCACGGGCGGTACCGCGGCATCCGGATCGCGCCGCCACGCGCGCAGCGCCTCGGCGAAGGCGCCGGCGTCGGGGTAGCGGTCGGCGGCGTCGCGAGCGAGGCCGCGCATGAGGATGGCCTCGAGGCTGGCGGGGATCTCGTGTCCCAGCGTCGACGGACGCGGCGCGTCCTCGCTGAGCCGGCGGAGGGCCACCGCCGCGGCCGAGTCGCCCTCGAACGGGCGGCGGCCGGTGAGCATCTCGAACAGGACGATGGCGAGCGCGTAGACGTCGGACGCGCCGGTGACCTCGTCCCCGCGCGCCTGCTCGGGGCTGAAGTAGTGGACCGAGCCGAGGGTCGTGCCCGTCACCGTCATCGACGCCTCGGCGACGGCGCGGGCGATCCCGAAGTCGGTGACCTTCACGTCCCCGCCGTCGGTGATGAGGATGTTCCCCGGCTTCACGTCGCGGTGGACGATGCCCTTGCGGTGGGCGACCTCGAGGGCGCTCGCCACGCCGATCGCGATGCGGACCGCGTCGTCGCGGGACAGAGCGCCGCGGTCGCGGAGGATGGTGGAGAGGTCGCGGCCCTCGACGAGCTCCATGACGATGTACTGCTCGCCATCGGCCCCGTCGGTGCCGTAATCGTAGACGTTGACGATGTTCGGATGGCTGAGGCCGCCGGCGGAGCGTGCCTCCTGCTTGAAGCGGGCCGTGAAGCCGGGGTCGCTGCTGAACTGCGGGCGGAGGATCTTGACCGCCACCTCGCGGTCGAGCTGCTCGTCGACGGCGCGCCAGATCGTGGCCATCCCGCCCTCGCCGAGCGGGGCGATGAGGCGATATCGGCCGCTGATGAGCCGGCCCATCATCTCCACGCCGTCCGTCCTCCGTGTGCGTCGGGGCCGATGGCGGCCACCGAGCGGATCAGTCTCGCAGGTCGAGCCCGCGGATGTACCCGCGGAACTCGTCGGCCAGGTCGGATTCGAGCGCCACCGCGACGTTCGCCTTCAGCCAGCCCAGTCGCGTGCCGGCGTCGTGACGAATGCCGTCGAACTGGTACCCGAACACCGGCTGCTCCGAGATCAGGCCTCGGATCGCATCGGTCAGCTGGATCTCGCCACCGGCACCGCGCGAGGTCTGCTCGAGCACGTCGAAGATCTTCGGGGTCAGGACGTAGCGGCCGAGGACCGCCAGGTCGGAGGTGGCCTCGCCGACGGCCGGCTTCTCGACGACGTCGCGCATCTCGACGAGCCGTCCCTCCTCGCGGAGCGGGTCGACGATCCCGTAGCGCGACACCTCGGACGGATCGACGCGCTGGAGGGCGACGACCGATCCGCGGTGGGCGAGGTGCGCGTCGATGAGCTGCTTCGTCACCGGCTCGCCGCCGCGGTTGAGCATCACGTCGTCGGAGAGGAGGACGGCGAACGGCTCCTCGCCGACGAGGTCCTTCGCCATGAGCACCGCATGCCCGAGGCCGAGCTGCTCGCGCTGGTGGACGAAGGCGACCGTCCCGAACTCGCTGATGCGGCGGATGGTGCGCAGCATCTCGATGTCGCCGCGCTCCTCGAGCCAGCGTTCCAGCGACGCGTTCGAGTCGAAGTGGTCCTCGATGGCGCTCCGCCCGGTGGCGATGACGATGATGATCTGGTCGATCCCCGAGGCGGCGGCCTCCTCCACGGCGTACTGGATGATCGGCCGGTCGACGAGCGGCATCATCTCCTTGGGCAGCGCCTTCGTCGCGGGAAGGAATCGGGTACCGAATCCGGCCGCGGGCAGGACGGCCTTTCTGACGCGCACGGTGATCAGGGAGCTCCTTGTAGCGTGGTCGAACGCGCGGCCGCGAGGGTGCGAGCCGGGACCCGCAGCGGGGCCGCGTGTGGGTTCCTCACAGGGGACGCCAGTATACCAACCAGCGTTACCGCGACCCGTTCGGCGACCTTGGCGCTACAATCGCGCCGCCGATGTTCAGCTCTCTCGTCCGCACGTTCAAAGGGCCGAGCCGCGATCCGCGGATGGCCTACATCAGCCGTCCCATGCCGCGCGACCTTCGCGACGAGGACGTGCTCGCGGCGCTCGAGATCGCCTTCGCGGCGGAGCCCGATCCTGCCTATCTGCCCGAGACGCTGCCGGCCGCGCTGAAGCAGGTCACCGGCCGCGATCTCCAGGTCATGGACCGCTCGGTGCGCGACGTGACCGGCGCCTTCACGAAGACGATGGTCATGATCCGCGACGGCGAGGTCGGCCACTGGCCCGGCTACGACCAGATGGCCTACCCGCTGCTCGCCCCGTCGGCCACCGCCGAGGAAACGCGCGCGGCGATCGCCGCGGCCGGCGCGCCCGAGGGCGAGGCTCCCGCCGGTCCGAAGCCGGGCTGGGCACCGCCGCCCCCGCGTCCGCGGGACGCTCGCTGATGGGCCGCCAGAACGTGCCGCGCGACCAGTGGCTGGAGCTCGGCTACGAGTGCCCGCACTGCGGTGAGCAGCTGACCGAGGCGATGGTGTACTCCTGGCGTCCCGTGCCGGAGGACCCGAAGCTCCTGCTCATCTACTGCCCCGACTGCGGCGACCGGGTCGAGATCAACCACATCTAGGCGGGCCGCGCCGCGCAGGTGCTCGACGGCCGGTGATGCGTGATGCGTGGTGCCCCCAAGGGGATTCGAACCCCTGATCTCCACCTTGAAAGGGTGGCGTCCTAGGCCTCTAGACGATGGGGGCGCCGATGCCGGAGCGCGCCAATGCTAGCAGCGGCGGCCGATCCGGCCCGTGCGACCGGCGGCGCAACGATGCGGAGCTCCCACCGCGTTTTGCGTCCCAGGCAAGCAACGACCACGTTCCGTCGTCTGACCAGCCACTTCTTGCTCCTCGTGGGAACGCACGCGGCGGCACCGAGCCGATCGGCCCCGAAGCTGGTAGTTGGTTGCCTGGGGTGCAATTGCTGGCGACGCGGCGCCGCCCGCGCGGTCAGCCGAGGAAGAACAGGAGGACGAGGACCGCGAGCCCGGCCAGGGCGACGGCCGCGACGATGGCCATCAGTCCACCGCCGATCGCGATGAGGATCGATTGCCCCGCCTCCCGACGGCGCGCGGCCCGGCTGCCCCAGGTCCAGCCCTGGGCGTAGAGGAACACGCCGATCAGCGTGCCGATGATGCCCGCCGCGAGCAACGCGAGGACCGACAGGTCGGAGTCGCGACCGAGGAGCGCGAGGGCCGCCAGCCCGCCGGCGATGATGAGGCCGACGATGCCGATGACGGTGTTGCGGAGCAGCGGATGCATCGGCCGCGATTCTAGCGGTGTCGGTCGCCGCCACCCTGGCGGTACGCATCTTGCTTCCTTGCTCGGCGAGGGAACACGCCACATCAAGCATCGCAGCGAGAAGGAGGCGCCAGATGGCTGAGCGCACCGGCGCCGACCAATCGGGCACCGCCGACGAAGGCAACATGAGCGTCCGCGAAGCGGGACGCAAGGGCGGCAAGACGACCCGCGCGCGCTACGGCGCCGAGTTCTTCCAGGAGATCGGCGCGAAGGGCGGCAAGGCCGTCAGCGAGCGCTACTCCAACGAGCACTTCCGTGAGATCGGTCGCAAGGGCGGCCGCCGGGTGGCGGAGCTGATCGCGCGCGCCAAGGGGATGGACGAGCAGGCTCAGCGCGAGTAGCGCTGCTCCTTCCATGGGTCCGCATCGTTGTGGTACCCATTCCGTTCCCAGAAGCCGAGCTGATCCTCGGCGCTGAACTCGACGCCGCGCAGCCACTTCGCGCTCTTCCAGAAGTACGTCCCGGGCACGATGGCCCGGAGCGGATAGCCGTGATCGGCTTCGAGGGGCTTGCCGGCGTACGACCAGGCGAGGAGGCAATCCGGCTGCATGGCGGTCGCCAGCGGCACATTGGCCGTGAATCCGCCCTCGCTGTGGAAGATGACGAAGCGCGCCGCATCGGTCGGCTGGGCGACTTCGGCGATGTGGCTGAACGGGACCCCTTCCCACTGGGTGTCGAGCTTCGACCAGCGCGTGACGCAGTGAATG
>DASVFG010000171.1:0-20075 GCA_036380155.1 Candidatus Limnocylindria bacterium
GCACGCCACGTCGGGCGCATCGGTCGTGGGTTCGACGATCGGCATGCCGGCCTCGACCGAGAGCGACCAGCGGCCGTCGTTCCACGGGCAGGCGTCGTCGCTCACCTCGAGCACGAGCCGCCCATCCACGGCGTATCGGCGCTGTGCGAGCGCCGAGGCGAGGTCCACGACCCGCAGCCAGATCCCGTCCCCGATCGAGAAGGCGAGACGCCGCGGCTCGAGGACGGCGGCCAGGATCGGGTCATCGGCCGGGATGTTCCACGCCTCGAGCTTGTGCATGAGGTCGATGTCGAGGAGGTAGCGCCACAGGTCGAGACTGGCCGCGGGGTTCGTCGCCATCTTCTCGGCCACGATCACGGTCGACTGTGACCCGATGTCGTCCCAGCGTTCGCGAACGCGGTAGCGCGCGTAGCCGTCGACTTCGCCGGCGACCTCGTGCACGACGTGGAAGGCGCTCGACGCTCCCCGCCGCCAGTGCGGCGGGTCGCGGAGGACCTCGGCGTCCCAGTAGGCGGGCGTGCGGGCGAAGAAGCCGGGCCGGTCGGCCACGAGACGGTCGTACACGGGTGGGAACCGAACGCGGGCCTCGTCCATGTCGACGAAGCGAATGGTGCCGGACGGGACGTGCGGGGTGCGAAACGCCCCGCGCGCGACCTCGACCGACACGCGGCCGGCGAAGGTGGCGAGGCCGTACCCGAAGCGCTGGTAGATGCTGCCCTCGCTGGCCCACAGGATGGCCAGCGGCTCGCCGCGGTCGTGGATCGCGTCGAGCTGCATGCGCATCATCCGCCGCAGGATGCCCTGCCGCCGATGGGTGGGATGGACGCCGACGAGCGTCACGCCGGCCGCCGGCAGCACGCCGCCGGGGACGGTCAGGTCGAACGAGAAGATGCCGGCCGTCCCGACGATGCGGTCGCCGTCATAGGCGGCGATCGCGCGATCCGCCTCGAACATCGACTCCCAATGCGGGATGTCCTCGTCCTCGGGACGCTCGGCGAAGGCGAGCTCGCCGGCGACGAAGAAGTCGCGCGGCGCGCCGTCGAAGGGTCGGACGTCGATCTCCATGCCCGCCGATTATGGCGTGCGGCGTGCTCTATGATCCCGCCGATGTTCCCGATCTCCGACGACAACGAGAAGGGCCACGGCCCGGCCTTCATCTCGCTCGCGTTCATCGCGATCAACGTGTTCGTCTTCCTCGTCCTCCAGGGCGCCGTGTCGACCCAGGAGGGCGCCGACTTCACGTACGGCTATGCCGCGGTGCCCGCGGAGATCACGAGCGGCACCGACCTGACGACGCCGCAGGAGATCACCGTCGACGGGCAGACCGTGCCGATTCCGCAGGAGCCCGGGCCGTCGCCGATCCAGCTGACGCTGCTGTGGAGCCTGTTCATGCACGGCGGGTGGCTCCACCTCGCCGGGAACATGCTGTTCCTCTGGATCTTCGGCGACAACGTCGAGCATCGCATCGGCCACGGGCTGTTCTTCATCTTCTACCTCGTGGCAGGCGTGATCGCGAGCTTCGCGCAGATCCTCGTCAATCCCGACTCGGTGATCCCGACGCTCGGCGCATCCGGGGCGATCTCGGGCGTGCTCGGCGCGTATCTCGTGATGTTCCCGACGAATCGCGTGCTCGTCATCCTGTTCCGCTTCCCGCTCTGGGTGCCGGCCATCGTGGCGATCGGCATGTGGGCCGTCCTCCAGTTCATCAGCGGCTTCGGCGCGCTCTCCCTGGAGGAGACGGGCGGCGGCGTCGCCTACATGGCGCACATCGGCGGATTCGTGGCCGGCGTGGTTGCCGGGTTCGTGTTCCGCACCGTGTTCGGCACGCCGCGCGGTCCACGAGGGCTTCCGGCCGCCGGACGCTGATGGCCGGAACCGCTTCGGCCGCGACCGCCGCGCTCGACGAGGCGCGCGGCTTCTTCGGCCCTGGCACCGCGTCCTGGCGGGTGGACCGCGAGCTCGTCGTCCTCGCCGGTGGGTCGTGCGCGCTCCTGCTCCAGGCGGCGCATCCATCGGTCGCGGCCGGCGTCGCGCAGCACTCGACGTACGCCACCGACCCGTTCGGCCGCCTGTTCCGCACCCTCGACAGCTCGTTCGCGGTCGCCTTCGGGAGCCGATCCGAGGCCGAGGCCACCATCCGCCGCGTGAACGCCATCCACGCCGCCGTCCGCGGGCGCCGATCCGACGGCGCGCCGTACTCCGCCCTCGACCCCGAGGCGCTGCTGTGGGTGCACGCCACGCTCGTCGACACCGCCCTGCGGGTGTACGACCGCTTTGTCGCCCCGCTCGACGCGGCCGATGCGCAGGCCTACCACGCCGAGGCGGCCGAGGTCGCGTTCCGCATGGGCGTCCCGGCCGATGCCATCCCGCCGACGCTCGTCGAGCTGCGGCGCTGGATGGACGAGATGGTCGCCAGCGGTCGCGTGCGGGTCACGCCGGACGCGCGTCGCATCGCGCGGACCGTGCTCTATCCGTCGCGGCTCGTCCCGCGCGTCGCCTGGGACGCGGCGCACCTCGTGTCGCTCGCCACGCTGCGTCCCGACGTCCGCCGCGAGTACGGGATCGGGTGGTCGGCGGCTCGTGAGCGCGGGATGGAGCGGCTCGCCGCCGCGTCCCGTCGTCTCCTGCCGCTGCTGCCGGCATTCGCGCGACATGCGCCGCCGGCACGGGCCGCGATGCGGCGAGTCGTCTCAGCGGGCGCCGTCGACGCGGAACGCCTCGCGCACCGCCACGACGCGCATCCCCGCCCGTTCGAGGTTGCGGGCGGAGGTGCCTCCCTCGTCCGCGATCGAGCCAACGAGGTCGCAGCCCAGGCGGGCGGCGTGGCTGATGCGCGCCTCGATCATCGCGCGCTGGAAGCCGCGGCCACGGAACTCGGGTAGGACGCATCCCGATCGCAGGTAGCCGACGCCGTGGTGGGTGTGGATGGCGCCGGTGGCGACCGCCCGCCCGTCGATCTCCCCGATGAACCGATGGTCGTGCGGGGCCCGGGCGAACTCGACCTCCATCGATCGCCACGCGTCGGCGTAGCGGCCGGACATCCCGGTGGCGACGATGATCACCTCGGCCCACGCTCCGACCTCGTCCCCGGCGATCTCTCGGATCACGAGGCCATCCCGCAGCTCGTGCTCGTCGATCGCCTCGGCTTGGCCGACCGCGAACACCGATCGGGCGTCACCGACGGCGTCGGGCCACGGCGGCTCGTCCGCCCACAGCCAGCCGACGTCGGTGTGGGCTCGCAGGTGCGCGACGCCCAGCTCGACGAGGTTCGGGAGGTGCGCGAAGCCGATGGCCTGGTTGAACACGAAGCCCGGGAGGGAGCGGCTGGCGGCCGCCGCGAGATCGCCTTCGTCGAGGATCGCGACCTCCGCTCCGCCGGCGACGGCCGCGCGCCAGAGTGAGAGGCATGCGGAGCGGACCGCCTCGTCGAGGCGCGCGGCGAGTGCATACCGTTCGGCGCGATCGTCGACCGGTGGGGTGACGGAGATCGGGTCGCCAGGGCGCACCATGCCCTCCCGCAGGACACGGGCGTACATCCGGCTGTCCGCCGGGTGGGCCGCCAGCCCGAGGCGACCGAAGCGCAGATCCGCGAAGGAGTGGCGGATCGTGCGGCACGGGTTCGCCGCCGACGCGAGCTCGAGCTCCACCTCGTCGCCGATCCGGAGCCGCGTCCCGATCGGCAGTGTCGAGACGTCGAATCCGGCCACGGTGAGGTTCTCGCCGGTCGTGCCGGGCGCGATCGGGTGACCCTCGGCGGCGACGCGCCGAATCGCCTCGATGCCGAGGATCGAGACCGCACGGTGTGGTCCACCATGCACCGTCGACGCGGCCTGCCGGTCTCCCTCGACGCCGTTCACGCGCACCATGGCGCCCGGAACGGGGAGCTTCGGGACGCCGCCGGGCGACACGTTGACCTGGACGAGGTGGGGGGTCTCGCGCATGGCCCGATCGTAGCGCGCCGACTATCATGGCCACGCCCGCTCGCCTCCTGACTCCCGTCCGCGCGCGGCCGAGGAACCGATGTGACCCGATTCGCCAAGCTGACGGTGGCTGCTGCCGTGGCCACCTTCGTCCTGATCGCCGTGGGCGGGCTCGTCCGCGCCACCGATTCGGGACTCGGCTGCCCGGACTGGCCCCTCTGCTTCGGCGACTGGATCCCGCCCGGGGACCTCCACGCCTGGATCGAGCATTCGCACCGGCTGGTGGCCGCCGTCTTCGTCGGTCCGCTGGTCGGGGCCGTCGGCCTGATCACCGTGTTCAGCCGCCGCCGGCGCGATCGGCCGTTGCTCGCCGCCGCGGTGGTGGCCGGCGTCCTCGTCATCGTGCAGTCGCTGCTCGGGGCCGCGGTGGTGCTCCAGGGCCTCGCCGCCGAGCTCGTCACCGCGCACCTCGGGATGGCGCTCACCGTCCTCGCCGCCACGATCTTCATCGCGGAGCGCGCCTCCCGCGGGCCTATGCCGTCGCTCGACCTGCGCCCGCGCCTCACGCGGCTCGTCGCCGTCACCGCGCTGGCGATCTTCGCCCAGATGCTCCTCGGCTCGTGGGTCACCGGGCACCACGCCGGCCTCGCCTACACCGACTTCCCGCTCATGAATGGTTCGTTGCTGCCGGCCGTGGTCGTGCCGGAGCAGGCGATGCACCTGGCGCATCGAATCATGAGCCTCGTCGTCGTCGGGCTGGTGGTGTGGACGGCGCTCGCCATTCGCCGTCAGACCGATGCCTCCCTGCCGCGGCTCCTGGCGAACGCACTGGTGGTGCTCGTCCTCGTCCAGGTGGCGCTCGGCGGGCTCAACGTCCTCTCGCGCCTCTCGGCGTTCTTCGTCGTGCCCCACCTCGCCGTCGGCGCCGCGCTGTGGGCGGGATCGGTGTGGCTCCTGCTCGCCACGCGCCGCCTCGCGCGCGCCGACATCCGCATGCCGGTCGCCGAGCGCCAGGAGGGTGGCCCGATCGACACGGTCCGTGCCTACATCGCGCTGACGAAGCCGCGGATCATCGAGCTCCTCCTCGTGACCACCGTGCCCACCATGGTCCTCGCCGCAGGCGCCATCCCGTCGATCTGGCTCATGGCGGCGGTCGTTGTCGGCGGCACCCTGGCCGCCGGCGGAGCGAACGCGATCAACATGTACGTCGACCGCGACATCGACGACGTCATGCGCCGCACCCGGCATCGTCCACTCCCGCGCCACGCGGTGACACCGGCGCGCGCGCTCTGGTTCGGGATCGGCCTGTCAGTCCTGGCCTTCCTCTTCCTCACCGTGACGGTGAACGCGCTCAGCGCGATGCTCGCCCTGTCGGCAACGGCCTTCTACGTCTTCGTCTACACGATGTGGCTGAAGCGCTCGACGCCGCAGAACATCGTCATCGGCGGTGCTGCCGGCTGCGTCCCCGTCCTCGTGGCGTGGAGTGCGGTGACCGGCGAGATCGGTCTGCCGGCGCTCGTCCTGTTCGCGATCGTCTTCTACTGGACGCCGCCGCACTTCTGGGCGCTCGCCCTCCGCTACCGCGGCGACTACGCGGCCGCCGGTGTCCCGATGCTGCCCGTCGTTCGCGGCGAGGCGGAGACGGCGCGCCAGATCGTGCTCTACACGATCGCCCTCATCGCGGTCAGCCTCCTCCTCCTGCCGGCGGCGGGGATGGGCTGGATCTACCTCGTCGCCGCCGTCGTGCTGGGCGGCGCGTTCCTCCGCAGCGCGCTCCATCTGCGGGCCGATGCGGCCGACGGGCGCGCGGCCATCGGCCTCTTCCGCTACTCGATCAGCTACCTGACGCTGCTCTTCGCGGCCGTCGCGATCGACGCCGTGTTCCGCTTCCCGCTGGCCTGACGTCGTTCGAGCCGGCGGGCGTGCCTCGCGAGGCTATCGGCCACGGACCCACGCCTCCTCGCCTCGTGCCGCCCGTTCCGCTGCGAGCCGGGCATCGAGCCGCGCGGTCCTGCGGTCCTCGTACCGCATCCAGAGCACCACGACCAGCGCCATCCCGGCGAGGAACGCGAGGTCGCCGACGACCCACATGATCACCCCGCCGAGCTGCTGGTCCTCGAGCGGCGTGGGGCCCCAGGACCGCGCGTTCGACAGGTAGTGCGGGTAGAGGACGCTCGACGCCGACATGAGCGCCACGCCGAGGAACGAGTTCTGGGGCATCGCGAGGAAGAGGTAGAGGAGCCGCACGGGGTGGGGGAGGCGCCACGGTGACGGGTCGGCACCGATGACCGGCCACCAGAACAGGAGGGCGGCACCGAGGAAGCTGGCGTGCTGGAGGTAGTGGAGCAGCTCGTTCTCCAGGGCCTGGTCGTACAGCGTGCTGAAGTGCCAGCCCCAGTTCACGCCCGCGAAGAGGAGCCAGGCGACGACCGGGAAGGAGAGGACGTGGATCGGGGCGCTGCGCAGGACGGCCAGCAGCCGCCGTCGCCACGGCGGTGAGGCGACGCGCAGGGCCAGCGTGATCGGGGCGCCGGCAAGGAGCAGCGGCGCCGCGAGCAGCTCGAAGAGCATGTGCTGCACCATGTGGACGCTGAACAGCTGCCCCTCGTAGGCCTCGATCGGTGAGAGCGTGGCCAGGGCGATGGCCGCGAGCCCCGCACCGAAGCACCACGCACGAAACGCCGGCTGCCGGTTCGCGGGATGAGCCCGGTTCACGCGCCGCACGGCTGACCCGTAGGCGAGGGCAGCGACGAGCAGGCCGGCCACCACGATCGGGTCGAAGCGCCATGCCAGCAGCACCGATGGGAAGGCCGGGGGCGGCGCGCCCTCGCCGTGAGCGAGCGCGATCGACGGCGCGACGAGCGCGGCCGCCAGCGCCGCGACGGCGGCCGGGAGTGCGGACGAACGGAGCGTGCGGCGCATCGGCCTCATTGTTCCTCACAATCCGTGGAACCGTCCGCCGCCGGTCGGCGTCCATGCGCGCATGAACCGAACCGTCCCGGGCCTTCTCGTCGTGCTCCTCGTCCTCTCGGCGTGCGCCGCCTCCGGCGGCTCCCCCGGGTCCTCGGCCGGAACGTCCGGCGATCCGTCCCCGCCCGCATCGGCCCAGCCGAGCGACTCGGGCGGTGGCGGCGGCGATGACGTCGGCCACCCGACCGGCGCCGACGAGCCGATCCTCGTCGTCAGCAACGAGGGCGGGTTCATGATGATCGACATGATGGCCGTGCAGATGCCGTCGTTCGTCCTCCTCGGCGACGGCCGGGTCATCGTGCAGGGCATGCAGACGCTCGAGTTCCCAGGGCCGGCGCTGCCGGCGCTCCAGGAGCGAACGCTCACCGAGGAGGGCATCCAGCTCGTCCTCGCCGAGTTCGAGGACAGCGGGCTCTTCACCGGCGCCGAGATCGAGCTGCTGGGGATGCAGAACATGGTCGCCGACGCCTCCACCACGGTCTTCACGCTGAATGCCGGTGACCTGCAGTCCCGCGTCGCGGTGTATGGGCTGGGGACGTGGAGCGAGGACATGGGCATGGACCCGCCGCCGGGCGTGGACCAGGCCGAGCTCGACGCACACGAGCTCCTCAACTCCCTCAACAACTCGCTCCTCGCGCTCGACATGGCCGTTCCGGCCGACGCCTGGGAGTCCGAGGGCTGGCAGCCCTACGAGCCCGATGCGTTCCTCCTCTACGTCCGTGACGTGACCGGCGAGCCGATCGAGGGCGGACCCGAACAGGTGCGCGAGTGGCCGACCGACGACGACCCCGCCACGTTCGGCGAGGTGTCCGAGAACTTCGGCAATGGGACCCGCTGCGGCGTCGCGGACGGTGAGCTGGGCGAGGCGTGGTTCACCGAGCTGAGCCAGTCGAACCAGATGACGACCTGGACGACCGACGGCGAGGACCGATGGAGCGTCCGCGCGCGTCCCCTCCTGCCGCACGAGGAGCGCGTCTGCCCGGAGCTCTTCGGCGCGGCCTGATCTTCCGGGGGGTCGGCTGATGGGGTCGGGCATCGCTCGGCCCCATCGTCGTGTGTGACGCGGGTCGCGCGTCGCCGATGGGCTTCGCTACAATGCGTCGCGTGCCGCCGTCAGCCCGGCTGAGTGCGCGTGCGCTGACACCACGTGTCGCTCAAGGTGCCGTTCCTACAGGGAGCCTCGAACGAGACTGATGCAACGACCGGCGGCCCGATCCCGGATGCGGACGATGCTCCGCGCCGGCCTCCCGACCCTGCTGATCGCGCTGCTCGCGAGCGGCTGCCTCCTGCCGCCCCAGCCGGCGACGGACGCAGGCCAGGACGTCTTCAACCTCTACCTCATCGTGCTTGCCCTGGCGGCTGTCGTCTTCCTCGGGGTGGAGGGCTTCATCATCTACGCGGTCGTCCGATACAAGCGGCAGCCGGGTGACGACGTGCTCCCCGAGCAGCACCACGGAAACAACCTCATCGAGATCATCTGGACCGCAATTCCTACCGTCATCGTGCTCGTCCTCTTCGTGTTCAGCATGAACGCGCTTGCCCGTGTCGAGGCGAGAGCCGAGAACCCGGGCGCGACCATCGTGGTCGACGGGTTCCAGTGGAATTGGACGTTCCGCTACGAGAACGGCGCCCAGGTGAACTCGCAGGGCGGGAATCCCCCGGACCTGGCGGTGCCGGTGGGGGAGCCGGTGCGCCTCGTCCTGAACGCCCTCGACGTGAACCACGCGTTCTACGTCCCCCAGTTCCTCATCAAGCGTGACCTCATCCCGGTTGGGGAGAACGGCACGCCGAACGAGCTCGAGTTCACGGTCACCGAGGCCGGCACCTATGCCGGGCAATGCGCGGAGTTCTGCGGTACGGCGCACGCTGACATGGTCTTCACCGTGACCGCCATGCCGCGCGCCGAGTACGACGAGTACGTGGAAGCGCTCGCCTCAGGGTCCCCCCCGCCGCAGCCGGGCGGCGGCGACTGCGAGACGACGATCGCCATAACCGCCAACAACACCCAGTTCGACATCGACGCCTTCGAGGTGCCGGCCGACACGCCGTTCTGTATCGAGTTCGAGAACCAGGAGGCGGTGCCGCACAACGTGGCGATCTACGACGGCGGTGAGGCCCTGTTCACCGGCGAGTTCCTGAACGAGCCGGGCAGCATCACGTACGAAGTGCCGGCTCTGCCAGCCGGCGAGTTCCGATTCATCTGCGACGCTCATCCCCAGGCAATGGTGGGCGACGTGACGGTCACCGAGTAGCGGAGCGCGAGCGAACCAGCATGGCCACCACGACACTCGAGCCCCGCGCCGGCTCGTACCGCCGATCCTGGGTGATCGACTGGTTGACGACGGTCGACCACAAGAAGATCGGGATCCTCTATATCGTCAACAGCTTCCTGTTCTTCTTCGCCGCCGGGATCCTCGCGCTCGTCATCCGTTCCGAGCTGGCCGTGCCTGGGCTCCAATTCGTCGACCAGGACACCTACAACCAGGCGTTCACGATGCACGGGACGATCATGCTGTTCCTGTTCATCATCCCCGCGTTGTCGGGCTTCGGGAACTACATCGTGCCGCTCCAGCTCGGCGCGCCGGACATGGCGTTCCCGCGCATCAACGCCCTGAGCTTCTGGCTGCTTCCCCTCGGCGGCCTGCTGATCTTCTCGGGCTATCTCTTCGGTGGCGCCGCCGCGGAAGGCTGGACCAGCTACACGCCGCTGTCGAACCGGGCGGAGGGCGTCGGCACCGACCTCTGGATCATCGGCCTGACGCTCGTGGGAACGGCGTCGATCCTGGGGGCGGTCAATTTCATCGCCACGATCTTCAAGATGCGCGCGCCGGGCATGACGTTGTTCCGGATGCCGATTTTCGTCTGGACGATCCTCGTCACCGCGACGCTCATCCTGCTCGCCACGCCCGTGCTCACCGCCGGGCTCATCGCGCTCTTCATCGACCGCAACTACGGCGGCTCGTTCTTCGACCCGAGCGTGGGCGGGAACCCCATCCTGTGGCAGCACATCTTCTGGTTCTTCGGCCACCCCGAGGTCTACATCGTCATCCTGCCGGCGATGGGGGTGGTATCGGAGGTCCTGCCGGTATTCAGCCGCAAGCCGCTGTTCGGCTACAAGGCGTTCGTGTTCGCCACCATCGGGATCGGCCTGCTCAGCTTCAGCGTGTGGGCGCATCACATGTTCACCACGGGAGCGGTCGCGCTGCCCTTCTTCGCGTTCATGACGACGCTCATCGGCATCCCGACCGGCGTCAAGATGTTCAACTGGCTTGCGACGATGTGGCGCGGCAAGCTCACGCTGGCGACGCCGATGCTCTTCGCCATCGGCTTCCTCTCGATGTTCCTCATCGGAGGGATCAGTGGCGTGATGCTCGGCCAGCCGCCCTTCGACTTCCACGTCCAGGACACCTACTTCGTGGTGGCTCACCTCCATTACGTGTTCTTCGGCGGCGCGGTGTTCGGCGTCTTCGCCGCCACCTACTACTGGTTCCCGAAGATGTTCGGCCGCAAGCTGAACGAGCCGCTCGGCAAGGTCCACTTCTGGATCCACTTCATCGGCTTCAACCTCGCCTTCTTCCCGATGCACCAGCTCGGGCTGGACGGCATGCCGCGACGCATCAGCGACTACGACCCGAACGCCGGCTGGACGCTGCTGAACTTCGCGTCGACGGTCGGCGCGTTCATGGTCGCGGTGAGCGTGATCCCGTTCCTCATCAACGTGATCGCCACGTTCATCAACGGGGAGCCCGCGGGCGACGATCCGTGGGAGGGCAACACGCTCGAGTGGGCGACGACCTCCCCGCCGCCGGCCTACAACTTCGACCGCCTCCCGCCGATCCACTCGGAGCGGCCGCTCTTCTTCCTCACCCATGGCCACGGCCACGCCGCCGCGCGGCCCGCGGACCTCGAGGAGGAAGAGGCGGATGGGCCGGCGGCGACCGACGACAAGCCCGGTGACATCGAGCGCCGGCCGGAGGACCTGGTATGACCGCCGACGCGGCCATGGACAAGCGGCCCGCCGGCGAGGGCGACCCGATCGTCGTCGTCCCGCACGCACAGTCGGGGATCTCGACCGCGCTGCTCGGCATGCTCCTGTTCATCGCCTCCGAGGTCATGTTCTTCGGCGGCCTGTTCGCCACGTACTTCAACGCGCGTGCCTCGTTCGTCGGGGAGTGGGGTCCGCCGCCCGGCGCCCATGAGCTGGACCTGCCGCTCGCGGCCGTCCTCACCGCCATCCTCGTCGCCTCGAGCTTCACCATGCAGTTCGGTGTCTGGGCCATCCGGCGCGGCGACACCGGCAAGCTGAAGCTGTGGACGTTCATCACCCTCGCCCTCGGCGTCCTCTTCCTGGCGGGCCAGCTGTACGACTACAGCCAGCTCGGCTTCGGCATCGGGGACGGCGTGTTCGGAACGGTGTTCTACACGCTCACCGGGTTCCACGGCGCCCACGTCTTCGGAGGGGCGGTCGGCCTGACGATCGTGCTCGCGCGCGCCATGCGCGGCCAGTTCAGCGCGCGGAACCACGTGGCGGTCGAGGCGGTCAGCATGTACTGGCACTTCGTCGACGTCGTGTGGATCGCGGTGTTCAGCATCATCTACTTCCTGAAGTAGGGGCCGACGACCATGGAGATCGAGTTCCTCAACGACACCACGTTCGGCTACCTCCTCATCGGGATCGCGCTCGTGGTCGTCCTGGGACTGGTGTTCGTCATCGCGTCGCGCGGAGCGTCCGGGCCGGCGGAGGAGCGCCCGCATCCGCCGCGTGGCGTCCACCTGCCGGGGCCGAGCTTCCTGCCGGTCGTGATGTCGCTCGGCGCGGCGACGCTGGGTGCCGGGTTCGTCTTCCGCAACGAGGACCAGGTCGCGAATCTCTTCATCCTCGTGCCCGGCCTCCTCATCCTCGTCGCCGGCGTCGTCTTCTGGATCCGGGCCGCGAACACCGAATGGCGGGATACCGAGCGCAGCTCGCACGACGACGGCGCCGCGCACTGAGCCACCGGTGACCGGCAGCGTCCCGCACGGGCGCCGAACCGATCTCCGCCGCCTGCCGATCGGCGTTCTCGTGGCCGCCGCGGTCCTTCCGCTGATCCTCCTGGCCGGCCTCGCCGCGTGGGTCGTCGCCCGCGAGCCGGCGCAGTCGCCGACCGCCATCGGCGCGATGGCGCCCGACTTCGTCCTCGCCGATCTCGATGGCGCCCCGATTCGGCTCGCCGACCTGCGCGGACGCCCGGTGATCGTGAACTTCTGGGCGAGCTGGTGCGGCCCGTGCGTCGAGGAGTTCCCGCTCCTGCGGTCGGCGGCCGAGGCGCACGCCGCGGACGGGCTTGCCATCGTGGGAATCGTCTATCAGGATCGCTCCGAGGCGGCCCGCGCCTTCATGGCACGGAACGGCGGCACGTGGCCGGCGGCGATGGATCCGGGCGGCACGGTGGCCGCCGCATATGGCATGCTCGGTCCACCGGAGACGTACTTCATCGGCCGCGACGGCCGGGTCGTCGCGCGACAGATCGGCCAGATCTCGCAGGCATCGCTCGACGAGAAGCTCGCCGCGATCATCGACCAGGGAGAGTGACCATGGACCGCAACCTTCCCGCCACCCGCCTCGAGGCCGACGAGGTCGCCGATCGGGCGCCGGTCGGGGCGCATCGTCCGCTGAACGTCGCGTTCCTGCCCCTCGCGCTGGTGACGTTCATCGTCCTCGCCTTCGTGATCGCCGCCTGGACCTTCCTGGCCAGCATCGGGTAGTGGCCGGCCCGGCGATCGTCGTCCGGGGGCTGCGTCGCTCGTACGGTCCGATCGAGGCCGTGCGCGGGATCGACCTGACGATTCAGCACGGCGAGGTGTTCGCGCTGCTCGGACCGAACGGCGCCGGCAAGACGACGACCGTCGAGATCCTCGAGGGCCACCGACCGCGGACGTCGGGCGAGGTGAGCGTCCTCGGGCACGACCCGGCACGGGACGAGCGCGCGCGGAAGGAGCGAGTCGGCATCGTCCTCCAGCAGACCGGCGTCGACGCGTACCTCACCGTCCGCGAGATCGTGGAGCTCGTGCGCGGCTACTATCCCGCACCCCGTCCGGTCGACGAGGTGCTCACGCTCACCGGGCTGGCCGAGGTGCCGGACCGACGGGTCGGGACGCTCTCCGGCGGGCAACGCCGGCGCGTCGACCTGGCCGTCGCGCTCGCCGGCGACCCCGAGCTTCTCTTCCTCGACGAGCCCACCACCGGCTTCGACCCGGCTGCCCGACGGCAGGCGTGGAGCACGATCCGTGGGCTGGCGGACCTCGGCAAGACGATCTTCCTCACCACGCACTTCATGGACGAGGCCCAGGCGCTGGCCGATCGGCTGGCGATCATCGCGGCCGGCGAGATCGTGGCGACCGGCACCGCGGACGAGCTCATCGGCTCACGGAGCACCGCGTCGCGCATCCGGTTCCGCCTGCCGGACGGCGCGCCGCCGGCGTCGCTCGGCGCCGCGGCCGATGGGAGCGGCTGGCAGCTCGAGACCGAGGACCCGACCCGGGCGCTCCACGCCCTGACGACGTGGGCGCTCGATGCCGGCGTGGCGCTCACCGAGCTCGAGGTCACGCGTCGCTCCCTCGAGGACGTCTATCTCGAGCTGACCGCCGAGGCCGCCGAGGCCGCCGAGGGGGCCGCGGGCGATGGCGCGGAGGCGGTGGCATGAGCGACCTCGCCCTTGCGCTCCGCCAGGTGCGCTACGAGAACCGCGCCTTCTGGCGCAACCCGGCCGCCGCCTTCTTCACGTTCGTGTTCCCGCTCCTCTTCATGGTCATCTTCAACGTCCTGTTCGGGGCCGATGCGGCTCGCTTCTTCACCCCGGCGATCATCACCTTCGGCGTCGTCACCGCCACGTACACGAACCTCGCGATGGCGGTCACGATCGCCCGTGACGAGGGCATCCTCAAGCGCATCCGCGGCACGCCGCTGCCGCCGTGGGCGTACCTCGCGGGGCGCATCGGCCATGCCATCGCCGTCGCGCTGCTCCTGGTGGCCATCGTCGCCGCCTTCGGCGCGATCGTGTACGACGTGCCGGTGCCGTGGGACGCGCTGCCGGCCATCCTGACCGTGCTCGTCGTGGCGGCCGCCGCGTTCAGCGCCCTCGGCCTGGCCGTGTCGGGCCTGATCCCGACCGCCGACGCCGCGCCCGCGGTCGTCAACGCGTCGATCCTGCCGGTCCTGTTCATCAGCAACGTCTTCATCCAGATGGAGAACGCGCCGGCCTGGATCGATACGCTGAGCAGGCTGCTGCCGGTCCGCCACGTCGCCGACGCGATGCTCGACCTCTACGCGCGCGGAGCGGACGCCGGCGTCCCGTGGGCCGACATCGGCATCGTGGCGGCGTGGGGCCTCGTCGGCCTGGTCGTCGCGCTCCGGTTCTTCCGCTGGGAGCCGAGCCGATGAACGTCGCGCGTGCCGCCACCCCGCTGCTCGTGGCGGTCGCGCTCCTGGCCTGCAACCCCGTGCGGGTCGCGGTCACCGAGGTCGAGGAGGCCGGCCCGCTCATCGTCTTCGATGTGACGAACCAGTCGCCCGTGCTGCGGGATGTGCGCTACGAGATCGCGGAGCCCAGTGGGGCGTCGGCGGGATCCACGTCGGCGGTCCAATGCGCGCGCACGGTGGTCGAGCTGGGGCGTGCCTCGCGCACGATCGAGCTCACGATCGACGGCGAGGCCTTCGGGTCGTACACGGTCACGCCCGCCGACGCCCAGGCGGGATGGCTGGTCATGCGGATGCGGATCGCTCCGGACGGCGGCGCGCTCCTCCTCGGCGTGGCGGCCGCCGAGAACAACCCACAGGCCCCGCTCACCCCTGTCCCTGGCTGCGAGGACTGACTCAGGCGAGCGGGGACGGGTAGCGGCGCGTCACGTAGTCGTCGAGGATGGCGAGGAAGCGCGGCACGATGTCGTCGCCGCGGAGGGTCTCGGTCTTCTCGCCGTCGACGAACACGGGCGCAACCGGCTCCTCGAACGTGCCGGGCAGCGAGATGCCGATGTCCGCGTGCTTCGATTCGCCAGGCCCGTTCACCACGCAGCCCATGACCGCGACGCGCAGCTCCTCGACGCCCGGGTGAATCTCGCGCCACTTCGGCATCTGCTCGACGAGATAGGCCTGGATGTCGCGTGCCATCTCCTGGAAGAACGTCGAGGTCGTGCGGCCACAGCCCGGGCACGCCGAGACCTGTGGGAGAAACGAGCGCAGGCCCATCGACTGGAGGACCTGCTGGGCGACCTGGACCTCCTGCGTCCGATCGCCGCCCGGATCCGGGGTCAGGGAGACCCGGATCGTGTCGCCGATGCCGCGCTGGAGGAGGATCGCCAGGCCGGCGGTCGAGGTGATGATGCCCTTGGACCCCATGCCCGCCTCGGTGAGGCCGAGATGGAGCGGATAGTCGCAGCGGGCGGCCAGCCGGTCGTAGACCTCGACGAGGTCCTGCACGCCGGAGACCTTGGCGCTGATGATGATCTGGTCGTGCCGCATCCCGGCCTCCTCGGCGAGCCGCGCGGAGCGCAGGGCCGATTCGATCATCGCCTCGATCATCACCTCGCGGCTGTCCTTCGGGTCCGGCGAGGCGGCATTCGCGTCCATCATCTCGGTCAGGAGCTGCTGGTCGAGCGAGCCCCAGTTGACGCCGATGCGGACCGGCTTGTCGTTGGCGACGGCCACGTCGATGATCTGGACGAACTGCTCGTCGCGCCGCTTCGTGCCCACGTTGCCCGGGTTGATCCGGTACTTCGCGAGCGCCGCCGCCGCCGCGGGGTACTTCGTGAGCAGCAGATGGCCGTTGTAGTGGAAGTCGCCGATGAGCGGCACGTCGACCCCCAGCCGGTCGAGCTTGTCGCGGATGACCGGGACCGCCTGGGCGGCGGCGTCGTTGTTCACCGTGATCCGCACGAGCTCGGAGCCGGCGTGCGCGAGCTGCGCGACCTGGATCGCGGTGCCGTCGGCATCGGCGGTGTCGGTGTTCGTCATCGACTGGACGACGATCGGATGCGCGGACCCGACCGGCACGCCGCCGACGAGCACGGTCGCCGAGGGACGGCGGAGCGGGGTGGTCATCAGTCCTCATGGTAGAGCGGGTGGTCTGAATCGGCACGCGGCGTGCACGCCGCGTCCGCGTGGCGGAGCGGATCGCGATCGAGGCGACCGAGGGCCGGCCGGTCTGGATCGTCGAGGACGAGCCGGCGGCCGCGTCCCTGGCCGTGGAGCTGTGCGCCGCGGCTGGTGGGGAGCCGACCGTCTTCCATCGGCCGCTGCCGTTCCTTGCCGCCCTGCGGACGGATCCCGCGCCCGCGGTCGTCATCCTGGACTGGCGGCTCGAGCATGAGCTGAGCGCCGCGCTCTTCCTCGCCACGCGGCACCGGTACGAGCGGCTGCCGGTCGTGTTCTGGACCGGGAGCGCGCGGACCTCGCTGCCGGGGATGATCCGGGGGGACGCGTATGCGACCGTCGTCGACAAGGCCGCCGGCACCGAGGCATTCGAGGCGGCCCTGGCATGGGCATTTCGCGGCGGTTCGCTAGACTGAGGCGACCATGACCGCCACCGTCCCCCCGAGCACCGGCGCCACCGAGCCCGACCCCGCCGACACGCGCCACCGAAAGGTCGCCATCATCGGCTCCGGACCCGCCGGGCTGACCGCCGCGATCTATGCGGGACGTGCGAACCTGGCGCCGCTCGTCATCGCCGGCAACGTGCCGATGGGCCAGCTGATGATCACCTCCGACGTGGAGAACTACCCCGGCTTCCCGAACGGGATCCAGGGTCCCGAGCTCATGCAGCAGTTCCGTGAGCAGGCGGAGCGCTTCGGCTCGAAGCTCATCGAGAAGGACGCCACGAAGGTCGACTTCAGCCAGCGCCCCTTCCGCATCTGGGTCAACGACGACGAATACCTGGCGGACTCGGTCATCGTCGCCACCGGCGCATCGGCCCTGTGGCTGGGCCTGCCGACCGAGGAGGAGTTCCGAGGGCGCGGGGTGAGCGCGTGCGCCACGTGCGACGGGTTCTTCTTCCGAGGTCGCGACGTGGCGGTCGTCGGGGGCGGGGACACCGCGCTCGAGGAAGCGACGTTCCTCACCCGCTTCGCGAACAAGGTGACGATGATCGTGCGGCGCGAGGAGTTCCGCGGCTCGAAGATCATGCAGGACCGGGCGCTCAACCACGAGAAGATCGACGTCCTCTGGAACAAGGAGGTCGCCGAGGTCAAGGGCGAGATGACGGTGAACAGCCTCACCCTGCGGGACACCTCGACCGGCGAGACCTCCGAGCTCCCGGTGCAGGGCATGTTCGTGGCCATCGGCTACAAGCCGAACACCGATCTCTTCGCGGGCCAGCTCACCGTCGGCGAGGGCGGGTATCTCGAGATCGTGGACGGCGAGACCGGGTCGGGGATCGAGGGGGTGTTCGTTGCCGGCGACGTCCACGACCACCACTACCGCCAGGCGGTGACCGCCGCCGGCGACGGCTGCAAGGCCGCCATCGACGCCGAGCGCTGGCTCGCGTCGGTCGGCGAGATCGAGGCCTCCACCGCCACGAACTGGTAGCCCTCCGTCACACCGCGTCGCCACCAGCCACGCAAGGCCGGCGCCGGGTCACCCGCCACCTGCCCGGCTACACTGATGCTCCCCCACGACCGCGAGGAGAAGCACCGACCGATGGCTGCCCGTGCGCCGCGTCCCGAGGACCTCTACGACCTCCGCGTCCCCGTCGATCTCGCCCTGTCGCCGGACGGCCGATGGGTCGCCGTGGCCGTCAAGAGCGTGGCGCCCGGCAAGGATGGCTACCGGACCGCGCTGTGGGTCGTCCCCGCGGACGCGTCCGCCCCGGCCCGCCAGCTGACCGCCGGCGCGAAGAACGACACGATGCCACGCTGGTCGCCGGATGGGCGGTCGCTCGCCTTCGTCTCCGACCGTGCCGGCGTCCTCCAGGCCGGTGGCGGCGGCCGCAAGCCCGGCAAGCCGGAGGCACCCAAGGAGGGCGGCACCCAGGTCTGGCTCCTGCCATTCGCCGATGGAGGCGAGGCGCGCCAGGTCACCGATCTCCCGAAGGACGTGGAGGGCTTCAGCTGGTCGCCCGACGGACGGCGGCTGTGCGTGGTGAGCGGTGCCCGCTCGACCGAGCCGGAGAAGGCGCCCGATCGCAAGCCGGACGATCCGCCGGTCCCGGACACGCGGCTCATCGACACGCTCCTCTACCAGTTCAATGGCGCGGGCTTCGTCCACGATCGGTTCAGCCGCCTGTGGCTTGTCGACGTCGCGAGCGGGGACGCGGAGCTCCTGACCCGCGGCGACCACCACGACGGGGATCCGCGCTGGTCGCCCGACGGCCGGACGATCGCGTTCGTGTCGGATCGGCACCCGAACCCGGATCTCGGCTGGCGCAGCGACATCTACCTCGTGTCGCTCCGGACCAAGGACGTCCGCCAGCTGTCGCCGGGCCGCGGACGCCAGGCGTGGGCCGCGCCGAGCTGGTCGCCCGACGGCACGTGGGTCGCGGCCATCGGCAACCGCGACTGGCGCAAGGGCGTGCTCGACCAGGCGAGCGTGTGGCGCTTCCGCGTCCGCGACGGCGCCGCGGAGAACCTGCTCGAGGGGGCCGACCTCGAGGCGAACGCGGGCATGAACAGCGACCTCGTCGGCGGCGGCGCGCATCGGCTGCATTGGATGGCGGACGGCCGATGGCTCGTCTTCGCCGCGCCGGTCGACGGGGCGGTGGAGCTGTGGCGGGTCGAGATCGAGGGTCGGCGGATCGAGCGCCTCACGCAGGACCGCCACACGCTCGGACGGCAGGACCTCGCGGCGCTCCCGCGCGGCGGCGCGCGGGTGGCCGCCTCGCGCGCCAGCGGGTTCGAGGTGCCGAACGTCGTCGTCGGCGACGTCCCGGCCGGCCGCCTCACCGGCTCCGACCGCGTCGCGCTCACCCGGATCACCGATCTCATGGGCGAGGCGTGGCGCGACATCCGGCTCGTCAAGCCCGTCGAGCGCTGGCACGAGGTCGACGGACGGCGCATCCAGGGCTGGTTCGTCGAATCACCCGCCAGCACGAAGCGGCGCCCGGCACCCACCGTCCTCGAGATCCACGGAGGCCCGGCCACGCTCTACGGCTGGTCGCTCATGTGGGAGTGGCAGGTCCTGGCCGCCAACGGGATCAGCGTCTACGCCTGCAACCCGCGCGGCTCGCAGGGCTACGGCCAGGCCTTCCTCACCGCGAACGTCGCGAACTGGGGCGACGGGCCGATGGACGACGTCATCGGGGGCATCGACGCGCTCGTGGCCGATGGCCTCGCCGACCCGGATCGGCTCGGCGTCACCGGTGGCTCGTACGGCGGCTACCTGACGTCGTGGATCGTCGGCCACACCGATCGGTTCAAGGCCGCGGTCACCTGCCGCAGCGTGAACGACATGGTCAGCCAGATGCTGTCCGGCGACATCGGCGGCCCGACGTTCGGCCTCTTCGAGTACGGCGTGCATCCGTGGGAGGACTGGGACCTCTACCGCCGCCACTCGCCGCTCACGTACGGCGCACAGGTCACCACGCCGCTCCTCATCCAGCACTCGGAGAAGGACCTGCGCTGCACCGTTACCCAGGCCGAGGAGCTGTTCGCGCTCCTCCGCTCGCTGAAGCGCACCGTGCGTCTCATGCGCGTGCCGGACGAGTCGCACGAGCTCACCCGCTCGGGGACGCCCTTCCGGCGCGTCGATAACCTGCGGCTCATCGACGAGTGGTTCCGGCACTTCCTCGTCGAGGGCCGGACGCGGCTGCCGCGGATCGATCCGAACCGCGGCTAGCCGAGCAACCTGGCGCTCCGAGAGGGCCGGAGTCGACCGCCGCAGCCGGCGGCTACACTGCCGCGGTGAGCACTGAACTCGAGGCGGCGATCGCCGCCGGCTACGGCTTCGACGCCCCGGGCGTCACCCTCGGCGCCGCGATGGCCGCTGACCTGGCGCTCCCCGCCGCGCAGGTCCGCATCCCACTGGCGATGATGAACCGCCACGGCCTCGTGGCCGGCGCCACCGGCACCGGCAAGACCAAGACGCTGCAGGTCCTCGCCGAGCAGCTGAGCGCCGCCGGCGTGCCCGTCTTCATCAGCGACATCAAGGGCGACATCTCGGGCCTCGCCGCGCCGGCGCAGGTCAACGAGAAGCTCACCGGGCGCGCCGCGGCCATCGGC
>DASVFG010000172.1:0-14070 GCA_036380155.1 Candidatus Limnocylindria bacterium
CAGAAACGAGATCGACGCGAATGCTTACGTACGTCATCCGCCGCCTCATCCAGGCGATTCCGATCCTGTTCGGGGTCGCGCTGATCTCATTCCTGCTCGTGTACCTCGCCCCCGGCGACCCGTTCGGTAACCTCCGCGTCCCCGGAGTGCGTCCCGAGGTCCTCGAGCGGATGGCCGAGATCTACGGCTTCAACGAGCCGATGCACGTCAAGTTCATTGCCTTCATCACGAACTACGCGCAGGTCTGGCGCGAGGACGCCTGGGGCACGAGCATCAGCTACCGTCGCCCGGTCCTCGAGCTCATCTCCGAGCGCTTCCCCGCAACGGCGTTGCTGATGGGAACGTCGCTCCTGCTCACCGTCGTCGTCGCCGTCCCGCTCGGGATGCTCGCGGCGATCAAGCAGTACAGCCTCGCCGACAAGATCGTCACCACCTTCGCGACGATCGGGTATGCGATGCCGTCGTTCGTGATCGGCACCGCGCTCCTCGTCATCTTCGCCGTCTGGCTCCGCCTCCTGCCGTTCGGCGGGATGACGTCGAGCCTGCAGGGTGAGAGCAACCCGATCGACATCGGCTGGCACATGATCATGCCGGTGGCCAGCCTCGCCATCCAGAGCATCGCCGGATGGTCGCGCTACGTGCGCGCCACGATGCTCGAGGTCCTCCACCAGGACTACATCCGCACCGCCAAGGCGAAGGGCGTCGCGCCGTCCCGCGTGAACTTCCGGCATGCCCTGCGGAACGCGCTCATCCCCGTGGTCACGCTCCTCGGGCTCTCGCTGCCGGCCCTCGTGGCGGGTGCGGTGATCACGGAGACGATCTTCTCGTGGCCGGGCCTCGGATCCCTCGGGATCAACGCCATCGGCCAGCGAGACTACCCGGTGATCATGGCCTTCGTCCTGCTCGGGGGGATCGCGGTCGTCGCGGGCAACCTCATCGCCGACATCATGTACGGGGTCGTCGACCCCCGCATCAAGTACTAGGGGAGCGAGATGGCCGGAACGACGTTCGACGTCCGCACCACGAACGAGACGGAGGATCTCGAGGATATCGACCGTACCGAGGTCCGTACCTACTGGGACCTCGTTCGGCGCCGGTTCTACCGCCACTGGCTGGCGGTCATCGGCGCGGTGACCCTCGTGGTCCTCATCGTGGGGGCCCTCGTCATCCCCTTCATCGCGGGTGAGACCCTCGAGGTCAGCGCGAGCCGGTCCTTCGATCCGCCGGAGATCTTCAACGAGGACGGGCAGCTCACGCTCGCGCTGCTCGGCTACACCCGGGTGGGGTACAACATCTTCGGCCAGCTGATGGCGGGCGCCGGGACGTCGCTCATGATCGCGTTCGCTGCGGTCATCATCATCGTCCTCATCGGCGTGACGATCGGCGCGATCGCGGGCTATGCCGGCGGCTGGGTCGACAATCTGCTGATGCGCGTGGTCGACATCGCGCTGTCGCTGCCGGGGCTCTTCATCATCATCATCTTCGTCGCCTTCTGGGGGGCGAGCATGTGGACCGTCATCCTCGCCATCGGGATCACCGGCTGGACGACGGCGGCGAGGCTCGTGCGCGGTGAGTTCCTGTCCCTCCGAGAGGTCGACTACGTGCAGGCGGCGCGCGCGCTCGGTGCGACACCGCAGCGCATCATCCTGCGGCACATGCTGCCGCCGGCCCTGGCGCCGATCATCGTCGCGGCCAGCCTCGGCATCGCCGACTCGGTCGTCGTCGAGGCGGCGCTCAGCTTCCTCGGGTTCGGACTCCCTCCGACAGTGCCGAGCCTCGGGACGCTGCTCAACGTCGCGTTCGAGTACCTCTACCGCGAACCGTCCCTCGTGTTCTTCCCGTCCGGCGTGCTCGTGCTCATCGTGCTGGCGGCGAACTTCCTCGGCGACGGCCTGCGTGATGCGCTCGATCCCCGCCAGCGGGTGGAGGCGTGACGGCCAGCCCGCGGCACTCCGGGCCGCTCCTGGAGATCAAGGGCCTTCGCACCCACTTCTTCACCCAGGACGGCACGGTCAAGGCCGTCGATGGCGTCTCGTTCGAGATCGGCCATGGCCAGACGCTCGGCGTGGTCGGTGAGTCCGGCTGCGGGAAGAGCATCACCAGCCTGTCGGTGATGCGCCTCATCGAGCGGCCGGGGAAGATCGTCGACGGCGAGATCAAGCTGAACGGCGAGGATCTCCTCAAGCAGTCGAACGAGGAGATGCGCGACATCCGCGGCGACCAGGTCAGCATGATCTTCCAGGAGCCGATGACGAGCCTGAACCCGGTGTTCACCTGCGGGTCGCAGATCGCGGAGGCTGTGCAGCAGCACACTGCCATGAGCGCGCGTGAGTCGTGGGACCGCGCGGTGGAGATGCTCGCACTCGTGGGCATTCCCGACGCCAAGCGTCGGGCGAAGGAGTATCCCCACCAGCTGTCGGGTGGCATGCGGCAGCGCGTGATGATCGCCATGGCGCTCTCGACGAACCCCGACCTCCTCATCGCGGACGAGCCCACCACGGCGCTCGACGTGACGATCCAGGCGCAGATCCTCCAGCTCATGCGGGACCTGCGCGAGAAGAACCGCATGGCGATCATGCTCATCACCCACGACCTCGGCGTCGTCGCCGAGATGGCCGATGAGGTCGTCGTCATGTACGCGGGCAAGGTCGTCGAGCGCGGCGACGTGCGCACGATCTTCGGCACCCCGCATCACCCGTACACCCAGGGCCTGCTGCACTCGATCCCGCGCCTCGACGAGCGCGTCGAGCGGCTCGAGGTGATCAAGGGCACCGTCCCCTCGCCCTACAACCTGCCGACCGGCTGCCTGTTCAAGCGCCGCTGTCCATATCGAATGCCGATCTGCGACTCCGCGCCGCCGTTCCGCGACGTCGGAACCGACCACGTGAGCCGCTGCTGGCTGACGCCGACCGGCGAGGCGCCCGAGGTGGGTGCCGATGCCACCCCCGCCGAGGCCGAGGCGTCCGCCGCCCAGCTCACCACCGAGCGCGTCGAGGACACGCTCTCCACCCAGGCGAGCGCCCGATGACGAGCCAGATCCCGCAGACATCGGAGCCGATGACCACCGCCACCGAACCGGCCGCTCCGGCCGCACGCACGCGCGCCCCGCGACCGCCGCTCCTCGAGGTCGACAACCTCGTGAAGCACTTCGACATCCGCGGCGGTCTACTCGGCGTCAGCAAGCTCGGCGCGGTCCGGGCCGTCGATGGCGTGAGCTTCACCGTCAAGGAGGGTGAGACGCTCGGCCTGGTGGGGGAGTCCGGCTGCGGCAAGACGACGCTCGGCAAGGTCATCCTCCGCCTCCTGCCGCCGACCGGTGGATCGGTGACGTTCGAGGGCAAGTCGCTGTTCGACCTGAACGCTCGGGAGCTGAAGGCGGCGCGGCGCGACATCCAGGTCGTCTTCCAGGACCCCTACGCGTCGCTCAACCCGCGGATGAGCGTCGGCGAGATCGTGGGTGAGGGACTGTTCGTCCACGGCATGACGAACAAGCGCGAGCGCGAGTCCGCGGTCCGCGAGCTCCTCAAGCGGGTGGGCCTGAACCAGCAGCACATCCACCGCTACCCGCACGAATTCTCCGGCGGCCAGCGTCAGCGCATCGGCATCGCCCGCGCCCTGGCGCTGCGCCCGAAGTTCGTCGTCTGCGACGAGCCGGTCTCGGCCCTCGACGTGTCGATCCAGTCGCAGGTCCTCAACCTGCTCTCCGACCTCCAGGACGAGTTCCAGCTCACGTACCTGTTCATCGCCCACAACCTGGCGGTCGTCCGGCATCTGTCGACCCGGGTCGGCGTGATGTACCTCGGCAAGCTCGTCGAGCTGGCGGTGGCCGATGACCTCTACGAGAACCCGAAGCACCCGTACACGAAGGCGCTGCTCAGCGCGATCCCGATCCCGGACCCCACGGTGCGGCGCGAACGCATCGTGCTGAAGGGCGACCTGCCGTCACCCGCCAACCCGCCGTCCGGCTGCCGGTTCCACACGCGCTGCCCGATGGCGCAGGAGATCTGCAAGGTCGAGGAGCCGCCGCTCCGCGATGTCGGCGGCGGACACATGAGCGCCTGCCACTTCGCCGAGGACGTCACCCCGCTGGTCAAGCGCACCGTCGCCTGACGGCGTCTCCTGGCGCGTCAGCGTCCGCCGTCGCGCGACCGGTACACCGTCGCTACCACCGCGCCGTCGCCGTCGGTGAACGTCCGCCACGGTTCGAAGCCACGAGGCAGCGCGTCCGCGGCACCCGGCGGCTGGTGGTGGCCGTCGGCGCGGAGCACGACGTACTGCCGCGTCGCGGCGTCCGGCTCGATCGGGTCGATCGACGGAGGTGAGCCGAACGTGGCCGCCGCGCACCGGGCGTACCAGGCCATGATCGGCGCGTCGCTGGCCACGACGACACAGTCCGTACCCTCGCTGTCGGCGTCGATGGCACGTGCCACGTCGCGGGTCCACCCCCAGACGGCCACGCGTCGATCGATCTCGTCGAGCGTCATGATCGAGCCCCCGACGAGCCCCGCGGCTGCGATCCCCGCCACCGCGATGCGTAGCGCCGGACGAGCGATGACGAGGCGATGCGCCCAGGGGACGAGGCGCGTCGCGCCGAGGACCGCGAGGAGTGCCACGGGGGCGAAGGCGTAGCGCGCCTCCGCGTGCGAGGACGCGACGAGCGCCACCATCGGCACGACGGCCGCGATGCCGGTGAACCGGGCGAACCGTGCATCCGCGGCCGATGAGCCGGCCTCGCGCACGGCCGCGATCAGGCCGACGACGGCCAGCGCGCCGGCCAACGGACCCATCAGCTGGGCCGGCAGCATGGCCAGGTACGCGACGAGCGCCTCGGTGCCCGCGCCTTCCCCGGTCGCACGCTGGGCGGCGCTGACGATGCCCCATGGCGCCCCGGTCGTCGCCGTCGCGTGGACGGCGTGGGGCAGCAGCAGTACGGCACAGACGGCGGCCGCGCGGATGACGGCCAGGCGCGCCGGCGCGGTTCCGACGACGAGGCCGGCGAGCGCGATGCCCGACAACGGAAGGATCGAGCCGAAGCGGATGGAGAAGGCAGCCGCGGCGACCGCGCCGAGCCAGATCCACTCGCGGCGGCCCCCGGCGTCCGTCAGCGCCCGCCAGGTGAGCCCCGCGGCGAGGACCACGAGGGTCGCGGCCGGCACGTCGGTCAGGAAGGTGGTGCTCTCGATCTGGACCGGCCACGCGGCCGCCACCGCGACGGCCGCGACGAGCGCCGCGACTCCGCCGCCGGCCAACCGGGCCACCCACCACGTCGCGCTCACCAGGCCGATCCCGCCCAGGGCGCCGACCAGCCGAAATGGCCATTCGGCATTCGAGACGAGGGCCGCCGGCAGGCCGAGCAGCCCGAGGCCCGGAGGCCGGTAGCTGCCGGCACCGGCGGCGGGTGGTCCGCCGGCCAGGGCTCGGCTCAGCTGCGCGTAGATCGACTCGTCGTACCCGAACGCGGTCGCACGCGCGATGCCGGCCACCACGGGGACCAGGAAGGCGGCGATGACGAGCGCCACGGCCAGCCACGGCCGTTGGTCGAGCCGGGACGTCATGATCCTGCCGCCCGGCGGGTGGTCAGCCGTCGACCGGCGGGACCGGATCGGTGCGGATCTCCACCTGCTCGCTGCCGTCGGGACGTCGCGTCCGCGTGACGTGGATGTGCGGATGCGTCTCGTCGCCGACCTGCTCCTTCTCGACGCTGACCATCACGTGCTCGTCGACGTCGGTGAGCCGCTCGGTCTCGGGGAGCGCTGCGTTCGGCAGCGTGCCGAACGCGAAGTAGCTCACGAAGACCCAGATGACGGCGATGACGGGGATGCCGAACAGTGCACCCCACACGCCGGCCAGCTGTGCGCCGAGGAGCAGCCCGACGAGGACGAGGATCGGGTGCAGGCCGAGCGCGCCACGCATGAGCCGCGGCTGGAGCCAGTTGACGAGAATCGTCTGGACGACGACGAGGATGATCGTGACCGGGATGAACGTGCCGCCCCCGAAGAGCGCCGCGCCGACGATCGGCGGCAACAGGGCGAGGGGTGGCCCAAAGAATGGGATGAGCATCGCCAGCGCGCTGATCGTGCCCCACAGGAAGAGATAGGGGATCCCGAAGATCGTCCCCACGACACCCACGAGGAGGGCCTGCAGCGCGCCGAGGATGAGCTGGGCGCGCAGGAAGCCCCCGAACGCGCGGACCACGCTGCGCTCGAGCAGCTCGGCCTCGTCGGTGAAGCGTCGCGGGACCGCGGCGCGCAGGCGGCCGAGAATGCGCTGCGAGTCCATGAGCATGTAGAGCGAGAGCACGATGATGAGCAGCAGGGAGCCGAGCGCCGCGATCGTGACGCCGGCGATCCCCTCTGCCTGCTGCACGATCGCGCGGCCCAGCTCCTCGACCTGCGTGACGGCGCCGGCATAGAGGTCGGTGAGGTCGATCCGCAGCCGTCCGAGCTGCATGCCGCGCTCCCACTCGCCGAGCGTGGCGAGGATGTCGCGCTCGGTGGCGGGGTAGTTGCGCGCCAGCTCCGCGACCTGCTGGGTCATCGCCGCCCCGGTGTAGAACAGGACGAAGCCGACCACGACGAGGGCAAGCAGGTAGGCGCCGACCACGATCGCCGGCCGCGGCAGGTCGAGGCGACGCTCGAGGCCCGCCACGAGCGGCGACATCACGAACGCCAGCAGCCAGGCGAGGAACAGGATGAGGACGATCGAGGCGAACCCACCGACGAAGCCGACGAGCCGGTCGAGGAGGAGAAACGCGAAGTACGCGCTGCCGAGGGCGAGGAAGATCACGAGCCAGCGGCGCTCGCGTGGACCGATGCCCGAGGTGACCGGCCCGGTCATCCCTATGGCCCCCGGCGTGGACCGATGCCCACCGCGTCTCGCACCTCGCGCATCGTCGCGTCGATGATCGGACGCACCTTGGCGGCCCCGGCCGCGAGCGTCTCCTCGACGACCGCGCCATCGGCGGCGAGCTCTGCGCGGCGCTCGCGCATCGGCCGGAAGAACTCGATGATCCGCTCGGCGAGCAGCCGTTTCGTGTCGACGCAGCCCGTGCGTGCCGTCCGCTCGCCGTCCTGGATCTGGAGGTAGTCCGAGCCGAAGAAGCGGTGGAGCTGGCAGACGTTGCAGATCTCCGGACGCCCGGGATCGGTGCGCTTGATGCGCTGCGGGTCGGTGACCATGCTCATGACGAGCCGGTGGATCTCGTCGGGCTCGGCGAAGATCGGGATGGTGTTGCCCGCGCTCTTGCTCATCTTCGACTGCCCGTCGATGCCGAGCACGACCGGCGACTCGGTGAAGATCGGCTCCGGCTCGGGGAAGATCTCGCCGTAGCGGCGGTTGAAGGCCCGCACCACCTCGCGCGACAGCTCGAGGTGCGCCGCCTGGTCCTTGCCGACCGGGACGCGGCTCGCCTTGTAGAGGACGATGTCGGCGGCCTGCAGGATCGGGTAGGTGAGGAGGCCCAGGCTGTTGTCGATGCCCTGGTCGCGCTTCTCCTTGTAGGTCGGCGTCCGCTCCGCCCAGCTCACGGGGGTGACGGTGTCGAAGATCCACGCGAGCTCGGTGTGCTCGGGCAGGTCGGACTGGCGGACGAGCGCGCAGCGCTGCGGGTCGAGGCCGACGGCCAGGAGGTCGAGGACCATCTCGTGGCTCAGCCGCGCGAGCTCGGCGCCGTCGTGGACCGTCGTCAGCGCGTGGAGGTCGACGATGCCGTAGACGGCGTCATACCGGTCCTGGAGCGCCACGTAGTTCTGCTGCGCACCGAGGTAGTTGCCCAGGTGCGAGGCGCCGGACGGCTGGATGCCGCTGAACACGCGCTCGCGGACCGGAGTCGCATCGGGCGCGCGGGCATCGAGGGTCTGGCTCATGGGAGCGCGAGTGTACCGCACGCCCGGTGGCGTCCGGCCTCCGCAACGGGCTACCCTTGCACGTGCATGGCCCTCGCGAATCCGACCCGATGGGAGAGCGCCGCGACCGCCGGACGGCGGCTCGGTCACCGTGTCGAGGCGCACCGCGTCCTTGGCTCCACGAACGACCGCGCGCGCGCCCTGCTGGAGACCCCGAACGGCGAAGGCGTGGCCGTCGTCACGGAGGAGCAGGCGGCCGGACGGGGCCGGCTGGGACGCTCGTGGAGCTCGCCGCCGGAGCGCAACCTCATGGTGAGCGTGGCCTTCCGCCCGACCTTGGCGGCCGCCGACGGCGCATGGCTGGGCATCGCGGCCGCGCTCGCCGCGTGGCGCGCCTGCCGAACCGTCGCGGAGGTCGCCCTGAAGTGGCCGAACGACGTCGTCGACGTCGGCGGCCGCAAGGTCGGCGGGCTGCTGGTGGAGACCGCGGTCGACGGCGACCGGCTCACCGAGGTCGTGATCGGCATCGGGCTGAACGTGAACTGGCGACGCGTCGAGATGCCGCATGAGCTCGCGACCGCCACCTCGCTGGCGGAGCTCGCGGGGACCGACGTGGACCGTGCCGCCCTCCTGGCCACCCTGCTCGCCGCGCTCGACGGGGAGGTGGCCGCGGTCGAGGTCGGCCGCTCGCCGATCGCCCGGTACCGAGGGGCGTGCGCCACGCTCGGGACCGAGGTGGAGGTGCTGGTCGGCGATCGGCTCGTCACCGGAACGGCGCGTGACGTCGGGGACGACGGCGCGCTCGTCCTCGACACCGCGGACGGTGAGGTCCGCTGCACGAGCGGCGAGGTCGTCCGCGTGCGCCCGAGCGGGGCCGCGTGACCCGCGAGCCACGCCCGCGCGGCGACACCGGGCCTGGCGGCGACCCCGACCTCGAGGACGTGCGGGCCGCGCAGGGCGATCGCGCGGCGTTCGCCATCCTCTATCGCCGCTACGTGGACCGGGTCTACGGCTACGCGTTCTACCTGCTCGGCGACCACCACGATGCCGAGGACGCCACGGAACGCACGTTCCTCGCCGCCCTGGCCGCGATCGACGGATTCCGCGACACCGGGGCGTCGTTCCGCTCCTGGCTCTTCCGCATCGCCCACAACCAGGTCGCCAACGCGCTCCGCTCACGGGGCCGGCGTCGCGACGACTCCCTCGACCGCGTGCTCGAGCCGGTCTCCTCCACCGACCCCGCCGCCGAGGTGACGGCCGCCGACGATGCGCGTCACGTGCGCGCCGCCCTCGCCACGCTGGCCGACGACCGGCGCCAGGTCCTCATCCTCCGCTTCGTGGACGGCCTCTCCGCGCGCGAGATCGCCGACGTCCTCGGGCGCAGCGAGGGAGCGGTGCGTGTCTTGCAGCACCGGGCGCTCCGTGACCTCGCCGAACGCCTCGCCGCCACGGACGATCCACCACGCGCCGTGTAACGTTCTGCCTGCCGCGGTGTTAGCAGGAGCATGATGCGCACGTCCCCCTCGGTCGCCGAACGCCTCGACGCGGCCGTCGAGCTGCTGGCCGACGGTGCCACCCCGTCGGTCGCCGCCGCCGCCAGCCGCCTGGCAGGCGATGAACGTCGGCTGGTGGACGCCGCCGATCGCCTTCGCCGCGCGACGCCCGCCCCGCCGCTCGCTCCTCGGTTCGAGGCGGCGCTCGGCGCCCGTCTGGCCGGGATGACGGTCCGGGATCCACGCGGCTGGGCGCTCCGCCACCCGGGCCGGCTCATCGTCGGCGGGGCCGTCGGCTCGGCCGTCGGCGTGGGCGTCACGGCCTACGCCGTGTGGCGCACGACCCGTCGCCCGTCCGCCGCCTCGCGGCTCCTGCACCGGTAGCGCAGAGGTCCGATTGCCGATCAAGTTCCCGTTCAGCCGCCGCGCCGCCCCGTCCGACGCGTGGACGAAGTGCCCGAGCTGCGACGCGCAGGTGTTCAACCGCCAGCTCGAGCGCAGCCTCCGCGTGTGCCCGTCGTGCGGGCACCACTTCCGGATGTCCGTCGGCGAGCGGATCGACCTGCTCCTCGACGCGAACACGTTCGAGGAACGTGACGCCGGTCTCGAGGCGGTCGACCGTCTCGGCTTCCACGACGACAAGCCGTACCCGCACCGGCTCGAGGCGTCGCGCCTGAAGACCGGGCTGCGCGACGCCGTGGTGTGGGGCATCGGCGCGGTCGACGGTCAGCGCGTGGCGATCGGCATCTTCGACTTCCGGTTCATGGGTGGCTCCATGGGCGCCGTGGTCGGCGAGAAGCTCGCTCGCTGTCTCGAGACGGCGCTCGTCGAGCGGATCCCCGCCATCATCGTCAGCGCCTCGGGCGGGGCACGGATGCAGGAGGGAACGCTGTCCCTCATGCAGCTCGCGAAGACCACCGCTCCGCTCGTCCGCCTCGACGACTCGGGCGTCCCGTTCATCGCGATCCTCACCGATCCGACCACCGGCGGGGTGCTCGCCAGCTTCGCCAGCCTCGGCGACGTCATCCTCGCCGAGCCGAAGGCGCTCATCGGCTTCGCCGGCGCCCGGGTCGCGTCCGACACGGTCGGCGAGGAGCTGCCGGCGGGCTTCCAGACCGCCGAGTTCCTCCTCGCGCACGGGTTCGTGGACGCGGTCGTGCCACGCGCCGAGCTGCGCGCGACGCTGTCCCGGCTCCTCCGCCTGCTCCCGGTCGCCGTGGCCGCCGATGAGCGGGACGACGACGAGCGGGCATGGAGCCCGATCGGTGCGCTCTCCGGCCTGGCCGAGCGCTTCGGCGGCGCCGTCAGCGAGACGATCGGCATCGACGTCGACAGCGCCGCGGACCGCAACGGTGGGCCGCGAACCGCGGATCCGGCGCCTGCCGCGACGACGACCCCGGAGGATCGCGCATGACCGACCAGCTGCTGGGGTCAGCCGCGGCGCCCCCGACCGAGGCGGCGGCCGAGGAGGCCTGGCGCCGCGTGCAGCTCGCCCGTCATCCGCAGCGTCCCCGCACGCTCGACCTCGTGGCGCTCATGTTCGAGGGATTCTTCGAGCTCCACGGTGACCGGGTCTACGGCGACGACGCCGCCATCGTGGGCGGTCCTGCGCTGCTCGACGGTCGCGCGGTGATGGTCATCGGTCACCAGAAGGGGACGGACACCGACTCGAACATTCACCGCAACTTCGGTTCGCCGCATCCCGAGGGCTTCCGCAAGGCACAGCGCCTCATGCGGCTGGCCGACAAGCTCGGGCTGCCGATCATCACCTTCCTCGACACGGCGGGCGCCTTCCCCGGCCCGGCCGCCGAGGAGCGTGGCCAGGCGGAGGCCATCGCCTCGAGCATCAAGCTCATGACCGGGATCCAGGTGCCGATCATCGTCGTCGTCCTCGGCGAGGGCGGGTCCGGTGGGGCGCTGGCGATCGGCGTCGGCGACGTCGTGATCGCTCTCGAGAACTCGGTGTACTCGGTGATCAGTCCCGAGGGCGCCTCGTCGATCCTGTGGCGCTCGAAGGATGAGGCACGGACGGCCGCCGCGGCGATGCGGATGACGGCCCACGACCAGGCCGATCTCGGCGTCGTCGACGTCGTGGTGCCGGAACCGGGCGACGGGGCCCACACCGATGCCGCCGCCACGGCCAGCGCCCTGAAGACCGCGATCCTCACCGCGCTGCGCGGGCTGGCCGGGCGCGACACGCCCGAGCTGCTCGCGACGCGCTATGCTCGGATTCGCGGCATGGGCGCCTATCTCGAGACCGGCGCCGGGCCGAGCCGGCCGGCCGAGCTCCCGTCGCTGCGACGACGGATCGGGCGCATCCTGCGGCTGCCGGGCGTGCCGCGCCGGCCGCGCTGGAGCGAGATCTGGCCGAGCGACGACGGCGACGACGAGAGCGAGAGGGGCGCATGACCGATACCGACCACGCCCTCGACGCCATCGCGCGTGCGGCGGAGACCCTCGTGCCCGAGCTCCGGGAGCGCCTGACCAGGCACGGGCTCGGCGAGATCGAGGTCCGTCATGGCGACCTGCGCCTCCGCGTCACGGGCGCCCCCGAGCCAGCACGTCCGCAGCCGGCACCTGCGGGCGCGCCGTCGACCGCAGCCGCAGCGTCGACCCCGGCACCGGCGGCACCGGTCGCCCTGGGCGTGACGTCGCCGGCGGTCGGCTTCTTCGTCTACGCCGACGGCCTCGGCCCCGGCCAGCCGGTCGCCAAGGGCGACGCGCTCGGTCACGTCGAGATGCTCGGCGTCCGGCACGACGTCCGTACGCCGCGCAGCGGCACGGTCCGGAACCTCGTGGCCGAGACCGGTGAGGCCGTCGAGTACGGACAGGTCGTCGTGGAGCTCGAGCCCGTCGAGGTGGGCCGATGAGCATCGCCTTCCTCTTCAGCCCGCAGGGGTCGCAGGCGATCGGCATGGGCCGCTCGCTGGTGGACGCCTCGCCCGCGGCACGCGCCGTCTTCGACGAGGCCGATGCGACGCTCGGCTGGCCCGTCTCCGCCACGTGCTGGGATGGCCCGAAGGAGCGGCTCGACGACACCCGGCAGACCCAGCCCTGCCTGCTGACGACCTCCGTCGCCGCGCTGCGCGCGCTCGAGGAGCGGGGAGCGCCGCGGCCGAGCGCCGTGGCCGGCCACTCGGTCGGCGAGTACGCCGCGCTCGTGGCCGCCGAGGTCCTCGCCTTCCCGGCGGCCCTGCGCCTCGTCACCCGCCGCGGCGAGCTCATGGCGGCGGCCGATGCGGACGGAGGCATGGCGGCCGTCATCGGCCTCGATCGGGCGGCAGTCGAGTGGGTGGTGGACGGCTTCGGACGACCGACGGAGCTCGTGGTCGCGAACGACAACGCGCCCGGCCAGGTCGTGATCTCCGGCCGCCGAGAGGCGATCGCCGCGGTCGAGGCGTCGCTGACCGATGCCGGCGCGCGACGCATCGTGCCGCTCCCGGTGTCGGGCGCGTTCCACTCGCCGCTCATGGCCGACGTCGCGGAGCAGCTCGCCGAGGCCTTCGAGGCGGAGTCCTGGTCGGATGCCCGCGTCCCGGTCGTCAGCAACGTCACCGCCGAGCCGCTCACCGATGCCGGCCGCCTCCGCGCCCTGCTGGCCGAGCAGGTGCGCTCCCCGGTGGAGTGGGTCCGCGTCGTCGAGCGTCTCCGCGACGACGGCGTGACGACGGTCGTCGAGCTCGGAGCGGGTGCCGCGCTGGTCGGCATGGTGAAGCGCATCGCCCCGGAGCTGCGCGGCCTCGCCGTCAACGACGCGGTCACCCTGGAGGGGACCGCCGCGGCGCTGTCCGAGACCGGGGTGCCGGCATGATCAACAAGATCCTCATCGCCAACCGCGGCGAGATCGCGGTGCGCATCCTGCGCGCCTGCCGAGATCTCGGGATCCCCGCGGTCGTGGCGTTCAGCGAGGCCGACCGCGACACGCTGGCCGTGAAGCTCGCCGACGAGGCGATCTGCATCGGCCCGGCCGAGGCGCGGCGCAGCTACCTCAACCAGCCGGCCGTGATCTCGGCGGCGATGATCACCGGCTGTGATGCCGTCCACCCCGGCTACGGGTTCCTCAGCGAGGACGCGACGTTCGCGGAGGCCTGCGGCGCCCACGACCTCACGTTCATCGGTCCGCGGCCCGAGGTGCTCGAGCGCTTCGCGTCGAAGTACGCGGTGCGCCGCATGCTCGCCGCCAACGGGCTGCCCACGGTGCCGGGCAGCCGCGGCATCGTCACGGACCTGCCCGACGCGCTCGACCAGGCGGCGGAGTCGGGTTACCCGGTCCTTCTCAAGCCCTCGGCCGGCGGTGGGGGCCGCGGCATGCGGCTCGTCCGCTCGCCGCGCGAGATGGAGACCTCGCTGCCGCTCGCGCGCTCCGAGGCGCAGGCCGCGTTCGGCGACGACAGCGTGTACTTCGAGAAGTGGATCGAGGAGTCGCGGCACGTCGAGGTGCAGGTCCTCGTCGATCAGCACGGGAATGGCATCCATCTCGGCGAGCGCGACTGCTCGGTGCAGCGCCGCCACCAGAAGATCATCGAGGAGGGGCCGTCGCCCGCCATGGACGACGCGGCCCGCGACCGGCTCCGTGACCTGGCCATCCGAAGCGTCGTCGCCGCCGGCTACGAGAGCGCTGGCACGCTCGAGTTCCTGCTCGACGCCGACGGCAACTTCTACTTCATCGAGATCAACTGCCGGATCCAGGTCGAGCACCCGGTCACGGAGCTCATCACCGGCGTCGACCTCAT
>DASVFG010000173.1:0-5508 GCA_036380155.1 Candidatus Limnocylindria bacterium
TGGAGGTCACCGCCCGACGCCGTCCACGGGTCGCCGTGCCCGCCGGTCTGCGTGACCATCGAGAGGCTGATGTGGAGCCGCGGGCCGGGGATGAGCCCATCGGCCAGGGCCTGCTTGATGCCGAGGTCGGCGCCGCCGGCATCGCGTGCCGTGGTGATGCCGACGCCCAGGGTCGCGCGAAGGTTCTCCGCCGCCTGGTAGTAGCGGTAGCCGAACGGCGTGTGGACGTTCTTCATCTCGTCGAGCGTGCTGACGACCACGTGCGTGTGGCAGTCGAAGAGGCCCGGCAGGATGGCCGCACCGGCGAGGTCGACACGCTCGTCGCCGTCGAGCGAAGTGCCGAGCTCGACGATGCGTCCGTTGTCAACGACCAGGTCGCCGACGGCTGCGTCGGCCCCCGTGCCGTCGACGATGGTCGCGCCCGCGTAGATCGTTCTCGTCATCGAGGGAGGCTACCAGCCCCGTCCGCCGGTCGGCGCTACCATCGGCGCACCCACTCCCACCTTCTGGAGACCCGATGTCCGAACGCCTTGCGCCGCCGTCCGGCGCGCTCGACACCTCGAAGCACTACACCGCCCGCTTCAAGACGGAGAAGGGCGACATCGTCGTCGAGCTGTATGCCGACCGCGCGCCGCTCACCGTCGAGAACTTCGTGAACCTGGCCCGCGCCGGGTTCTACGACGGGACGACCTTCCACCGCGTCATCAAGGGCTTCATGGCGCAGGGCGGCGACCCGACGGGCACCGGCACCGGTGGTCCCGGCTACCAGTTCGGCGACGAGTTCCACCCGTCACTGCGCCACGACGCCGCTGGCGTGTTGTCGATGGCGAACGCCGGGGCGGGCACGAACGGCAGCCAGTTCTTCATCACCCACGGGCCGACGCCGCATCTCGACAACCGCCACAGCGTCTTCGGCCGCGTGACGGAGGGGATGGACGTGCTCCACGCGCTTCGCGAGCGCGATCCGCAGCGCGACCGGCAGCCCGGCGACCGGATCGAGACGGTCGAGATCACCGAGGCCTGATGAGCTGCTCAGCCGGCGGGCACACCGCTCGCCGGCTGGCCCTCCACCACCTCGTCGATCGGGGTTGACCGATAGCGGTCGATCCACCCGAGCACGTCGTCGGCGTACCGGCCCGATGCGTTGTAGGCGATGAGCGCGCGGCGCAGCTCATGGCGACGCCCGTAGTCTCCCGGCTCGCGCAGGCACAGATGCGCGACCGCGGTGAGTGCCGCGTCGTAGAGGTTGTCCGGGTCCGCCTGTCCATCGCCGTCGCCGTCCCGCCCGAGCTCGGCCCACGTCGTCGGGATGAACTGCAGCGGTCCCATCGCGCGATCCCAGGTGGCGTCGCCGTCCAGCGTGCCGCCATCGGTGTCGCGAATGGTCTGGGTGCCACCGGTCCCGTCCAGGGGCCGGCCGCGGATCGGCGGATCGACGTCACCGTTGGCCGCCAGGTCGCGCGACGCATCGATCTGGCCGTGCCGCGACTCGACCTGGGCGATGCCCGCCAGCACGGTCCAATGGACCGCGCACGCGTCGGTCACCGATCCGGCGGCGGCCGATGCCGTCCGGTAGGCGTCGTAGGCCGTCTCGGGGATGCGGCCGGCCAGGACGGGCAGGTCGGCGCGATCGAGCGCGTAGGCGGCCAGGGCGCCGACGCCGACGAGCATCCCGCCGGCGAGGAACGTGGAGCCGATCCGCCGTCGAACCGACGGCCGGCGAGCGCGTGCCATGACGCCGAGCGTCGCACACTCGCTCGCTCGGCGCACGAACGACCCAAGGGTCAGGCGGCGACGGCGACCGGCTCGTACAGGAGGGCGAAGGTGGTGGACGGGTCTGGCGCGAACGCCATGCGCATGTTGCAGGCGCTGCAGACGAGCTCGTCGTCGCTCTCGTCGATCGAGAACACGACCTCGTCCTGGCACCACGCGCAGTCGAGAAGAATGTTCATGCCCGCAGGTTGAACGTCGCTTGTGACAACTCGCGTGTCACGATTCAGCGGCCCAGGACGATCGGCCCATCTGACATGCGCACCGGGGTGACGTATCCTCGACGCGTCGGTCGCACGGCTGGGACGCCCTGCATCGATGCTCGATCCGAGCAGGTCGGACGAGAGTACGCGCGCTCCCGGACAAGGTCATTCAGCTCCGTGCGCGTTCGTCCCATCCCCTCGCATCGCCTCTCCACGCGTCGTCTCGACGCCACCGTTGCCGATTGGCGCGCCTTTGCCGCGCCGACGTACCGGCGATTCCGGCTCCTGGCAGTCGCCCAGGGCCTCATCGGGGCCTTGACCGGCCCGGCGATCACCATCCCGCTCCTCCTGGCACTCGGCGCCCCACCGGCACTGGCGACCGCCCTTGCCGTCCTTCCCGCCGCCGGCACGATGGCCCAGCGCTGGCTTCCCGCCTGGCTCGATCGGACCGATGGCAATCTCCGTGGCCTCGTCGTGCTGTTCGCGACGATCGGTGAGCCGCGCGGCCTGCTGCTGGCGGCCGTGGTCGGCGTCGCGGCGCTCGGTGTCCTCCCCGCATGGGCGGCCATCGCGCTGGTCGGGCTGGTGTCCGGCATCCTCGGCGCGCTCGGCGCCATCGCGTACAGCCTCCAGCAGTCGTGGTACGGCATCGTCCTCGCCGACGACGAGCGCCGCCTCGTGGCACCACGCCTCGGCGGCATCGCGCTCGGCATCGGTTCGGTCGTCCTGCTGCCGATCGCGCTCACCATCGACGCGCTCCTGGCGGAGATCGGCCTGTGGGCGTACGTCGTCCCGCTCGCCATCTCCGGGGCCGCCGGGCTCGTGCCGCTCGTCATCCTGCGCCGGTTGCCGTCGCCGGGCCGCATCCGGGTGCCACGCGGAGTGGCCTGGCATGGCGCGTCGCACGACCGGCTGCGCCGTCACGGGAACGTGATGACGCTCGCCCTGCTCGCTGCCGGCCTCTCGCCATTCCTGTCGGTGTACGCCATCACCATTCTCGGCACGGGGGCAGGGTTTGCCATCGGGGTGAGTGCGGTGAGCTCCGCGACGCTCGTCATCGCCTCGCTGGTCGTGAGCTCGCAGCTGCGGGGCGGGTCCTCGACCCGGCTGCTGCGCGCGTCGTTCCTCCTGCGCGGGGCCGCACTGCTCGTCGGGCTGGCGGCACACCCCGCCAACCCGGCCGCCCCGCTCGTCATCGTCATCGTCGCGATCGTGCTCGCCGCGGGTGACACGGCAGGTCAGCTCGCGGCGAACGAGCGCCTCATGCGCCTCGCGACCGGCCCCGACGTGCTCGCCTTCCAGAGCCGGTTCGTGGTCCGCAACGTGGGCGCCTACGCGGGGGGCATCGCCGCCTCGTCGATCGTCATGCTCGCGGGTGGCTACCTGGCGTTCGCGGCGCTGTTCGTTGGGGCCGGGGCCGTGCGGCTGGCGGCGGCCCGTGCCACCGGGACGCCCGAGCCGGTCTCCACCGGCACGCAGGTGGTCGCCACCGCCTGAGGCGCGGCGGTCCCGGTCTTGCAACCTCGGTCCGCGACATCGCGAATCAGGGGAGCAATCGACACCGTGAAGCATCACCACCGACGATGGCCGACGGCCGCGCTCACTGCCGCCCTCGGCATCCTGCTGCTCGCAACGCCTGCCGCCGCGGCCGGACCGGGCAACCACCTTCCCGCACCCGGGCCGAACAAGATCGACATCGAGGCGCACCGGGGTGGCATCGGGCTGACCACCGAGAACACCCTCGAGGCGTTCGCGAACGCGCTCGAGCTCGGCGTCACGACCATCGAGCTCGACATCCAGATCACCGAGGACGGTGAAGCCGTCGTCACCCACGACCGCCAGGTGTCGGACCTCAAGTGCGACGACACGGCACCGGCCTTCGCCGGCGACCCCGAGTTCCCGTACGTCGGCGACTACATCCGCAATCTGACGCTCGCCCAAGTGTGGACCCTCGATTGTGGGCAGCCACTCCCCGACTTCCCGACCCAGGAAGTCGTCGACGGTGCGCGCATCCCGCTGCTGTCCGAGGTCTTCGCCCTCGTCGACTGTTACGGCGCGAACCACGTGTGGTTCAACATCGAGACGAAGGTCGAGGCCGGCGCGCCGGAGCAGACCGCCCCGCGGGAGCAGTTCGTCGAGATCACCGCGCAGGAGATCCGCGACGCGGGCTTCCTGAACCGCGTGACCATCCAGAGCTTCGACTGGGGCGCGCTCATGCTCATGCGGGAGGTCGAGCCGCGCCTGCCGATCGTGGCGCTCACGAACTACGACTTCCTCCAGGTCGACCAGCCGGGCGCGTCGCCGTGGCTGGGCGGCATCGACATCGATGACTTCGACGACAGCCTCGTGGCCGCAACCGCATCCTTCGGGGCCGATGCGATCTCGCCGGTGCACGGGTTCCCGCAGAACGGGAAGGTCACCGATCCGGGCTACGTGCCCTACACCACCTCGGAGCTGGTCGCCGAGGCGCATGCCGCCGGGATGGCCGTCGTCCCGTGGACGATCGATGATCCGGCCACGATGGCGTCACTGCTCGACGCCGGGGTGGACGGCATCATCACGAACTACCCCGACCGCCTCCGGGATCTCCTTGCCGAGCGCGGCTACCAGCTGCCGCGGCCGGTGGAAGCTCCAGACGACACGAGCTGCGTCCCGGTCTCCTGAGGACGGCGACCGCAGGGTCCCGACCGCATCCGCGACACGACGTCGGGTGCGGTCGGGGCTTGCGCACTTGCGCAACTCCTGAGATACTGGCTCCCGCATGGAATCACTCGCCACGACCGACGAAGCCAGGAGCCGGACCGCCGCGATCGCACGCGCGCTCGCCGATCCCAAGCGCCTGTGCGTCGTCGAACGTCTCGCCGATGGCGAGCGCAGCGTGAGCGAGCTGTCCCGCGACGTCGGCTGCCAGGTCCCGAACATGAGCCAGCACCTTGCCGTGCTCCGCTCGGCCGGGCTGGTCAGCACGCGGCGCGACGGCAGCACCGTGTTCTATCGCCTCGCGGACGATCGCGTCCTCGACGCCTACAAACTGTTGACCCAGGTTGCCGGCTGACGCCGGCCGCAGCACCCACAAGAGAGGAACCGATGTCGTCCAACGTCCCCGAAGTCACCGATGCCACGTTCGAGACGGACGTGCTCCATAGCGACAAGCCGGTGGTTGTCGACTTCTGGGCGGAGTGGTGCGGCCCGTGCCGCATGGTCGCCCCGGAGATCGAGAAGCTTGCCGCCAAGTACGCCGGTAGCGTCGAGGTCCGCAAGCTCGACGTCGACGCGAATCCGCAGACCGCGATGCGCTACGGGATCATGAGCATCCCGACCGTCGCCCTGTTCGCCCCCGGCGAGGCGCCGCGCGCCGCCGTCGGCTTCCGGCCGATGGAGGCGCTCGAGGAGGCGTTCAACCTGGCGAGTCTCTCGACCGGGAATACCGCCGGCGCCTGACGCGCCGCGGCCACTTCCGCGCTCGACGCCCGCGCTCCGGCGCGGGCGTCGTGGTGTCCCGAAATGTCCGGAGCGCCCTGCGCCTCGTCGCGGC
>DASVFG010000174.1:0-6340 GCA_036380155.1 Candidatus Limnocylindria bacterium
CGCGGCGGGGTACATCCTCCACCCGAATCTCGAGGCGATCCTCGCGCTCGGGGAGGACATCTTCGGCGAGTCGGCCGCCGAGCTTCCCTAGCCCGCTCCGTCCACGGCAACGCCGAGCGCGGTGAGACTCGCCGCCGACGACCGGGCGACGGCGGCACGCAGCTCCGCGATCCGTTCGACGTCGCCGCCCGACCCTCGGGCCAGGGCCTCTCGGGCGGCCGCGACGATGCGCGCCGGATCGAGCCCCTCGCCCACGTCCCCGGCGACCACCTGTCCGGCGATCCCGGCGAAGGCGTCGACCTTCGGGTCGTAGCTGAGCGCAATCGCCGGGACCCCGGCGGCGGCCGCGAGGATGAGGGCGTGGAGCCGCATGCCGATGACGAGCCCCGCACCGGCCAGGATGCCGGCCCTCGTCTCGAGGCCGGCCGTGGCGTCGAGGACCGAGGCGTGCTCGATCCCGGCGATCGCGGCCAGCGACGGCCCCCGATCGTCGGGCTCCTGCATCGGCAGCGCGATGACCGGATGCTCGACGCTCAGCTCGGCGAGCGCGGCGTGGAGCGGCTCGAGGAAGGGGGGCGCGGCCGGCCAGTCGCGGACGGCGACGACGATCGGCGCCGGACCGGCGCGCACGATCGGAGTCGGCTCGAGCCCGAGCGCAGGGTCCGGGACGACCTCGATCGGCCGGTCGACGCCCAGCTCCCGCGCGAGCGCGACCGACGCGGGATCGCGGAGGGACACGGCGGACGCGTTCCGCAGCGCCCGGCCGGCCAGGACCCGGTTGGTCGTCCGGCGGATCGGGCCGAGGCCCTGGGCGTGGATCACGTACGGCCGCCCGAGCGTGGAGGCCAGCTGCGCCACGCCGGTGTAGTAGGCGACCGGCCGCGCGCTCGTGCTGTCCTGGAGGAGGCTGCCGCCCCCGCTCACCAGGCCGTCCGCCCGGCGCAGCGCCCCGGCAACCGCCAGCGGCTGCATGCGCGGCACCGCGGGGACCTCGTGCTGCCGCTCGGTACGCGCCGGGTCGCCGGACAGGACCTCGATCTCGAGGCTCGGCGCAAGCGCGCGGAACGAGCGAAGCATGCCGGCCAGCACCCACTCGTCACCGGCATTTCGATAGCCGTAGTAGCCGGAGACGACGATCCTCATGCCCGGGGCAGGATGCCGAGCCAGCGCGCGCCGCGCTCGGCCACCCCGAGCAGCCAGAGCGCGACGACGCCGAGGACGAGCCCGATCGCCGCGCCCAGCACGGTCCGCAGGATCGAGATGAGGAGCGGGGAGTGGAAGTGCGTGAAGGTGTCGACCGCCGACGCGACGCCGACCGCCGCCGCCACGTACAGCCACCACGCGTGCCGCGTGCGCGTCACGAGGACGATCCCGGCCACGAGCGCGGGGAAGCCGAACAGGAACTCCTTGATCCGCGGCCGCACGTAGAGGAGGTTCTCGAGCTGCTGGCGGAACGAGAGCTCGAGATCGGTGGCGCTGCCGGTGTTGTCCGACCGCAGGAGGAGGTACCAGACGAGCGCGCCGACCGCCCCGAGCGCGACGACGTGCCAGGCGCGGAGCGGGATCGACAGGATGGTGATCGTGTCGCCCCACCGCGGACGGTCGAGCGACTGGTAGGCGGCCCAGGCGGCCACGATCGCCGGCGGCGCGATGAGGAGCGCCTTGACACCCCAGAAGTCGTCGGCGTTGACGAGGTACTGGTTGCCGTAGGCGAGGCCGGAGATGGTGAGGCCACCGGCGATGACGACGGCGACCGCCTTCCCGAACTCGATGAGGGCCGGCGGGAGGCTCCTGGCCGGCCGCGCGGCGAACACCGCCACCACCGAGACGAGGATCGCGACGCCGAGCCGCAGCAGGTCGCCCGCCATGCCGATGCCGGTGGCCGATGCCCCGATGGCCAGGAGCGCCATGAGTCCGCCCGCCGCAACCGCCCACCACGCGCCGAGCAGGGCGCCGGCCGCCGCCGCGATGCCGGCCGAGGCCAGCACGCCGCCGATGGTGAGGAGCGGGGTGGGCACGAGTGGATCGAAGGGCGTCGCCGGTCCCGGCGAGAAGATGCCGGGCACGCCGGCCGTGACGCCGCGCATGACGCGGACGAGCTCCTCGAGGCGACCCTCGGCCGATGGCGAATCGGACGGGCGCACGAACAGGATGCGGATGTTCCGCTCCTTGACGGCGCGCACCCCCTGGTCGATGGCCGCCGCCGGCGAGGCAAGGACCGCGAGATTCAGGGCATGCAGCCGGACGGCGCGGCCGATGCGGTCGACGTACGCCTCGATGCCTTCCTGCGGGGTGAACTCGATGAGGACGACGGCGAAGCCCTCGTCCGCGAGCCAGTCGGCGAGCGCCGCATCCGCGTCCGGCGAGCCGACGAAGGGCGTGCTGATCCCGGTGAACAGGACGCGGTCGATGCCGTGCTCGTCCCGCAGCCGCTCCAGCTCGGCGCGAATGAAGTCCGGGTCACCGGCCACCGACGGCACGCGCGCGATGACGCCGATGCCGCGCGAGACGAGCTGATCGACGAAGGCGTCGTCGTAGCCGATCGGCACGTCCTCGATGACCGGGACACCGCTGATCAGATGGAACTCGCGGCCGCCGACCGTGACCGGCTCGATGCCTGCTGTCGGCACCGCCGCCGCGACGCGCTCGAGGATGGTCGGGTCCTCGTCGAGGAGCAGCACGTACGCGCCGTCGCCCTCGGGCAGCTCGTCGAGCTCCGCGCCCGCCAGGATCTGGAGGCCGATGAGCTCGGAGCGCTCGAAGATGGCGATCCGGCCGTCTTCCTCGAGCTTGCCCGGCGTCTCCATCTCGACCGCCACGGACCGCAGCCCGGCGCCGGTCAGCCCGTTGTAGACCCGTTCGCCATCCACGCCGGAGTGAATGAGCTCGATGAGCTCGTCGTCCGGCATCGTGAGCTCGAACGTCGCGTTGCGGGTCTCCACATCGACCCGCGTGACGAGTCCCGGCGCCATGGCCAGCAGCCCCACGAGGAGCACCAGCCACGGCCAGGCGCGGTGGTCGCGCAGCCGGCTCATCGGGCGGTCCGTGGCCGGCGGCGCGCGGCCGCGCCCAGCATGAGCCCGACGTAGCGCGTATTCGTCACCGCGTAGCGCCGAAACAGGCGGCGCGGCTCCTGGAGGAGGCGGAAGACCCACTCCATCCCCATGCGCTGGACGAGCGACGGGGCGCGGCGCAGCTCACCGGCGAGGACGTCGAAGCTGCCGCCGACGCCGATCGAGAACGGCACGCCGGCCGGTCGCGCCGTGCCGATGATGAAGCGCTCCTTCTGCGGGCTCGGGGTGCCGACGAAGCAGAGCTGTGCGCCGGAGTCGCGGACCGCATCGGCCACCGCGGGGCCGTCGTCCGCTCCGAAGTAGCCGTCCCGAAAGCCGGCAACCGCGACGCCACGGGCGGTGAGACGTTCGGCGAGCCGGGCCACGACCTCGGGTCGCGCGCCGAGCAGGTAGATCGACCAGCCGCGCGGGCCGGCGATGGCGAGCAGCGCCTCCATGAGATCGATGCCGGTCACCCGCTCCGGGACCGCGATGCCGAACAGGCGCGCGCCCCACACCACCGACTGGCCGTCGGCGGTCACGAGGTCGGCGGCGGCGAGGTCGGCGCCGTAGGCGGGATCGTCGTGCGCCATGACGAGGTTCGCGGCGTTCACCCCGAGGTGGGCGCCGGGCGTGCCGGCATCGATGTGCGAGCCGATCGCCTCCACCGTCGCTGCCATGTCGAGCGGGTCGAGCGGCTGCCCGAGGAACATCACCCGCGTCGCCGGCGCCGTCATGCGGCCTCCGCCCCGCGTCCGCGCCGCCGCACGGTGGCCACGAGCATCCCGATGTCCGACGGTCGCGGGATCAGGGTGCCGAGCGCGGCACCCGTGACGCGCCGGAACGCCCACACCAGGACCGCGGCGCTCGCGGTGTAGGTGAGGACACTGGCGACCGCGGCGCCGACGATCCCGAAGGCGGGCACGAGGACGAGGTCGAAGACGATGGTGGCCACCACCGCAGCGAGCGCGGACGCCGAGACGAGCCCCGGCCGGCCCCGGCCCTTGAGGTCGGCGGCGAGCACTCGTCCGAGGGCGAGGGGCACGGTGGCGATCAGGAGGATCGTGAGCGCCGCGGCGCCGGTCGCGTAGGTCTCCCCGAACGCCACGCGCAGGAGGAGCTCACCGCCGAAGGCGAGGACGAGCGCGGTGGCCGCGACGGCGATGAGCGTGAGCCGCGTCGCGCGCTCCGTGAGCTCCGTGGCGGTGCGATCGGCCTGCCCGGCGATGCTCGGGAAGACGAACGACGAGACGGCGGTGGCGGCCTGGCCGACGACGTCGGACACCCGAACCACGACGTAGTACACCGCGGCAGCCCGAAGATCGAGGAGCGCGGGGACGAGGAGGAGGTCGAGCCGCACGCCGAGGAACTGGAACACGTTCCCGACCTGGCCACGCGCCCCGAAGGCGAGTGCGGCGCGGCTGAACGTGGCGTCGAACCGTGGGGCGATCGACATCCCGGCCTGTCCCGTCCAGGTCAGACCCATCACTGCGGCGGCAGCATACCCCAGGGCCAGGCCCAGGACGAGGCCGCCATCGGTCCGCAGCGGGCCGAGGAGCAGGAGCGCGACGGCAAGCAGCGAGCCCCACCCGCGGATGAGCTCGAGGAAGGTGTAGCGCCCGTTCTGGCCGATGCCGAGCAGCAGGGCGCCGGCGAACTCGAACGCGATCATCGCCGTGCCCATCGCGGCGGCGGTGGCGAAGAGCGGCCAGCCGGCGCCGGGGAAGCGGTCGACGAGCAACGGCGTGACGGCGGCCACGAGCAGCACCGCCACGGCGCAGGCGCCGATGCACAGGGCCATCAGCCGTCCGACCGTTCGAGGCCGCTCATCCGGCTCGCGCTGGAGGAAGTAGATGGCCGCGATGTTGATGCCGCCGTTCGCGACGAGCGCCGCGATCATGCCCACCGTCTGGCCGATCGCGGCGAGCCCGAGGGCCTCCTCCGGGAGGAGCCGCGCGCCGACGACCGTGACGGCGAAGAAGGCCGCCACGGACGAGAGACGCGCGGCGGCGAGGAGCGCGACCTGGACGCCGAAGCCGCGGCGTGCCCCGTTGGCGGCGGCGGTCACGGCACGGCCGAGAGGTCGGCCACGAGGCGGTCGACGATGCGCTCCGAGGCGCGCCCGTCGCCGTAGATCCCGCGACCGCGCGACGCCATCGACTCGTGGCGAGCGCCGTCGGTGAGGAGCTCGACCGCCAGCGTGCGGATCCGATCCGGGTCGGTCCCGACGAGGATCACCGCTCCGGCGTCGACGCCCTCGGGGCGCTCCGTCACCTCACGGGTCACGAGCACCGGGACGCCGAGGGTCGGACCTTCCTCCTGCACGCCGCCGGAGTCGGTGATCGCCAGCCGCGCGCGACCGAGCAGGCCGACGAACTCGGGATAGTCGAGTGCGGTGACCACGCGGGCGCGCGGCTCGTCGCCGAGCACCCGGCGCACCGGATCGCTGGCGACCGGGTTCGGATGGGTGGCGAACACGAGCCGGTGATCGGGCAGTGCGTCGAGCACGCCGCTGAGGGCAGCGGCGATCCGCTCGATCCCACCGCCCCACGACTCGCGCCGGTGGGCGGTCGCGAGGATGAGCGGGCCCTCGGCCGCGAACGCCGCCAGCTCGGTGGTGGCCTCGGCCGCGCGACGGCCGATGTGGCGGAGCGCGTCGACCACGGTATTTCCGGTGACCACGATGCCGTCTTCGATCCCCTCGCGCCGCAGGTTCGCCGCGGCGCCCTCGGTGGGCGGGAAGTGCCAGCGCGTGACGATGCTCGTGACGCGGCGGTTCATCTCCTCGGGGAAGGGAAGGTCCAGCGACCCGGAGCGCAGCCCGGCCTCGACGTGCCCGACCGGCACCTTGTGGTGGAAGGCGGCGATCGCCCCGCCGAGCGTGCTCGTCGTGTCGCCCTGGACCAGCATCGCGCGCGGCCGAGCGTCCGCGAGCAGCGCCCCGACGCCGGAGATGACACTCGACAGCACGTGGTCGAGCGTCTGGCCCTCCTTCATCAGGGCGAGGTCGTGATCGGGCTGGATGTCGAACAGGTCGAGCACCTGGCCCACGATATCGCGGTGCTGGCCGGTGGCGACGACGAGCGTCGGAACGCCGCGCGACCGCAGCTCGACGATCACCGGGGCGAGCTTGATCGCTTCGGGGCGCGTGCCGAAGAGCACGGCGATCGGGGGTGCGGCCATCGACCACAGTATGCCGATCCACCGCGACCGATGGCGGCGGCGCCGCTCAGGCGTGAACCTTGTCGCGTGCCGTGTCGAGCGGTAGCATGCCGACGCGACTGCTG
>DASVFG010000175.1:0-13249 GCA_036380155.1 Candidatus Limnocylindria bacterium
GTCCGGCCCGCGGATGGAGCGCAGCACGAGGAGGCAGAAGACGAACGTGCCCGTGAAGACGCCGAGCGTCGCCTGGCTGACGACATCGCGCATGAACAGCGACAGCAGCCGCGGCCCGAACTGGGTCGACGCCAACACGAGCGCGACGATCGTGATCGAGAACGCGACGCCGGCGACGGTGACGACCGATCCGGCGACCGTCGACAGCAGCGCGCGGGCGCCGTCCGCGCCACCGCCCTTCAGCCAGCCGGGAAGATCGGTCCCGATCAGTCCGGTGTCGACCGCCAGGCTCGCCACCGCGAGGAGCACCGCACCCACCACCATGAGCGCCGGCACGAACCAGAACGTGCCGCGCAGCCCGATCCACGCGTGGCGGATCCGGGAGTTCACGATGCTTCAGGCGGCGGGAAGGTCGCGGTCAGACGCGATCGGAGTCGCCGGCCTGTCCGAGCTGCGCTCCCACCGGCTCGCCATGGGTGGGACGGACGTCGCCATCGGCAACCGGCAGCGGAACCCGGCGCGGCTTCGGCCGGAACGGGCTCGTCTCGGGAATGACCGATCCGTTCGTCTCCACGAGATCGGTGCCGCCGCGGTACGCCTCCCAGACCGCCATCACCGTGTCGCGGTGGGGGCGGATGCGGCAGTGCTCGTCGCGGTTGCCCATCTCGTCGCAGTAGCCGAGCGGTACGCACTTCGGGGCGAGGAAGCTGCCGAAGAAGGGTGAGACGCGGAAGATCTCGTGCCGGATCTGCTTGAACAGCTGGCGGATCTCCCACTGCGCCATCGTGCACAGCCGCAGGCCGCTCATGTGGATGAGCTGTCGCAGGTTCACGGTCATGACGAGGTTCGATTGCATCGCGTTCGGGAAGATGAACCGCGCGTCCTCGGCGGGCACCTCGGCCTGGAGGAGCTGCGCGTAGAGGTCGAGGTTGTCGTCGACCGCCTGCTGGAATCGACCGGCGAGGTCATCGGGCAGGTCGCCCTTGGCGATCGAGTCGGGGACCGTGAAGTTGTCGCGCTTCTTGAAGCTGACGTAGCGCTGGCTCTGCTGATCGAACGCGGTCCCGGCGCGGTGCCGCACGAGCTGATGCGTGAGCGTGCGGGTGACGCCGCTGATCGCGAACGTGAAGTTCACGTGCTCGATGGTGCTGCCGTGCCCGGACTCCATCACCTTGCGGACGAGGTTCTGCTGCTTCTCGTCGGCCACCTGCCGGCTCACCGCCTTGTCCCAGATCTGCTCGGGAACCTGCTCCGAGTAGCACGTGCGGCAGGCCGTGTAGATGATCGGCAGGTAGTACTCCTCGACGATCTCCTTCGTCGGGAAGATGAGCTTGGCGGACAGCGCGGGCGAGGTGGATGGCATGGGCCCCGAGTCTACCCGCTGGGTCCCTCCACCCGGCGAGGTTATCCACAGCCGGCGGTCCGCATCGGTCGCGAACGGTGGACACGGTGTGGACGGACCTATACTCGCCGCCCCATGACCGATCGCCCGGCGGCCGTCATGTCGCGTGCCGCCTTCCTCGCGGAGACCGATGCGCTCATCGCCACCGGCGAGCGTCTCGCCGCGGACCCGGACTGGGACGGTTTCCGCGACTGGCTCCTCGTATCGGACCGGCTGCTCGAGCGCGTGTGGGGCCGCATGGACCGCTACCACCTGGCGTGGCTCAACGTCGGCCGGGGCAGCGCCCCGACCGGGTCCGACCTCGACGACGCAGGCACCCGCCAGTTCATTACCGAGGTCGCGAGCGGAAAGCTGGCCGTCCTGCGTACGATGCGGGTCACCGTCGAGCGGCAGGGCTGGACCCTGCTCTCCGACGATCCCGACACCGACCCTGATTCAGCACCACCCGTGGAGGACCGATGAGCTACCCGATCGCCGCGGGCGGCCTGGCGGCCGTCCTGGCCCATCCCGACGACGAGAGCTTCGGCTGCGCCGGTGCCCTCGCCCTCGCGCACGACGACGGTGCCACCACCCGGCTGCTGGTGGTCACCCGCGGGGAGGCCGGCACACCCGATGGCGAGGCCGATCCCGCGTTCGGCGACCGCCGCGAGGCGGAGCTCATCGGCGCGGCGAAGGCGATCGGTCTCGACGAGGTCTCGATCCTCGATGGCTACGCGGACGGCGGCGTCGCCGACCAGCCGTTCGATACGCTCGTCGAGGAGATTGCCGCATGGCTCGCCGACCGGCGGCCGCAGGCGGTGATCACGTTCGGGCCGCACGGCGTGACCGGCCACCCGGACCACGTCGTCGTCGGCAACGCCACGCGCTGGGCGGTCGAGCGCCTGGCGGAGACCGGCCAGGCACCGAACGCGGTGTACGTGATCAGCCCGGTCTTCGACCCCGGCGGCAACCGCTACGACCTGTCACCCGAGGAGCAGGGCGCGACGCACCGCATCGAGATCACGCGCGTGGCCGGCCGCAAGCTCGAGGCGCTCGAGGCGCACGCCAGCCAGACCGATACCGCCGAGGAGATCGGCGCACTGCGCACCGCCATCGGCGCGGGTGAGCCGATCCACGAGGGCTACCACCGGGTCCGGCCGCTCGTCCCGTCGCCGCACCCACGGTTCGACACCCGCCTGCTCTGATCGCACGCGAAACGAGCCGGCCCCGAAGGACCGGCTCGCAGTCGCGTGGACGGTGGCCCCTCAGAGGCCGAGGTCCGCGAGGATGCTCGGCGGCACGAGGACCGCGTCGATCGCGTGGATGAAGCCGTTGCTCGACGCCACGTCGGCGATGATCACGTTCGCGCCGTTGATCGCGACTCCGCCGTCGGCGGTGACGCTGGTGGCCTCACCGGACAGCATGGTCAGGCCGGAGACACCGGTCAGGCGGTCGGCCGAATAGCGGCCGGCGGTGACGTGGTACAGCAGCACGCGCGCGATCTGCTCCGACGTCAGGTCCGCCGGCGAGACACCCAGCGTCCCGAGGAACGCGAAGAGGTCCGCGAACGCCTGGTCGGTGGGGGCGAAGAGCGTGAGCTGCCCCTTCCCGGAGAGCGCGGCGACGATGTCGGGATACTGGCCAGCGAGCGCCAGCAGCGTGTCGAACTCGCCGGTCTCGGCGTTGATCGCGACGGCGCGGCTGAGCAGGGTGGGGCGGGCGGCAGCGGCCGGCGCCGCGAAGGCGGCGGTCAGCAGGCTGACGAGGCCGATGGCGAGGACGATCCTGCGCATGGTTGGGTGACTCCTCAATGGTGCGGTTGACGATCGGTCCGCTCTCCGGATCGACCACGGTTGTCCGCTCATACGGCCCGGTCCGCCCCGCCGGATCACCCCCGGAGTGCCCGCGGACGCTTGCGCGTACAATCACCGCATGACGATCGACTCCAACCTCGGCAAGGTCGACGAGGTGATGACCGCGCTCTACGACATCCAGGATCCGGAGATCGGGATGAGCATCGTGGACCTCGATCTCATCAAGGCCGTCGAGATCGGCGCCGATGGCGCCCCGACCGAGATCAAGATGGTGCTGACCACGCCGTTCTGCCCGTGGGCCGGCGAGCTGATCCAGACGGTGAAGACGAAGACCGAAGAGGTCGTCGGCCCGCCGGTCAAGGTCACGCTCCTCGCCGAGCGCTGGGAGCCCCCGCCCGGCCTCTTCTAGCCGCCTCGCGACCGATGCGGATCTACACGAAGAAGGGCGACGACGGTTCGACCGGGCTGCTGTTCGGCGGTGACCGGATCAGCAAGGCCGACCTCCGCACCGACGCCTACGGCACGACCGACGAAGCCGTCTCCGCGCTCGGCATGGCGCGCGCCGCCATCGGCTCCGAGACGGATCGCGTCGAGGCCCGTCTCGCCGAGCTCATCCTCCGCCTCCAGCGCGAGCTGTTCGTCGTCGGCGCCGAGCTGGCGACCCACGTCGATCGCCGCGAGCGGCTGACCGACGGCGTGTCGCGGGTGACGACCACCATGGTGGCCGCCCTCGAGACCGAGATCGACGAGCTCGAAACGCTCGTCGAGCAGCCGAAGGAGTTCGTGCTTCCGGGCGAGACGTCGGCAGGCGCCGCGCTCGACCTGGCGCGGACGACCGTGCGACGCGCCGAGCGCCGCTGCGTGGCCCTGGCCGCCGCGGATGGCCTGCCGGGCTCCGCCGTGCTTCCCTACCTCAACCGCCTCGCCGACCTGCTCTTCGTCATGGCCCGCGCGGCCGACGGAGGGTTCCGCGCCGTCCGCGAGTGATCGACAGGGGTGCGGCGAGCCGGGTTGCGCCGTCGGGCGAGCAGCGCTTCCGCCTCGTGCGAACCCGCGGGTAGAATCGCCCCTCCAGCGCTCCCGCCCTGCCTCCCGTGAGGATGCTCCACGGCAGACCGGCTCCGGCGTGGCGGACTGACAAGGAGACGCAGCCGATGAGCTATGCCGTGACCAACCCCGCCACGGGCGAGACGGTCAAGACGTACGACACCATCACCGATGCCGAGCTCGAGGCCGCGATCGCCGCGGCCGACGAGGCGCACCGCAGCTGGTCGAAGTCGACCAGCGTCGAGGAGCGCGCGGCGCTCATCCGCCGCGTGAGCGAGCTCCACCGGGAGCGCCGCCAGGAGCTGGCGGAGCTCATCGTCCGGGAGATGGGCAAGCCGATCGGGCAGGCGCTGAGCGAGGTCGACTTCGCCGCCGATATCTACGAGTACTACGCCGATCACTCGCCGGACTTCCTGAAGGACGAGCCGATCACGCTCCTCGCCGGCGAGGGCTCGGCGGTCATCCGTCGCTCGTCGCTGGGCGTGCTCCTCGGCGTCATGCCGTGGAACTTCCCGTACTACCAGGTCGCCCGCTTCGCCGGCCCGAACCTCATCATCGGCAACACGATCCTCCTCAAGCACGCCGCCCAATGCCCCGAGTCGGCCGCCGCGATGCAGGCGATCTTCCAGGAGGCGGGCTTCCCGCCCGGCGCCTACGTGAACGTCTACGCGTCGCACGACCAGCTGGAGCGCGTCATCGCCGACCCGCGCGTGCAGGGCGTTTCGCTCACCGGCTCCGAGCGTGCCGGTGCCGCCGTGGCGGAGATCGCCGGCCGCCACCTGAAGAAGGTCGTGCTCGAGCTCGGCGGGTCGGACCCGTTCATCCTGCTCTCGACCGACGACCTCGATGCCACCGTCCAGAACGCCATCGATGCGCGCCTCGACAACAGTGGCCAGTCGTGCAATGCGGCCAAGCGCTTCATCGTCGCCGATGAGCTGTACGAGCCCTTCCTCGAGAAGTTCAGCGCGAAGATCGCCGCGATCGAGGCGACCGACCCGACGTCGACCGACTCGGCGCTCGGCCCGCTCTCCTCGCTGAAGGCCGCTGAGACACTCGACGAGCAGGTCAAGCGCGCGGTCGAGCACGGCGCGAAGCTCGTGCATGGCGGCAGCCGCAACGGCGCGTTCTTTCCGACGACGGTGCTCACGGACCTCACCCCGGAGAACCCCGCCTCCCGCGAGGAGTTCTTCGGTCCGGTGGCGCAGGTGTACCGCGCGAAGGACGAGGCCGACGCCGTGCGCATCGCGAACGACACGCCGTACGGGCTGGGCTCGTACGTCTACACCACGGACCAGGAGCAGGCGCTTCGCGTCGCCGACGGCATCGAGGCCGGCATGGTGTTCGTGAACGTCGTGCTCGCCGATGGCGCCGAGCTGCCGTTCGGCGGCATCAAGCGCTCGGGCTCGGGTCGCGAGCTCGGTCGGTTCGGCGCCGACGAGTTCACGAACAAGAAGCTGATCCGGATCGGCTGACCTCAGCGGAGGTATCCGCCCGCGAAGCGCAGGTAGCGGCGAAGATCGTCGGCGAGGAGGCGACACCCATGCCGGCGACGCACGCCGTCGACATCCGGCGACCCATCGAGGACGTGTTCGCCGTGCTCACCGACGTGACGAAGACGGGTCGCTGGTATCCGGCCAAGCTGGAGGAGTGGTGGACCTCGCCACCGCCGCACGGGATCGGCTCGACCCGGCGAGCGCGAACGTGGGTGCTCGGTCGACCGATGGAGAACGATGCCGTGGTCACCGCCTACGACCCGCCGCGGCTCGCCGCCATGCGCGGCCTGTCGCGAACTGCGCCCTTCGAGGTGACCCTCCGGTTCCAGCCCATCGACGGTGGGACGCGGGCCACGGTGGAGACGAGGTTCGACCTGTCCGGTGTCATGCGGCTCATCGGACCACTGTTCATCCCGGCATACGACCGTGGCTGGGCGCGGGGTCTTCAGAACCTGAAGCGGATGATGGAGGCAGGCGAGCTCTAGCTCGCGCAAGCGAGGAAAGCAACGGCGATATCCTTCGGAGCCCACACGAACCGATTGCAGCCCCTGTTGATGGTGAACATCACCGGCGCTCCCCGCGAGTAGGCGTCAGCCGGGAGCGATGACGACGGCCTCGTTCGGCCGCAGGGCGACGTCGTCGCCGACGCCGGCTCCGTCGCGGTCGCGGTGCGTGCCGATGACGATGCGCCCCGGGCCCGCGCCGGGCACGTCGCGCGCCTCACCGGTCAGGTTGAGGGCGATCGTGAGCTGGCCATCCCTCGAGATGCGGCGGAACGCGTACGTGCCGGCCGGCGTGGGTCCGAACGCCTCGAAGTCACCGAGGCGCAGCACCGGGTGCTCGCGCCGCAGGGCGAGCAGCCGCCGCGTGAGCGTGAGGATCGAGTCCGGATCCTCCGATTGCCCCGCGACGTTCACGGCGTCCGCGTCGGGCGCCAGCGGCAGCCACGGCGTGGCGTCGGGCACGGTGAACCCGGCATTCGGCGAGGCGTCCCATTGCATCGGCGAGCGTTCGGGGTCGCGACCGCGACCCGGGTCGCGCTTCTCGAGCGGATCGCGCGAGTCCTCGGTGGCCACCGGGACGTCGACCATCCCGATCTCTTCGCCGTAGTAGATCGTGGGCGTCCCACGCAGGGTGAGAAGGAGGAGCATCCCGACCTTCGCCTGGTCGTGGCCCGCGCGACTCGGAGACGCGAACCGTGGCTGGTCGTGGTTGCCGAGCACCCAGCTCGCCCACGCACCCGGCGGCAGGACCCCCTGCACCCCCTCGATCGCCGCGCGCACCGCGACGTCGGTCCACGGGCTGTAGGTCAGGTGGAAGTTGAACGGGACGTGGATCTCGTCCTGCCGCTCGCCGTAGTACTCCGCCCAGGTCGCGTAGTCGGGGTGGTGCAGCTCGCCGATGCTGACCCGGTCGCCGGGATACGCGTCGAGCATGGCGCGGAACGACCGATACAGCTCGTGCATGTCGGGGTGATTCAGGTCGTTGACGTGGAGCTGTCGCGACCAGGACCCGAGCCGGGCCCACTCGCTCTCGTCAGGGTTCGGCGGGTTGTCCTTGAGGTCCGGGTCCTTGAGCACCAGCGGCGCCACGTCGATCCGGAAGCCGTCCACGCCGCGGTCCAGCCAGAACCGGGCGGCATCGAACATCGCGGCGCGCACCTCGGGATTGCGCCAGTTGAGGTCGGGCTGCTCGGGCAGGAACGAGTGGAGGTAGTACTGCTCGCGGGTCGCGTCCCACTCCCACGACGTCCCCTCGAACATGCTCACCCAGTTGTTCGGCAGGCTGCCGTCGGGCTTCGGGTCGCGCCAGATGTACCAGTCGGCCTTCGCGTTGTCGCGCGAGCTTCGGGACTCGACGAACCACGGGTGCTGGTCCGAGGTGTGGTTCGGCACGTAGTCGATGACCACCCGGATGCCGCGGTCGTGCGCCGCGGCGAGGAGCGCGTCAAAGTCGGCCATCGTCCCGAACAGCGGATCGACATCGGTGTAGTCGGCCACGTCGTAGCCGAAGTCGGCCATCGGCGACGGATAGAACGGCGAGAGCCAGATGGCGTCGACCCCGAGCCACGCGAGATAGTCGAGTCGGCTCATGACCCCCCGGAGGTCGCCGGTCCCATCGCCGTCGGCATCGGCAAAGGAGCGCGGGTACACCTGGTAGACGACGCCGGTCTGCCACCAGCGGGGTTCGACGTGCTGCATGTCGGGCAGCGTAGCGGGCCTGCTAGGATCGACGCCCATGACCGATGCACCGGTGCCCGCGACCGCCGCCTCGCCGAGGGAACGGCCGGCCGGCCGCACCGCACCGCTCGACCCGGCCGAGGCCGATCGCCTCTTCCGCGAGGGCGTGGCGCTCTTCAACGGCACGCGCTACTGGCACGCCCACGAGGCGTGGGAGACGGTGTGGCGGGCGGCGGCCGACGAGGACCGTGAGTTCTACCAGGGCCTCATCCAGATCGCCGCGGGCCTGCTCCACCTCCAGCGTCGCAACCTGCGCGGCGCCACGCGCAAGCTGACGGAGGGAAGCGCCAAGCTCCGCCGCTACGAGCCCGCCCACCACGGCATCTTCGTGAACGAGCTGATCGGCCAGGGTGTCCGCATCCTCGAGGACCTCAACGCGGGATACCTGCCGTACCTCATCCCGCCGGTCATCCGCTTCGTGGAGGCCGACGGCCCCGACTTCGGCCGATGACCGAGTTCCGCGTGGAGCGCGACTCGATGGGCGAGGTCCACGTTCCGGCCACCGCCAAGTGGCGCGCCCAGACCCAGCGGGCCATCGAGAACTTCCCGATCTCCGGCGTGCCGATCGAGGCCACGCTCGTGGAGGCGCTCGCTCGCATCAAGTCCGCCACCGCCCGCGCGAAGCGCGAGGACGGGACGATCGACGCCGACCTGGCCCACGCGATCGTCGCCGCCGCCGACGAGGTGATTCGCGGCGAGCATGCCGGCGAGTTCCCGATCGACGTCTTCCAGACCGGCTCCGGGACGAGCAGCAACATGAACATGAACGAGGTGCTCGCGACCCTCGCCTCCGAGCGGCTCGGGCGGCCGGTCCACCCGAACGACGACGTCAACCACCCGATGTCGTCGAACGACATGTTCCCGGCAGCCATCCACATCGCCGCCACCGCCGGCGTCGTCCGCGACCTCATCCCGGCGCTCGAGCACCTCGCCACCTCGCTGGAGACCAAGGCCGAGGCGTTCCGTGACGTCGTGAAATCCGGACGCACGCATCTCATGGACGCGACGCCGGTGACGCTCGGGCAGGAGTTCGGCGGCTACGCGGCCCAGGTGCGCCACGGCGTCGAGCGGCTCACGTCCACGCTGCCCCGGGTCGCGGAGCTGCCGCTCGGTGGGACCGCGGTCGGGACCGGCATCAACGCTCCCGCCGGCTTCGGCGGCCGCGTGATCTCCATGGTCGCCGATGACACGGGACTGCCGCTCACCGAGGCACGCGACCACTTCGAGGCGCAGGGCGCGCGCGACGGCCTCGTCGAGCTGTCCGGGCAGCTGCGAACCGTCGCGGTGGGCCTCACGAAGATCGCCAACGACCTGCGCTGGATGGGATCCGGCCCGCGCGCCGGTCTCGGCGAGATCAACCTGCCGGACCTCCAGCCGGGGAGCAGCATCATGCCCGGCAAGGTGAACCCGGTCATCCCCGAGGCCACGCTCATGGTCTGCGCGCAGGTGATCGGCAATGACGCCGCCATCGCCTGGGGCGGCGCGGCCGGCTCGTTCGAGCTCAACGTCATGCTGCCGATGCTCGGCCGGAACATCCTCGAGTCGATCCGCCTCCTCGCGAACGTCACCCGACTCCTGGCCGATCGCTGCATTGACGGCATCACCGCGAACGTGGAGCGCCTGCGCGAGCTCGCCGAGAGCTCGTCGGCCATCGTCACCCCGCTCAACGCGTTCCTCGGGTACGAGGAGGCGGCGAGCATTGCCAAGCAGGCCCTCGCGGAGCGCAAGACCATCCGCGAGGTCGTCGTCGAACGCGGCCACGTCGACGCCGGGCGCCTGACCGAGGCACAGCTCGACGAGGCGCTCGACGTCATGCGCATGACGCGGCCCTAGGTCCGACCCTCAGCGATCGAGCTCCTTCAGCGTCGGCAGCTCCGCGTAGCGCAGCTCGACGATCGTCTCGCCGATGGGCGGATCGTCGATGTACAGCCACGCGAGCAGGTCGCCGTGGACGTGCGCCCGGAGCACGGCCTCGCTGCCTGTCGGCTCGTAGCGCTCGACCGTCCGCACCGCCTCCCGAGCGAGGTCGTAGATGCCGAACTCCGCGGTGTTCGACCCCCACCACGCGACGAACCGGCTGCCTGCCGATGGATAGTTGACGTACTCCTGCTGCGCGCCGAGGAACATCGGGGTGGCGGCGCCCGATCCGACGTCGTGGCGGAACAGGCGACCCCAGTTGAACATGTTGAACCCCGGATCGGCCTCCTTCCAGACCACCGTATCGAGTCCGACGAGCTGGGGCATGGTGGCCAGCCCCGAGCCGTCGAGGCGCATCGGCTCCGATGACGGGTCGTCGAACCGCCACAGGTACGCGCGTCGCTCATCCGTCGTCCGGTCCGGCCCGTAGACCACCTCGGTGAAGGCGACCGTCGTCTCCTGGACCGACGGCAGCCACAGCTCGGACACCGCCGCGTCGCGCTCCAGCAGGAGCTCCGGTGTCCAGTCGGGAGCCGAAGCGGTCAGCAGCTGCGACACCGGCCCGGCCGGCCCGATGTCGAACGCGGTCCACACCACCACCGGCCAGTAGACCGAGATGCTCGGCACGAGGCTCGGCACCTCCGCGTCGCCGGGATGCTCGTCGAGCAGCGCCGGCGCGCCGTCGCCCGGCACGATCCAGAGTTGCCACGCGCGCTCGCCGGTGGTCGGGATGTCGACGAACGCGATCGCGTCGAGGTCACCTGCCAGCGCGGTCAGCGAGTGGTCCCGGTTCGGGTTGCGCCACAACAGCTCCGGCTCGGGGTCGGCGCCAGCCGTGACGCGCCAGAGGTCCGGAGCCGCGTCGGGGTCGGCGTCATCGGCGAGGTTGGACGAGAACGCGATGGCGGAGCCGGTGCTGATGAAGCTGAGGATGGAGTCCGAGGTCGCGGCGTCGAGCGTGGCGACCTCGAGGTCCGCCGCCAGTCCCGGGACCGGCGTGGGCGCCGCCGCCGGCCGGCCGAGCTGCGTCACCCGCTTTGCGATCGCGGGCCGTGGGGTGGGCACCGCGTCGCGCGCCGTTGGATCGACGACGGCGGACGAGCAGCCGAGGAGGATGGCGGCCGTCACGGCCGCCATCCAGCGTCGAGTCCTCACCACACGATCCGCTTCGTGTGCTCGGCGATGAGCGCGTTCATGCTCTTCGTCGAGTTCCAGAATTTGCCCGTCGAGCCGCCCTCGTCCCCGGATGAGTCGGTGTAGTAGATGCGGGCGAAGTCCGTGCCGGTCCAGTAGCTGTACCACCCGTAGGCGGCAATCCAATGGCCGCCGGACGCGATCGGGTCCGGCCAGCTGTTGAGGTGGTAGCTGGAGTCCGGATGATGCGGCTTCACCGAGATCGCGAGCGGCATCTTCGCGTCGCTGACGTTGGCCTGCACCATCGCCTGGAGCTCATCGGCCGACGTGCTGTTGCCGTTCGCGTCGCGGACCTCGGACACGACCCACGCCCATCCCGCCGGACGGCGCGGAGCCCCCGCGGTGCCCTTCTCGAGACCGGTCTGCAGCGCGAACGCGTTCGTCGCGATGTTGATATCGGTCTGCATCCACTCGGCGAGCTTGGCCTGGGTGTACTTGTTCGCGTGCGACGCCACGGCCCAGGCGTAGTTCGCCACGACCTGGCCCGTCGCCGGGCCGCAGTAGTACCACTTCACCTGGTCGCGGGCCGCGACCGGCAGGAACCCCTGCGGAATGGAGCAGGCGTTCGCGGTCACGCCCGCCGGTCCCGGCGTCGCGGACGTCGGCGTGACACACGCGAGTGACACGGTGTCGGCGCCGCGAGCCTTCTGTCGGTCGACATAGGCGAGTGCGGCGACCAGCTTCGTCGTCGACGCCGCCTGCTCGTCGGCCGTCAGCGGCCGCTCGAGCGCGGGCGGCGGCGTGGGCTCGGGACGCGCGGGCCGCGCCGCGGCGGCCGGGCTGGCGCCGATCGAGGACAGGATCACGGCGATCGCGGCGACGGCGATGGTGCGTCGGGTGAACATGGGGGCAGCCTCCTGATGCGTGGAGGCGAGCCGGCGATCTCGACGGCAGGTGGTCCCGGCAGCATGCCGCCGAGTCTCTTCGCTGCCGCTTATCGGCGGCTTATCGCGAGTGGCCCGGTCGGGCCGCCAGAGCTCACGCATGGCAGCCCGGGGACGCACGACGAACGCCGGCCCGTTACCGGACCGGCGCTCGCCAACGAACCGTCGCGTCGGGGTGCCACTACTTCAGCCCCGTTTGGTTACGAAACAGGATCCCGACGCGACGGGTTCTTCACTTGTGCCGCCATGATCGCCCGGAGTCCGCGCGGCTCGACAGGGGCGAATGTCCCGCCGGTCCCGGGAAACCCGCTGCCCGGCTCGCGGGGCTAGAATTCGACCCGCCCGCCGTGCCGCCCGCACCGGAGCGCCGGCAGCGCCCCAAGGAGTACGAAGACCCGTGACGACGACCTACCGCAACCTGATCGGCGGTGCCTGGAAGCCCGCCGCGTCGGGCGCGACCTTCACGAGCGTGAGCCCCGCGAACCACGAGGAGATCATCGGCGAGTTTGCGGCCTCCGGCCCGGCCGATGTCGAGGCCGCCGTCGAGGCTGCGCGCCGTGCCTTCCCGGGATGGAGCTCCATGCCCGCGCCCAAGCGCGGCGAGATCCTGTTCCGGGTCGCCCGACTGCTCGCCGAGCACAAGGAAGAGCTCAGCCGTCTCATGACGCAGGAGATGGGCAAGGTCCTCGCCGAGGCGCGTGGCGACGTGCAGGAGGCGATCGACGTCGCGTACTACATGGCGGGCGAGGGTCGGCGGCTGTTCGGCCAGACCGTGCCATCCGAGATGCCCGACAAGTTCGCGATGAGCATCCGTCGGCCGATCGGAGTGGTCGGGATCATCACGCCGTGGAACTTCCCGGTCGCGATCCCGGCGTGGAAGCTCTTCCCGGCCCTCATCTGCGGCAACACCGCGGTCATCAAGCCCGCCAGCGACACCCCGGCGTGCGTCGTGCGATTCGTCGAGCTGCTCACCGAGGGCGGCATCCCGGACGGCGTCGTCAATGTCGTCACCGGCTCGGGCGGCGAGGTCGGCAACGCCATCGTCGACCATCCCGATGTCCGCGTCATCAGCTTCACCGGCCACACCGACACCGGCGTCGAGATCAGCACGCGGGCGGCGAAGACGCTGAAGCGTGTGAGCCTCGAGCTCGGCGGCAAGAACCCGATCGTGATCTGGGAGGACGCCGATCTCGACCTCGCGCTCGACTCGGTCGTGTGGTCCGCCTTCGGCACCAGCGGCCAGCGTTGCACGGCCGCCTCGCGGCTCATCGTGCATCGC
>DASVFG010000176.1:0-14289 GCA_036380155.1 Candidatus Limnocylindria bacterium
ACGCCGACGCCGACCCCGACCCCGACGCCGACGCCGACCCCCACCCCGACGCCGACGCCGACCCCGACCCCGACGCCGACCCCGACCCCGACGCCGACGCCGACCCCAACCCCGACTCCCACCCCGAGTGAGAGCGAGACGGGCGGGACGGCGACTCCGACCCCGACGCCCACGCCCACGCCGCGTGAGGATGTCGAGGGCGGGAACCCGACCCCCGCACCGAGCGGTGGCGAGCTCCCGGACACGGCAACCGACGGTCCGGCCACGCAGCTGCCGGCGACGATCCTCGGCCTCCTGGCCCTGATCTCGCTCAGCGTCCTGGCCTACGTCCGCCTGGCGGCCGCGCCGGCCCGCCGCTGATCGTCAGGAGGCGGTGAGCGCACCGCCGACCGTCCAGCACACGAGGCCCTCGGAGCGATCCGGGGGCCTCGTGGCGTGGAGGGGACCGTGGTACCAGTACCCCTGTTGCGTCTCGTCACCAGCAGTCACTGGCTGCAACCCCACCAGAGCCACCCGCTCCGCCTTCGATACGTCATTTGACTGGTACCCGAGTACCAGGACCTCCCCGTATACTCCGGGCCTGTCTGAATCCACCCCGATCAGGCAGGGAATCATCAACCTACATGGGGGCTGGCCGGCCACACGGGCCGGAGGAAGTTTTTGGAGGATCTATCGTGAGTGGACTGACGGCCCGAACGCCGCGGACACTTGTCGGCATCGTGGCTGCCCTCGGGCTGGTCGGAGCGCTGACAATGCCGGTCCTGGCGAGCCATGAGGATGACCTCGAGCTCGTCGATCCGGGCGCCAACAGCACCGAGTGCGAAGGCTACGACTACGGCTGGAAGCTGGACAACATGGACCAGCTGAGCGCCGGTGTGTACACCGCCTCGGACGCGAATCACACCGTCTGGATCGAGATCGAGCTCTTCGAGAACGACGAGGGTGAAGTCAACGATTACGAGATCCTCGACTCGGATCCCGCCATCACCGACATCTTTGTCAAGCAGCCGAACGAGGGTGGCGGCATCAGCCACATGACGTTCTGCTACGACACCGAGGCGACCCCGACGCCGACCCCGACGCCGACCCCGACGCCGACCCCGACCCCGACCCCGACGCCGACGCCGACGCCGACGCCGACGCCCGAGGGTGGGACCGCGACGCCGACCCCGACGCCCACCCCGACGCCGCGTGACGACGTCCAGGGCGGGAACCCGACCCCCGCTCCGAGCGGTGGCGAGCTCCCCGACACGGCGATGGGCTCGTTCGGCCAGGTGCCGGCGACCGTCCTGAGCCTCGTGCTCATCGGTGCCCTTGCGGCGATGGCCTACGCGCGGCTCGCTCGCCAGCGCTGATCCATCCCGGCAATCGCAGACGACCCCTCGGGCTTCGGCCCGGGGGGTCGTTTCGTTATGCCGTGAACCCCGGACGTCGCCCTGGCAGAGGCGGGGTGGAGGTTCGCCTTCACCCCGCCTTCTGATGTGCCGCTGATGCGAGACGGAGGACGGCGTCCACGGTCTCCCCGATCGTCTGGTCCGAGCTGTCGAGCTCGTGCCAGCCCGGGCGACCCGCGTCGCGCGCCAGGTCGCCGTCGATCTCGCGCATCACCCCTTCCAGGATCGAGGTGTCGAATCCCTTGTGAGTCCGGGCGCGGTTGCGCTCCAGGGCGACGTCGAGGCGCGGCCGCAGCACGACACCGATCATGCGATCCCGGAGGCCAACCTCGTCGAGTGCCGATTCGACCGCATCGGGGTCGATGCCTCCCTCGATCGCGACGGCGAAGCCGGCATTCGCGTAGATCCGGGCGAGCGCAGCCGATGCGCGTATGGCCAGACCGAATTGGCGCGACGTCTCATCGGTCCAGGCGAGCGGGCTGGCGAGCCCGCTCGTCACCATCTCGCGGATGCCGTCGACGTCGACGTGATAGCCGAACGGATGGCGGTCGAGCACCGCCTTCGCGACCGTCGACTTGCCCGCGGCAAGCTGGCCGGAGATGACGTAGACGGGCAGCGGAGTGGCATCCACGCGGCCGAGTCTATCGGCTAGAGTGCGAGCACCGTGCGCGCCTTCATCGGTCTCGGGGGAAACATGGGGGACCCGGCCGCGGCATTTCGCGCAGCGGTCGCGGAGCTGCGGGCCATCGGCCAGGTGTTCGGTGTCAGCTCGCTCTACGACACGGCGCCGCGCGACGCGTTCGGCCAACCGCGCTTCCACAACGCGGCGCTCGAGCTGGAGACCGATCTCGAGCCGGTCGACCTGCTGCGCGAGCTCAAGCGCATCGAGCTCTCTCTCGGCCGGGATCCGGACGGCCCGCGCTGGGGTCCGCGCGTCATCGACCTCGACATCCTCGCCTTCGACGGCCGATGCGTCGCCGACCCCGAGCACGATCTCATCGTCCCGCATCCGCGCTTCCATGAGCGGCGGTTCGCCCTCGAACCGGTCGCGGAGCTCGACCCCGGGCTCCTGCCATGGCGCAACTGCGCCGATCTGCGCGTGGACGTCTCGGTCTCCGACCTGCTGCCGATGGTCGCGAACCAGGAAGTCCAGCGCCTCGGCGGCCCGGAATGGGCCGATCCCTAGGAGCTGGCCGGACGCCTAGGGGACGACGCGGAACCGGGTGCCATCGTCCGTCCACTGACGGACGGGCGCGGCGACGGAACGGCCCGCGGAGACGAGGGATTCGCGGAGCTCGGCCTGCCAGCGGGCCGCGTCGCGTCGTTCCTCCCGATGCCGCATCACGATGGCGTACTCGAGGGTGGCGGCCACGAGCGCCGCGAAACTCAGTGCTTCGACGAGTTCAGGCATGGCAGCACGATACTCCCGCAGCGCAAGTGCCAGCGCAGGCGCACGCACGGCGTTGCGTGCCGGGACCGCAGATCTGGCGCCCGTTCGCCGGCTGGCATCCGGTTTGCCAATGCTGGCGGGTCGATGCCGCTCGGCATCCCAACAGACTGCTGAAGGAGCCAGATCGATGGACGATACGAAGCGCGAGTTCGACCGCACGGTGCCTGATGCTGCCGCTGGGCACCCGCATGATCACGATCATGACGGTGATGACCACGATCACGACCATGACGGTGAGGGCGAGCATGGAACCGAGGCCATGGGTGGTGCCGCCGGCGCGGTAGGCGGAGCCGTCATCGGCGGCGCTGTCGGCGGTCCGGTCGGAGCCGTCGTCGGTGGCGCCATCGGCGCCGCCGGCGGCGCGGTGGCCGGTGAGGCCGCCGAGGGGAACGAGGAAGGCTCTGCCGGTGTGGGTGGTGCCGGGGGCGCGGTCGGGGGTGCCCTGATCGGCGGCGCCGTGGCCGGCCCGCCCGGTGCGCTCGTCGGCGGTGCCGTCGGCGCCGGTGCCGGCGCCGGTGCCGGTGACAAGCTCGAGGAGGCGTCCGAGGACGACGACGTCGTCGATCGCGACGCGGAGCTCCCCCGCTAGCCGACCCTCCCTCGCACGACGAAGAGAGGCCCGCTCCTCAGGGAGCGGGCCTCTCTCTGCGCGACGCGTTCGTCAGGCGGAGGCGATCCGGACGGCGAAGTCCGCGAGGCTCTTGCCGAGCGCGTCGGCACTCGCCTTGATCTCCTTCTTCATCTTCATCGCGGCGTCGCGCAGCTCCGTCTCCTTACGGTCCCGCGCGATCTTGATGACCGCATCGGCGGAGTCCTGCTGCTTGCGCTTCAGGTTGAGGAGGACGGCGTGCGCCTCGTAGGCCTCGCTCTCCTCGGAGCCCGCCTTCCTGGAGGTCTCGTCAGCAAGGGAGCCAAGCGCCTCCGCGACCTCCTCGCGCTTGCCCTTGGCGCCGTACGGCTTCCCGAACTTCTGCAGCTCGCTGAGGTGGCGCTGGTCCACCTTCAGGTCGCTCGACAGCTGGCGCTTGACCGCCGCCACGGGATGCGAGGTGCTCAGTGCCTTCCCGGCAGCGACGATCGACTGCTGAATGGCGATGGCCTCGTCGAACTCGTGGGTGATGAACTCTGTGCCCGATGGCATGACATGTCTCCTTGTCGATGGGTGGATGGCTCGCGACGCTGCGTGGCCGCGAGCCGGGTGATCAGGCCGGCGAGGTGAGCCGGGCTTCGGTGCGATCGAGCGTCGTCTCAGCACGACTGGTCGCCTCGTCCACGGTGTCGCGCACCGCCGTGGTGACCTGCCGGCTCGCGTCGCCCAGGACCTCGCGCTCCTTGTCGGTTTCCGGGAGGAGGGAGCCGAGCACCGCCCCGACTCCGGCCGCGATGGCGCCCATGGCCAGCGGGCTGGACTTCATGAACCTGTCCAGCTTCCACGTGACCTGCTGGGCCGTGTCTCCCGCGCGGCCGATGACCTCACCACCGATCTGCTGGGCTCCATCGGCGACCGAGCCGACGGCTCCGCCGACCGACTCGCCGATCGATGAGGCCGTGTCGCCGACCACCGTCCCGATGCCGGCCGCCGGCCGGCCCTGGCTCCGGACGTCCTGCTGACCCGGCGAGCGGTTGGCCCACAGGAGCGCGAGCCCGGCGCCGGCCAGAGCCGCGGGAACCGGGTTGCGCTTGATGGTGTCCATGACCATGTCCGATACCCCCTTCGCTGTCTCCTCGACGCGACCGATGGTCGCTTCGCGGACGTTGTGCTTGGCCTGGTGCATGAGGTGGCCGGGATCGAGACGCTCCCCGAGCTCGTTCAGCGTCCCGCTCATCTCGTTCCGGGTGCTCTCGATGTCGGCGCGGATCTCCTCCACCTCGGGAGGTGTCTCGTCGCCGACCTCCCCGTCGTGGGCGGTGTGCTCGTGGATCACTTCATCTGCTCCTTGACGAACTCGACGTTCTCGCGGACGGTCGCCGCGGTCTGCGTCGGCGTGATGTCGGTGCCTTGCAGCTGCTTGACGCCGGACGAGGCCAGGATCGCCCCGACGCCGATGCCGACGACGGCCACGATGAGCGCGGCCAGCCAGGGATCGACCCCGAGCTCGATGAGACCGAGCACCGCTGCGCCGAGCAGCGCGAGAAACCCGGCGTAGACGAGGGCGCCGCCGACGCCCGCCATGCCGGCACCACGCCCCAGACGCCCGATGCTGGTCGTGATCTCGACCCGAGCGAGGTCGAGCTCCTTGCGGACAAGGGTGCTCACCTGGCTCCCGAGATCACCGAGGAGGTCGCCGATGCCGCGACTGTCCTGGGGTGCCATGTCAGATGCCCTCGTGCGGGCCCGCCGCACCCGGTCCGGTCGGCTGGTAGATGCCGGCCGATGCGGACGGCTGCGCCGGCGGCGCGTTCGTCTCATCGGACGTGGCGGCCTTGATGAACCGGGAGAGGGCCACGCCGACGACGAGCGCGCCACCGAGGAACAGCAGTGGCTGGCGTCGAGCGACCTGCTCGACGTTGCTCACGATCTGCCGCGCGTCGTTCTGGCGGAGGAAGGTCGCGACACGCTCCGCCTGTTCGGCTGCCGCGTCCGCGACGTTCGCGATCGCCGGCTGATCCGTGCTCATGTCCAGCGACACCCGACGGATGCTGTTGGCAACGTTCTGCAGGCCATCGGCGGCCATCGTCCGACCCCGGTCCGCCTGAGTGAGACCGATGTCGGCGGCGCGCCCGGCCAGGTGACCCGCGCTGTCGGCGGCCTGCTGGCCGACCTCGACGAGCGGATGCGCTGGCTCGGCTGCGTCGACGGGCGTCTGCTCGGTCCCGTACTCCTGGAGCGTGCTGGTCGTGGATCCGGTCATGGTGAACGTCCCCCTTGGTGATTCGATGGTGCGACCGGTGCGAATGCACCCCCTGTGCCATTCCGCTCAGCCGATCGGCCGCCAAGCGTTCGCTCCGGCCACCCCGAGGCCCGCGCCCGCTGGAGCGCCATGCGTGGGGGGACTACGATGGACGCCATTGAGGCCGTCGAGCTCACTGGCTCGGACGTGTCACTGGGAGGGAGACCGACATGGCAGACGGACAGCGGACAGCGCAGAAGCACGTGCTGGTCGTCAACGACACGGAGGAGATCCTCGATCTGTTCCGGGTCATCCTCGAGGACATGGGGCACCGCATGACGGCGTGGAGCTTCTCGCCGGACGATCTGAAGCAGCTGATGGAGATTCAGCCGGACCTCGTGATCCTCGATCTCATGATGGGAGCCACGGAGCTCCAGGGATGGGCGCTCCTGCAGAAGATCCGGATGCATCCGCCGACCGAGGACCTGCCGGTGATCGTGTGCAGTGCGGCCACGAACTGGGTCCGCGAGCAGGAGGGTTGGCTCGCTGCCAACGGCGTGAAGGTGGTGCTGAAGCCGTTCAAGGTGGATCACCTCGAGCGCGCGGTCGAACAGGCGCTCGAGCTCCCCGACATGACCATGCAGGGGGCGACCTCGGCGGCGTCGTAACGGATGCTGCGCGGCGCTGCGGCTCCACCTGCCGCGCGCCGGCTGGTACGGCGGTTGCTGAACACCCGGGTGTCACGCCGCCCGCTGCCCGCCCGGAGCGTGACCCGAGCGCTACCGATGAGGGGGCAGCAGTGAAGGAAGTTGTTCTGCCGGCCCAGGTCGCCGAAGGCGACTTCGGCGGCTGGGTGCGCGACGCCATGACACGTCGAGGCATCTCTCAGCGCGTCCTCGCGATGCGAACCGGGATCAGCCACTCCACGATCTCGCGACTGGTGACGGGAAACCGAACCCCGTCGCTGCCGACCGCACTGGCGATCATCCGCGTGCTGGGCGTGCCGTCCGCGTCGGTCCGCACCGACCGGCCGGGATGGGACCCCTAGAGGCGAACCTTCGGCGGGTTCCCCGGATCCCACATGTGGACCGTGTCGATGAACCGCACGAGACCCTGGCGGTAGCTCATCAGCATCGAGTGGGTCCGCGCGCCGCCGCCGAAGAAGCGGACGCCGCGGAGGAGCTCGCCATCGGTCACGCCCGTGGCGCAGAACACGACGTTCTTGCCCGAGGCGAGATCGTCCGTGAAGTACACCCGCTCGGTGTCATCGACGTCGACGCCCATGACGCGCGCCCGTTCGCGCTCCTCGTCCGAGCGCCACCTGAAGCGGGCCTGGATCTCGCCGCCCAGGCACTTCAGGGCAGCCGCGGTGAGGACGCCCTCCGGGGCACCACCGATGCCCATGACGGCGTGGATCCCGGTTCCGGAAACCGCGGCGCTGATGCCGGCGGTGAGGTCGCCGTCGCCGATGAGCTTGATCCGCGCACCGGTGGCGCGGACCTCGGCGATGAGCCGCTCATGACGCGGTCGCTCGAGGATGACCACGGTGATGTCCCAGACCTGGCGTCCGAGCGCATCCGCGATGTTCGCGAGCGTCGTCGCCACCGGGTCGGTGATGCTCACCCTGCCCGCCACGCCCGGTCCGACGATGAGCTTCTCGAGATACGTGTCCGGGGCGTGCATCAAGCCACCGGGCTCGGCGGCGGCGAGCACGGCGGTCGCGTTCGGCTCACCGGTGGCGACCAGGTTCGTGCCCTCCAGCGGGTCGACCGCGATGTCGATGCTGACCGCCGCGTCCGGGTTCCCGACCTGCTCCCCGATATAGAGCATCGGCGCCTCGTCCCGCTCTCCCTCACCGATGACGATCGTGCCGGAGATGTCGGCGTCGTCCATCGCCTTGCGCATGGCGGTGACGGCGGCCTGGTCGGCACCGTCACGGTCGCCGCGGCCCATGAGCCGGGCGGCGGCAATGGCGCCGGCCTCCGTGGCGCGCACGGCCTCCGCGATGATCGGCTTGTCGCTCGACAGGTCGGCCATCGGCGTCGTGCGGCCTCCGGCTAGTGCTTGAAGTGGCGGCGGCCGGTGAAGACCATCGCCATGTGGTGGCGGTCGGCGACCTCGATCGCCATCTCGTCGCGGATCGATCCGCCGGGCTGGATGATGGCCGTCACGCCGGCCTGTGCCGCGATCTGGATGCCGTCGGGGAACGGGAAGTACGCGTCGCTGGCCATGACCGACAGCGGCGCGCGCTCGCCGGCCTTGCGGAGCGCCACCTCGACGCTCACCACGCGCGACGGCTGTCCGGCGCCCATGCCGACCATGGCGTGCTTCTTGGCGAGCACCACCGCGTTCGACTTCGTGTGCCGCACCGCACGCCATGCGAACAGCAGGTCGGTGAGCTCCTCGAGCGTCGGGCGGCGCTGTGTGACGGTCTGGAGCTTGTCGCGGTCCTCCTCCATCTCGTCGAAGGTCTGGACCAGGAGGCCGCCGCCGATGCGCTTGAAGTCGAACTTGCCGATCCCGAGGTCGTCGGAGTCGCTGTCCGTGGGCGGCACCTCGACGATCTCGAAGCCGCGCTTCGTCCGCAGGATCTCGAGCGCCTCCGGCGAGTAGCCGGGCGCCACGATGGCCTCGAAGAACCCGGGCCGGATGGCACGCGCCGTCGGCTCGTCGACGATGCGGTTGATGCCGATGATCCCGCCGTACGCACTCACGCTGTCGCCCTCGAGCGCGAGGCGGAACGCCTCCGCGAGATCGACCACCGAGGCGAGGCCGCACGGGTTGCCGTGCTTGACGATCGCCACCGCCGGGGTCTTGAAGTCGCTCGCGATCGACCACGCCGCGTCGAGGTCGAGCAGGTTGTTGAAGCTCAGGTCCTTGCCGGCGATCTGGTGCGCGGCGCTGATCGACCCACCCGCGTGGGCGGGATCGGTGTAGAACGCGCCCAGCTGGTGCGGGTTCTCGCCGTAGCGCAGGTCGGCCTTCTTCTCGACCACCATCGTGAGGCGGCTCGGGAACACCGTCCCGGAGCTGATGTTGAGGTACGACGCGATCTGGGCGTCGTAGGCGGCGGTGACGGCGAACGCCTCCGCGGCGAGCTTCTGGCGGGTCTCAGGGCTCACGCTGCCGAGCGTCTTGATGTCGCGCAGCACCGATGCGTACTGGGTCGGGCTCGAGACGGCAGCCACGCCGGGGAAGTTCTTGGCGGCGGCACGCAGGAGCGCCACGCCGCCGATGTCGATCTGCTCGAGCGCCCCGTCGAGCGTCGTCGCGGGGTCGCGGATCGTCTGGGCGAACGGGTAGAGGTTGACGACGACGACGTCGATCTGCTCGACGCCGGAGTCGGCGAGCTCCTGGAGGTGGTCGGGCCGGTCGCGTCGGGCGAGGAGGCCCGCGAACACCTTCGGGTGGAGCGTCTTGACCCGCCCACCGAGGAGCTCGTTCGCGCCGGTGAGATCGGCGACGGCGTGGATGCCTTCGATCCCGGCCTCGGTCAGGTGGGCGCGGGTGCCGTCGGTCGCGTAGACCTCGGCGCCGGCATCGGTCAGGCCTCGGGCGAGCTCGGTGATCCCTTCACGGTCACTGACGGAGAGCAGGGCGCGCAATCGACGTCCTCGGTGCAAGGGGAATCGCTGGCTGGTCTCGGGGGCACCGATTATAGGTGGCCGGTGGACGCGTGTGGCCTCCGCGATCGCGGCGTGGCATCGTGTTGAGCATGACCGCGACTCTCACCGCGAGCGCCGGGGCGACGATGGTGGTCGTATCTTGGAACCTCCAGGGCCGCGGGCCGCGTCGTCTGCGACTCACCGAGGCATGCGACGCATGGCAACCTGACGTCCTCCTGCTCCAGGAGGCGGACGCGGAACGGATCGGTAGCGCACTTCCGCCGTCACTCGGTGCCCGTCATGCCTGGCCGCACGCCGCCACGCCTCCGGGGATCGTCATCGCGTCGCGGTGGCCGTTGGAGGACGTCGGATCCGTGGCCGCGGGTCCGGATCCATGGGATCGCGAACGAGTGTGCTGGGCGCGTTTGATGACCCGCCTCGGGCCGATCGTGGTGGGCGCCGTCCACCTGGTGGCCCCGCTCCTGCCGGGCGCCCCGAGCCGACGCGTTCGGCAGCGAACCGCGGTGGCCGCGTGGGCGGAAGACCGGCGGTCCGGCGGGGATCTGCTGATCGTTGGGGGCGACTTCAACACGGTGCACCCCCGGCTTCCCGGGCTGACGGATGCGTCCGATGCCGCTGGCGGCTCGACGTGGCGGCCGCTCGCAACCGGTTGGCTGCCGCCGGTCCTTCGGCTCGACGCGATCTTCGTGTCGCCGGGACTCGCCGCGTCCGGGAGCGTCGACGACCGATGGCGCGGAAGCGACCACTGCCCGGTCGTCGCCCGGATCGGTCCGGCGCCATCCGTCGCGCGGCCGGATGCTATGCTCCGCGGCCGATGAACCTGCTCACCGATCCCTTCACCCCGGCCACCTACCCCGACCTCTTCATGTGGATGTGGGTCGCCGGCATCGTCATCACCCTCGGCGCGATCGTCGTCTACAACCTCGCGCAGCGCCGGTACCGGCGCTACCCGGAGCTGCTCGCGCTCCACGAGTGGGTGTTCTGGCCGATCGTCGTCACCTGGGGCGTGATCCCGCTGCTCGCCGTCATCGGCGTGCCGCTCATCCTCCAGCTCGTCATCGTCCTGGCCGGGATGGCGATGGCCGCGCACGCGACGTTCGTCCGCTTCCCGGACCGCATCGCGCAGGCGAACGACGAGATCCGCCGGCGTCGCTACGTCCCGCCGCCGCGGCGCTCGGAGCCACAGCGTGCGAAGCCGACTCCCGCCGGCCGCCGTCGCCGCCACCGCCAGGGCTGATACGTCATTCGGCCGTTGACCCGGACCGTATCGACCGCGTACAGTTCGCCACCACAGGTGCGCACGAGCGCGCCGCGAACCGATTGGAGAAGTGACATGTCCGAGACCGCAGGGACGGTTCTTCGCGCGTCGCGCCTCCGGACGGAGCTCGCCGGCTAGCCTCGCTGGACCTCTCCAGCCGCAGCCATCGGGCCGCCTTCCGGGCGGTCCTCGTCATTCCCGGACCGAAGCGCGACGTCACCGCAGTGCCGTCCACCCTTCCGGCTCCTGGAGACCATTCCGTTGCGACCTTCTCGTGACTCCCGACGCGTGCGGCATCGCCCGCGCGCACAGCCTCCATCCTTCCGATGCACGCACTGCCGGCTCGACGTCCCCACGGACGCGCCCGGCACCGAGCATCGCAATCACTGCCCGGCCTGCCTGTGGTCACGTCACGTCGACGACCGACCCGGCGACCGGGCCATGCAGGACGAGTGCGGCTCCGGCATGGAGCCGATCGCCATCACCGTCCGCGGCAAGGGCGAGTGGGTGCTCATCCATCGCTGCACCGGCTGCGGCGTGCTGCACGCCAACCGGTCGGCGGCCGACGACTCCCCGCTGCTCCTGGTGCGGCTGGCGGTCAAGCCGCTTGCCCTGCCGCCGTTCCCGCTCGACCGGCTGGCCCTCGTCTAGGGGGCCGGCCGGTCCTCGGGCTCCGGCGATCCCGCACCGTTTGCGGCCAGCGGGCTCATCGACCCGACGCTCCGAATCTCCCGTGCCGCGTAGGCGAGGAAGAGGAGCACGACCACGATGCCGCCGGCGATGCCGCCGAGCAGCGCCGCGGTGGTGCCCGCCGCCAATTGGAGGAGCAGCAGTGCGACCACGGCGCCCGCCACGACGCCGTTCAGGACGCTGACCAGCATCGGGCTGGAGGCGAACATCTGGACCAGGATCGGCGTGCCCGGGATCATCGCCTGGGTCAGGGCGAAGCCATGGGCGTCATCGGTCGTGCCCATCACGAAGTAGCGCTCGAGGTCCGGAGCGATCTCGAGATACGCGGATCGGATCCGGTTCATGCCCATGATCGTGCGGGCGTCGTGGTAGTTCGACATCCCGATCCGGAAGGCCGTCCCGACTCCCACGAAGAGCACGACGGGCAGGATGACGAGCCCGAAGATGCGGAACCCCTCGCCGAACTCGGTGGCCTGCGCCACCAGGGCGAGCGCGACGATGGCGCCCGACAGGGTGGCGAGGAACATCCCGCCACGGCTGAACGCCTCGTTCCACGCCAGCGACCGCGACGCGAGCAGGCTCCAATGCTCGGTCGACAGGATCTGGAGGCGCATCGACACCGTCACCTCGGACGGCCCGGCGCCGGAAGGCGGGGTCGGTGGCGGCTCTGCACCCGGACCGGTGCCGGCCAGCGGGCGTTCGAATGACATCGGCGGTATTCCTCGCTCTGCGGGCGCTTCGGCTCGCCAGCGTAGACGGAACGGCAGCGCGCGTGAGGCGGACGACGCACGGCGGCGACGTGGCCCCGTCGGATTGAGGGCTACCCTGTGTGTCGAGCGCAGACCAGGAGGATCGCGCCATGCACTCTGAACGGCGTCCATACCCGCACTACGCCGGTGCGGTGCTGTCCGGAGTGCTGGTGATCGTCGTGAATGGCTGCGCATCCGAGGTGCGGCTGCCGGTGCCGACAGCAGACTTCGTCACCCCGCCACCGCCGGGCGTCGGGGCGTGCAACTCCTACGGCATCCCCGACCCGGTGGCGGGCACGCTCGAGCTCGAGTTCGGCGAGGTCGAGGCCCTTGCCCTGATCGTCGACGCGGACGGCGATCGGTTCCACGTCCTGTGGCCGCGCGGCTACTCCGCGACCTCCGCCGGCGACGGTGCGCTGCTCGACGAGACGGGCCAATCGGTGGCCGCGGACGGTGCACCGGTCGAGCTCTCGCATGTCGAGGTCGGCAGCCGGGCGGGCACCGAGGACGACCCGTACGTCGCCACGGGCATCTTCGAGGGCCGGTGCTACATCCCGGCCCCGGACCGGCTGCCGGACGGGTAGGCGCCGCCTAGTGGACGGTCGAGGTGGAGCCCCCCGGCGCCGCGGACGGGCGAAGGGGCGGGGCCGCCTCGGCTGACCCGTTGAACGTGAGGCCCCCGTCCGGCGAGACGTCGATGGTCACCGTGTCGCCGGCCTTCACCTCGCCCGCGAGGAGACGGCGCGCCAGCGGGTTCTCGATGGATCGCTGGATGGCGCGACGCAGCGGGCGGGCACCGTACACCGGGTCGTAGCCCTCGCGAGCCACATGGGCGCGGGCGGCATCGGTCACGACGAGCCGGATGTCCGACTCCGCCAGGCGGCGCTCGACGCCGGCGAGCAGGAGCCGCACGATCTCGCCGAGCTGCGCCTCGTCGAGCGGCTGGAACACGATGATCTCGTCCACGCGGTTGAGGAACTCCGGACGGAAGTGCTCCCGCAGCTGGTCGCGGACCCGCTGCGCGGCCTCCTCGAAGGCGCCGGCCCCGCGCTCGCCGGCCTCGATGAGCGTCGCCGACCCGAGATTGCTGGTCATGATGATCACCGTGTTCTTGAAGTCCACGGTCCGGCCCTGGGAATCGGTCAGGCGCCCATCGTCCAGGAGCTGGAGCAGGACGTTGAACACGTCGGGGTGCGCCTTCTCGATCTCGTCGAACAGCACGACCTGGTACGGCCGGCGGCGGACCGCCTCGGTGAGCTGTCCGCCCTCCTCGTAGCCGACGTAGCCGGGCGGGGCGCCGACGAGCCGGCTGACCGCGAATTTCTCCATGTACTCGCTCATGTCGATCCGCACGAGCGCGCCCTCGTCGTCGAAGAGGAACTCGGCGAGCGCTCGGGCGAGCTCGGTCTTCCCGACGCCGGTCGGCCCGAGGAAGATGAACGAGCCGATCGGCCGCTTCGGATCCTTGAGCCCGGCGCGGGCGCGCCGGATGGCGTCTGAGACGGCCACCACGGCCTCCTCCTGGCCGATGAGCCGGCTGTGCAGGCGCTCCTCCATGTGGAGCAGCTTCTCGGTCTCGCCCTCCAGCAGGCGGCTGACCGGGATCCCGGTCCAGCGTGCGACCACCTCGGCGATGTCGTCCGCGTCCACCTCCTCCTTGAGGAGCACCGAGCCGGTGGCCTTGAGCTCGCGGAGCTGTTCCTCGTGCGCGGCGAGTCGCTGCTCGAGCTCGGTCGCCTTCCCGTACTTCAGCTCGGCGGCGCGGGCATAGTCGGCGGCGCGCTCGGCGGCCTCGATCTCCGGCTGGAGGCGTTCCTGCTCCTCGCGCGTGGCGCGGATGGCCTGCACGATCTCCTTCTCGCGCTCCCACTGCGCCTTCATCCCGTCGCCGCGCTCGCGAAGGTCGGCGAGCTCGCGCTCGAGCGTCTCGAGGCGCGCCTTCGAGGCGGCGTCCTTCTCCTTGCGGAGTGCCTCGCGCTCGATCTCGAGCTGCATCCGACGCCGCTCGATCTCGTCGAGCTCCGCGGGCATGGAGTCCATCTCCATGCGCAGACGGGACGCAGCCTCGTCGACGAGGTCGATCGCCTTGTCAGGCAGGAAGCGCTCGGTGATGTAGCGGTTCGACATCACCGCGGCGGCCACGAGCGCGCCGTCGGTGATGCGGACGCCGTGGTGCACCTCGTAGCGCTCGCGCAGGCCGCGGAGGATCGAGATCGTGTCCTCGACGCTGGGCTGGTCGACCACGATCGGCTGGAATCGACGCTCGAGCGCCGCATCCTTCTCGATGTGCT
>DASVFG010000177.1:0-3101 GCA_036380155.1 Candidatus Limnocylindria bacterium
GTCGGCGGTGAGGGTCGCCACCAGGCCGGCGGCCTCGGCCTCGCGGGCAGTGATCGGCTCGCCGGTGAGGACCATGCGCATCGCTTTCGACTTGCCGATGGCGCGCGTCAGCCGCTGCGTGCCGCCAGCCCCCGGAATGACGCCGATGCCGATCTCCGGCTGACCGAACTTCGCCCCCTCGCCGGCGACGATGAGGTCCAACGTCATCGCCAGCTCGCAGCCGCCACCGAGCGCCCAGCCATTCACCGCCGCGATGACCGGCTTCGTCACCTTCCGGATGCGGTCCCATTGGCCGATGCGGTTCGTGACGAGCATCTCGATCGGCGTCGCCTCGGCCATCTCGCCGATGTCGGCCCCGGCGGCGAACGCCCGCTCGTTGCCGGTGACCACGATGGCGCGCACGCCGTCGTCACGGTCCAGCTCCTCGAGCGCCGCGACGAGCGCATCCATCACCGCCCCGTTGAGCGCGTTGAGCTGCTTCGGCCGGTTGAGCCGGACGAGCGCCGTGCGCTGCTCCGCCTGGCGCTCGACGAGGACGAGCTGCTCGTCGCTCACTGCACCTTCTCCCACGGATTCGGGAGGGCGACGCCGCACTCCGCGCAGAACTTCGCACTCGCGGACAGGCCGGACTCACCACAGGACGGGCACGTGCGCCCGGCACCCGCGCCCAACGCTCGGAGCTCCGCGAAGCGAGGCCGTCGCTTCTCGTGGAAGGCGTCGACCGCCTCGACGGTCTCGTCGGCCGTCGAGTGGACCGCCAGCCAGTCGCGGGCGTGCTGCACGGTCTGCGACCAGACGAGATCGCGCCACCCGTTGAGCTGCGTCTTCGTGTAGCGGATCGTCTCGGGCAGCTTGCGGGCCAGGTTCTCCGCGAGCGTGGCTACCGTGGCGTCCAGCTCCGCCCGCGGCACGACCCGCGTGACCAGGCCCCAGTCGAGCGCCTGGGCCGGTGGGATCGGCTCGCAGAGCATGACGATCTCGCGGGCGCGACGCTCACCGACCATGAGCGGCAGCCACTGGGTCGCGCCACCGGCCGGCACCGACCCGTGCTCCGGCCCGACGTGGCGGATGTAGCCATCGTCCACGAGCACCGACAGGTCGCACGCCATCTGGAGCTCGTTGCCGCCGCCCACGCAGATGCCGTTGATCCGGGCGATCGTCGGCTTGCCGATCTGCCGCAGCCGGTCGTGCATCTCGATGAAGGCGCCCATCCAGCGCCAATACTGCCCGCTGGTCGAGCCCATCCGTGCCTGCTCGTCGAGGTCCGCGCCGGTGCAGAACGCGCGATCCCCCGCCCCGGTCACGACGACGACGGCGATCTCGTCGTCCCAGGAGGCCTGCTCGAAGGCACGCGACAGCTCGCGCATCGTCGGGAAGTCGAGGGCATTGAGGACCTCGGGACGATCGATCGTCACGGTCGCGACCGCGGCGACCGGGTCGCGGTCGTAGCGGACGAACTCGAATCCCAGGTCGGCCGGATCCACGACCTCCGGGAGACGGGGCTCAGGCATCGGCCTCGTCGGGCGCGATGAACAGCGTCACGCCGGCCCCCGCGAAGTTGCGGAGATCCTTCGCCGATGCGACCCCGGCCTCGGAGCCGAGCGCCGCCTCGAGATCAGCCACGGTGTCGAAGACCATTTCGGCCATCAGGTGGTATGGAGCCGGGCGGCCCGCAACCCCGACCGGCGTCGTGAGCCGCACGTCCCGGATGTTCGGATAGCGCCCGACGATCGGGGCGTGGACGTCCCGGTAGTGCGCGTCGAACGCGTCGAGGTCCTCGGGAACGTTGTAGAGGGCGATGAGACGCGGCATGCAGCGGGTGATCGGCGGCTACTGCGCGAAGTAGTCGGCGTTGATCTGGATGTACTGCTGCTGCGTGTCGGGGACGGCGTCCTCGGCGAAGATCGCGGTCACCGGGCACTCCGGCTCGCAGGCGCCACAGTCGATGCACTCCGCCGGATCGATGTAGAACTGCGGATCGTCGTCGGTGGCGTGGATGCAGTCGACCGGGCAGACGTCGACGCAGCTCGCGTCCTTGACGCCGATGCAGGGCTCCGTGATGACGTAGGTCATGGTGCGTCGAAGTCCTTCGTGCGCGGGGATCCTCGGGTTGAGACGCGATCGAGTCTACACCGATGCCGGCGCACGACAGGTACGATGCGCCGCGTGCAACGCCTGACCGATCTCCCCCACCGGCCGCTCATCACCGCCGCCATCACGCCGCTCACCGCCGACGGCGCGGTGCTCGACCTCGGGGCGATCCGCCCGTACACGACGTTTCTGACCGGCCACGGGGCGGACGGCGTCTTCGCCTGCGGCACGACCGGCGAGGGCGTGCTCCTCACCCTCGATGAGCGTCGCGCGGTGGCCACCGCGTTCCGCGAGGCGCTGGACGGGATCCTCATCGTGCATGCCGGCGCGCAGACGACAGCCGACACCGTCGCACTCGCCGAGCACGCCCGTGACCTTGGCGCCGATGCGGTCGCCGTCATCGCGCCGCCCTACTTCCCGCTCGACGAGGATGCGGTGGTGGCGCACTTCGTGGCCGCCGCTCGCGCCGCCGCCCCGCTCCCCTTCTGGGGCTACGCCTTCACCGCGCGCTCCGGGTACCCGCTGACCGTCGACGCCATCGGTCGCATTCGCGCCGAGACCGACAACTTCGCGGGGTTGAAGGTGAGCGAGTCGCCCTTCGATCGCGTCGAGCCGTACCTCGACCTCGGGCTGCCCGTCCTCATCGGCAACGAGCCGCTCATCCCGGCCGGCGTGGCGCGCGGCGCGATCGGGACCGTCTCGGGGATGTCGGCCGCCTTCCCCGATGTCGTGCGTGCCGGGGTCGACGCCGACGACGATGCGGCCGCCGCGCGGATGACCGCGCTCCGCACCACGCTCGAGGCGAGCGGGCAGTTCATCGCCGCCGCGAAGCACGTCCTCGGCATGCGCGGCGTTCCGGTCACGACCGGGATGCGGGCTCCCCTGCGCTGCCTGACGCATCAGGAGACCACGGCGCTCGAGCGTGATCTCGCGCCGGCGCTGGCGACCGCTTCGGCCTGACGGCAGGCGCGACCGGGGTCAGCCAGTCGCGAGCTCGGCGGCGGCCTGGC
>DASVFG010000178.1:0-2478 GCA_036380155.1 Candidatus Limnocylindria bacterium
GCAGATGCGCTCCGGATGCGCTCATCGGCGACCTGCGTCGAATGACGTAGCCGGCACCCGGCGGGTGCTTGATGTCGGCATGACGTGGCGGGTCCAGAGTGGCGATCTACCGCCCTCCGAGGTTCGATCCGATGCTTCGCCAGGAACCCACGACAGAGCAGAGCACGATCTCCGACCGCGAGCTCGGCGTCGCCGCGATGCTCCTCCTGCTCGTCGTCGTCCTCACCGCCCTCGTCGTTCCCGCGCTGGCCTGACGCGGGCGCCGGGCCCTCGGCGCCCCGTCACGGCATCGGCCGCATCGGCCGTTCCCCTCAGGCGCGCAGCCGATAGAAGCGGAAGAAGTCGTTCTCGACCGGCAGGACCTCGAAGCCGTCGAACCCCGCCTCCCGCGCGTAGCCCTCGAGGATCGCCGGACGCATCACCGTCCCGGTCGCGACCGACGGCTCCCGCGAGCGGCCGTCGGGCAGGCAGGTCGTGATGCTCCAGCCGTACATGAACCGCTCGATCTCGTCGCCCGGCGCGGCGAACGACTCGGCGACGCGCTCGTCGACGACGATGAGCGAGGCTCCGGGAGCGAGCGCCTCCCGGACGGCGCGCAGCACCGGCACCGGGTTCGCCATGTCGTGGATCGCCTCGATGATGATCGCGGCGTCGAACGCGCCGTCCAGCTCCGCGGCGTCGGCGCGTCGGAAGTCGATGCGGTCCGCCACGCCGGCATCCGTCGCGTGGCGCTGCGCGGCCTCGATCGACGGTGCGTCGAGGTCGACACCCACGAAGCGCGCGTTCGGATAGGCGCGAGCCATGGCGATCGTCGACCAGCCCTCGCCGCACCCGACGTCGAGCATCCGCGCCGGCGTCGCGCCGCGCAGCAGAGCGTCGACATCCGCGACGCCGGGCAGCCACTCGCCACCGAGGAGGTGGGTGAACGCGGGACGGTTGAACGTCGCCTGGCCCTCGCGCATGTCGGCGCCGTATGCCTCCCACCCGATGCCGGCGCCGGTGCGATACGCGTCGACGAGGGCCGGCAGCCGCCCGAACGCGGCGGTCATCATGCGGGTCAGGGGAGCCATGAGCGTGAGGCTCGTGGCGTCGACGAGCACGGCGGCATGGGCCTCGGGGAGCGAGAAGCGGCCGTCGCCATCGACGAGGAGGATGCCGGTCACCGCCTGCTGCTCGAGCCACTCACGGGCGTACCTGGCGTCCGTTTCGGTCCGGGCCGCGAGCTCGTCGGGCGTCGCCGGCCCGGCGGTCTGCAGGTCGGCATACCAGCCGAGCCGGTCGCCGAGGTAGACGGCAGCGAGGTCGAACGCGCCGAGCGCGGCGCCGAAGAGGCGCTCGGCGAGCGCATCGGCCGATGGGGCAGCCGGGGACAGGGTCATGGGGTGCTCCTGGCGGGCGGGATCACAGCGAGATCAGCCTGGTCGTCGACCGGCCGCTCCCGATCCTGCGGCATGGCGGACGCGACCGAATCGGCAGTTCGACGTACGTCGAGTGTCGCTCACTCGCTGTCCGAGCGACCGATTGCGGTCCGCGCCCCGGATGACGATCATCCGGGGATGCGGATGGTCCGGCATCGGAGGTCCGGGCCGCCGCGACATGAGGTAGCCACACGTGGTCACGAACTTCGCGTCCGGGACGCTCGTCGTGCTCGGTGCCGTCATCGCGGTGCTCGGGTTCATCCTTGCCGGCCGGATCGAGATGGTCGTCCTCGGTCTCGCCGCGGTCTTCCTCGGTGGCGTGCTGAGCCTGGCCGGCAAGCGCCAGGGCGGCTGACCCGGCCGGCGCGTCAATCGCGGGGTCGCTGCCCCACCGGGGGAGGCTCGCTCGGCCTACTCGAGGACGGGGATCCGGCCAGCCGACTGGTCGGCAGCGCCGCGTTGCCCGGGACCTGACGAGCGTCGCAGGGTCAGCTCGGGCACGAGCAGCGCGACCACGAGGACCGCACCGACCGCGCCGACGACCGCCAGCCACAGCGCGTTCGCGATGGCGAGCGAGAACGCCTGGTGGATGCCGTCCACGATCTGGCCGATGAACGGCTCGACCGAGGGTCGCGCAGGCTCCGGGACGTTGGCGAGGATGGCCGAGCCGAGATCCACGCCCACGCCGGTGAGCTCGCCGTCCAGCCGTCCGCCGGCAGATGCGAACCCGTCGATGAGCGGCTGCGGAACGCCGTTCGCCGCGAGCTGCCGCGGCGTCTCGGTGGCGAACGAGCTGCCGAAGATCGCCCCCGCCAGGGCGAGGCCGACCGAGCCACCGACCTGGCGGAAGAACGTGAGAGCGCTCGTCGCGGCGCCGAGCATGCGGCCCTGGACCGCGCTCTGGACGACGATCGTGAAGACCGCGAACGACGGGCCGATCCCGAGCCCGGCGATGAACATCCAGGCCCAGACCAGCCGGACATCGGTGTCGGCCCGCAGGTTCGTCATGAGGAAGATGCCAACGGCGCCGATCGCCATCGCCCCGACCGTCATCCACTTG
>DASVFG010000179.1:0-2754 GCA_036380155.1 Candidatus Limnocylindria bacterium
CTGCTCGCGACGAAGCCGACGCGGACCGTCCGCCTGGTCGGCGGGTTCGACCAGTGGGTCCTGGGCCCCGGGACGGACGACGCGCGGGTGCTGCCGACCGCGCATCGACGGCTCGTCAGCAAGCAGAGCGGCTGGATCGCGCCGAGCGTCGTGAACGGCGGCATCGTGTCCGGCACCTGGGCGCTCGACGGATCGAGGGTCGAGGTTGCCTGGTTCGCCGGTGGCAGTCGTATCCCGCGTCGTGCTCTCGCGGAGGAGGTCGACCGCCTCGGCGGCCTCCTGGGCCGCGACCTCGCCCTCGAGGTCGTCCGCGCCTGAGCCGCGCTCGTCAACGGGTGGTGTCGATCACGCAGAAGCGGTTGCCCTCGGGGTCGGCGAGGATGATGTAGTCGGCGTCGGCCGGCCGCTTCTCCCAGTGCACCTCCGTGGCGCCGAGGCCGATGAGCCGCGCCACTTCGGCGGCCTGGTCGTCGGCATAGAGGTCGAGATGGATGCGCGGTGGGATCGGCAGCGAGGATCGGACCCGGTCCAGCGACACGTTCGGACCGGAACCGGTGCGTGGACGCAGGAGCGCGAAGCCGTCGTCGTCACCTTCGCGAGCGACGTAGTCGAGCGCCGCGGTCCAGAACGCTCTCTGGCGCTCGAGGTCGTCCACGCGGATGACGATCGAGCCGATGCTGAGCCGGCCGCTCACCGCTCGGATCCGCGGCTCGGGACCTCCTGCATGAGCCACGTGTTGCCGTCGGGATCGGCGAACGAGGCGTACGAGCCGTAGTCGCCCCGGTTCGGATCGACCCCCGACGCCTGGCCCTCCGCGCCGAAATGGAAGATCTCGCTGATGTCGATGCCGCGCTCGACGTACGCGCGGCGGGCGGGCTCGATGTCGGCCACGACCAGGTACGTGTTGCGATACGACCCGGGCTCGGACTGCGGCATGCCGGTGCCGAACGTAATCGAGCAGTCCGATCCCGGCGGTGTGAACTGGACGACGCGCATGCCCGGCGCCGGCGTGGTGTCGACGTCGAGCGCCCATCCGAGCTGCTCGTAGAACGCCTTCGCGCGGTCGACGTCGCTGACCGGCAGGGTGATGGCCTCGATGCGCTCGTTCATGATCTCCTCGGTGTGTGCGGAAGCCTCAGCCTACTGGCCGACTCGATCCGCTGCGGATGCCTGCCGGACTCATCGTGGGTGGGCTGTCGCGACCTCCCCGATGATCTTCGCCAGCTCGGTCGGGCGCGACCACATCGGCCAGTGGCTGGTGGGAAGGTCGATCCAGGTCGCGTTGCGGAGCTCCGGGATGCCGGCGAGGAACGCCCACTCCGGGTGTTCCCGGGCGTAGGTCTGGTACTGCTCGGCGGTGAAACCCGTGCAGATGAGGGTGCTCGGTATGTCGCGGCGGGCGTCGTTCGTCAGCTCGACGGTCTCGCGGATGAGGCTGCCGGGCACCGGCACGGCGCGTTCGCGGAACGTCTGCTTCTGTTCCTCGCTCAGGCCGTCGAGGTTCTCCTCTGCCTCGATCTCCGACCACACCATCGGCTTCTCCGCATCGGCGAAGTCCGGGTCGAGCGCGCCCTTGCCCGGTGCGGTGTCGACGTAGACCATCGCCGCGATCTTGTCGGGGACGCGGTCGCTTGCGGCGTACCCGCTGAAGCCCGTGGCGCTGTGGAGCGCGAGGACCGGCGGGGAGGAGGCCGCCTCGATGGCTGCCACGATCGCATCGACGTGATCCTGAAAGGAGATCGTCGAGCGGTCCGTGTCGACCGAGTCGAGCCCGGGAAGGGTGAGCGCCGTCACATCGTGGCCGTCGGCGCGCAGCGTTGCGGCGACCTCGTCCCAGGCCCAGGCGCCCAGCCAGAACCCGGGGACCAGGATGATCGGTGCGGCGTGGTCAGCCATGTGGCGTGCTCCTCGTGATGGTGGGATCGATCGAGCGGGGTGGCAGCGGTTCGGTCTCGAAGTCGATGCGCATGGCGACCCGGCGGAGCGTGGGGTGGCTCACCACCCGAAACCCCACGTCGGCGAAGACGCTACGGGTGCCGACGTGCAGCTCGCCGGGCAGGATCCCGCGAGCCTCTTCGACGAGCATCGGGTACCCCTCGAGCGCGCGCGCTCCCTTCGATCGGGCATAGTCGACGGCGGCGCGTGCCAGCGCGCGGCTGACGCCGCGCTTCCGGTAGCCGCGGCGGGTGACGAAGCAGGTCACCGCCCAGACCGACGCGTCGGTCTTGTCCTCGTTGCGGTCGACCCATGGCACGCGGGTGTCCCGCAGGAGCCGGGGATAGGCCGTTCGCGGCTCCACCGCGCACCATCCAACGGGCTCGTCGCCGAGGAAGGCAACGAGGCCAGTCGTATTGCCAGACTCCGGGTTGCCGCACTCCGTCTGCACCTGGAAGCGCGTCGCCAGCTCCTCGCGACCGACCGATGCCCACGACTCGCGGAACGCCATCTTGTAGCGCTGGCAGTGGCACATGGCCGGCTCGCCCCGCGTGCCGAACACCGTCTCGAGCTCCTCCCAGCTCACCTGGTTCGCCGGGCGGATGGTGAGCTCCTCGCTCATGCCGTGGCGGCACCTTCGCCGACGGGGATCCCGCCGGCCTCCGCCCAGCGCAGGACCCGCAGGGCCTGGAGGGTGATCCAGCGGCTCGGCTCGCCGACCGCTTCGCCGAGATCCACCACGAGTTCGTCGTGGAAGGCGTACTCGAGCGGCCACCGCCCATCGGCGTCACGCTTCGACGCCACCACCTCCAGCGCCTC
>DASVFG010000180.1:0-26528 GCA_036380155.1 Candidatus Limnocylindria bacterium
GCCCTCCGTGAGCGGTGCGCCCTTCTCCGCGGCCGTCCGCTCCGCGACGTCGACCCCGGGCACCTGGACCAGCAGGGCGAGATGACTGAACGGCGGCCGGTGGAGGGCCGCGGTGGCCGCGAGGTCGCTCGCCGGGTCCACCAGTGATGCCGCGAACAGCTTCGGCGCGTCCGCCGGCAGCTCGCCGCGCACCTCGCGGCCGGCGGTCGCGGCCGCCAGGCGGTCCGACTCGTCGAACAGGCGCGGGATCGCATCGGTCCCGTCGGGGTCGAACTCGATGGCGGTGTTCGGCTTCGGTCGCAGGAAGAGGAGGCGGAGCTGCTCGGGTGGGATGACGTCCGCGATCTGGGTGGCCGATGCGCCGAGCCCCTTCGAAGTCGACATCTTGCGGCCGCCGATGTTGAGGAACTCGTACGGCACGTTGCGCGGCGGCTCGTTGCCGAAGACCTCCCGCGCGATGGCATCGGACCGGTCACGGGAGCCGCCCGCCGTCGAAAGGTCCTTGCCGGCCGGCTCGATCGTCACGCCGAACAGGTCCCACTTCGCGGCCCAATCCACGTTGTACGGCAGCTTCGCGCGGCCGCCGAACGGGCTCGTCTCGCCCTCGTTGCCGCAGCCGGTGGCCCACGTCACGAGGTCCGCCCGACAGGCGTAGCGCACGGTGCCGGCCGCGGGATCCCAGCCGGTGACGATCGTGGTGCCGATGCGGCCGCAGTGCTCACAGATCACGAACAGCGGATGCCAGTCGTCGGCGTGGTTGACGTTCGCCACGCGACGGTAGATCTCGCGGACCGTGGCGGCGCCGTCGAGCGTGCGACGGATGTAGGGATCCATGGCGCCAGAGCCGTAGACCTCGCTCATCCAGTAATAGGTGTCCGGCCGGATCCCCAGCCCGTCGAAGGTGTCGATGAACACCTGCGCGAAGTGGCGCGCGTACGAGGGGTGACAGTCCCCCGCCGGGTCCGGGACGTGGGCGAGCGGCACGCCCATCGAGCGCTCGATGGCGTCCGGGGTCAGGAGCGCCTGGGCATCCATCGGGTCGAGGTCGTCGACGCCGTAGCGCAGCTCCACCTCGCGGTCCGCTGCGCGGAGTGCGCGGACGATCGTGTCGACGACGACCGGGCCACGCAGGCTGCCGACATGGACGGTCCCCGACGGGGTCTTCGAGTCGTTGACGACCTGCCGGCCGGTGGCCGACGCGGCGAGCTCGTCAGCCCAGAACACGGTGGCTCCTCAGCCGATGCGGACGAGCGTGTACTCGATCGGCCCGGCGGGCGCCTGCACGGTGACGCGATCGCCCTTCTTGCGGCCCATCAGCGCGACGCCGACCGGGGACTCGTTCGAGATGCGGCCCTCGCGGGGCGCGGCCTCGGCGGACCCGACGATCGTGAACGTCTCCTCGCCCTCGCTGCCCTTGATCACGACCTTCGAGCCGATGCCGACGCTGTCGCCGTTGACCTTCTCGATGACCGCCGCGTTCCGGAGCTGGAGCTCCAGCGTCGCGATCCGGCCCTCGAGGAACGACTGCTCCTGCTTGGCATCCTCGTACTCGGCGTTCTCGCTGAGGTCGCCGTCGAGCTTCGCCTCGTGAATGCGAGCCGCAACGCGCGGACGATCGACATGCACGAGCTCGTTGAGCTCGGCCTTGAGCTTGGTGAGCCCCTCGGCAGTCAGATAGACAGGCTTCGTGTTCATGCTCGTCTCTCGCCCCCTCGTCCAGCTGCGGCCACCTCCGTGGAGGTCACGTCCGGTCCCGGGGTTGACCGGTCGATCCGCCGCAGTTCCGATAACAAAAAACGCTCCAGGCCCCGCGCCGTTGGCGGCGTCTCCTGAAGCTGGCTTACCCGATCGAGCCAGGTGCCGCGCGGCCGGGGCCGGCGACCGGGCGATTGTAGGTCCGCCCACGCTCGGCGTCAAAGGTCCCCGCGCTCAGCGACCGATGACCACGAGCACCACGATGACGGCCGCGAACACGATCCGGTACGCGCTGAAGACCGCCACCGAGCGGCGCCGCAGCCAGGCGAGCAGGAACCCGATGGCGGCGAGCCCCGAGAGCGCGGCGACGACGAAGCCGACGGCGATCGCCAGCCACTCGTTCGAGGTCAGCGACTCCTCGAACAGCCGTCGCGAACCGTAGAGCCCGGCGCCGAACGTGATCGGCGTGGCGAGCAGGAAGCTGAACCGCGCGGCGGCCTCGCGGGTGAGGCCGAGGGCGAGGCCGGCGGTGATCGTCGCGCCGGAGCGGCTGATGCCGGGCAGCAGGGCGAGCGCCTGGCTGAGGCCGATGGTGAGCGCCGTCGGCGCGCGCAGGTCCTCGAGCTCGCGTCGCCGGCTGCCGAGCCGGTCGGCGAGGTAGAGCGCGGTGGCGCCGACCACGAGGAACCCCGCGATCGCGAGCCGCGCCGCATCGTTGTCGCCGTGGAACGTGTCCTCGATGAACCCCTCGAGCCCGAAGCCGATGAGCGCGGCCGGGATGGTGGCGAGCACGAGGAGCCACGCGATGCGGCGTTCCGGGTCGTCGCCGATGCGCCGCTCGCGGACGCTGGCGACCCACGCGCCGAGATAGCGCAGCCAGTCACGGAAGAAGTAGACGAGCAGCGCGACGAGCGTGCCGAGGTGGAGAAAGACGTCGAACGCGAGCGAGCCGATGAGGCCGTCGCTCTCCCAGCCCGCGATCCACGGCGCCAGCTCGAGGTGGGCCGAGGAGCTGATGGGGATGAACTCGGTCAGGCCCTGGAGGAGCCCGACGAGCGCGGCCTGGATGACGGTGTCCATGGAGGTGGCTCGGGCCGCCGAGCATCACGTCGATACCCGGCGGCCCGAAGGGGCTACCGAATGAAGAGCGGGGCGAGCACAAGCGTGATCGTCGCCAGCAGCTTCACGAGGACGTGGAGCGACGGACCGGCGGTGTCCTTGAAGGGATCGCCGACCGTGTCACCGACGACCGCCGCCGCGTGGGCCTCGGTCTTCTTGCCGAGCACGTTGCCGTCCTCGTCCTTCAGGTTGCCGGACTCGATGTACTTCTTCGCGTTGTCCCACGCCCCGCCGCCGTTGTTGAGGACGGTGGCGAGCAGGACGCCGGCGATGGTCCCGACCATCAGCATGCCCGCCACGGCCTGGTAGCCGAGGAGGAGGCCGACGGCGATCGGCGTGGCGACGGCCACGAGGCCTGGCGCCACCATCTCGCGGAGGGCGGCACGGGTCGTGATGTCCACGACCCGCGCGTAGTCCGGGCGCTGCGTGTAATCCATGATGCCCGGCATCTCGCGGAACTGGCGGCGGACCTCGACGATGATCGACTGCGCCGTCTTGCCGACCGCGCGGATCGCGAGGCTGCTGAAGAAGTACGCCAGCATCGCGCCGATGAGGGCGGCCACGAAGACCGAGACATCGGCGAGGTTCACCGCGGTGAGCAGCTCGATGTCGGTGCGACCGGCCTCGATCTGGTTGCCGATGATGAGGTTGACCTTGTCGATGTAGGCGCTGAAGAGGAGGAAGGCCGCCAGCGAGGCTGACGCGATGGCGTAGCCCTTGGTGAGCGCCTTCGTCGTGTTGCCCACCGCATCGAGCCGGTCGGTGATCTCGCGCGTGTTCGCCTCGGAGCGGCTGAACTCCGCGACGCCACCGGCGTTGTCGGTGATCGGGCCGAAGGTGTCCATGGCCAGGATGTAGGCCGTCGTCATCAGCATGCCCATGGTCGCGACGGCGGTGCCGAAGATGCCGCCAACGTCGTGGCCATCGGCGGCGACGAGGTTCGCCTGGGTGCCGAGCCAGTGGCTGGCGAGCAGGGCGATGCCGATCGAGATGGCCGTCACGAACGTGGTCTCGAAGCCGACCGCCGTGCCGCTGATGATGTTCGTGGCCGGGCCGGTGCGGCTCGCCTCGGCGATCTCGCGGACGGGACGGAAGGACCCGGCGGTGTAGTACTGGGTGATGTAGACGAAGGCGACGCTCGTCGCGAGGCCGACGATGCCGGCGAAGAAGAACCAGAGCCACACGGGCAGGCCGTTCGAGATGGTCCCGCCGGTGTCCATCATCAGGTAGGTCGTCAGGCCGAGGCCGGCGACCGACAGGATCGTCGTGACCCAGTACCCGCGGTTGAGGATGTTCATCGGGTTCTCGGTCTCGGAACCGCGGATGAAGAACATCGCGACGATGGTGGCGAGCAGGCCGAAGGCACGGACGACGAGCGGGAAGAAGATCCACGCCTCGGGGTTCGGCCAGCCGGCGCTGTCGGCGATCGCGAAGGCGGCGACGCCGAGGATCATGGCGCCGATGTTCTCGGCGGCCGTCGACTCGAACAGGTCGGCGCCACGGCCGGCGCAGTCACCGACGTTGTCACCCACGAGGTCGGCGATGACGCCCGCGTTGCGCGGGTCGTCCTCGGGGATGCCCGCCTCGACCTTGCCGACGAGGTCGGAACCGACGTCGGCGGCCTTGGTGTAGATCCCACCGCCCAGCTGGGCGAAGAGGGCCACGAAGCTGGCGCCGAAGCCGAAGCCGACGATGAGGAACGGCGCCTCGGCCACGGTCACGTCGCCGATGAGGGTCTCGTAGGCGGTGAAGATGCCCCACACGCCGAGCAGCGAGAGGGCGACCACGAGGAACCCGGAGACGGCGCCGCCGCGCATCGCGACCTGGACGGCCTCGACGAGGCTGCGGCGGGCGGCGGCGGCGGTCCGCACGTTCGAGCGAACGCTGACGAACATGCCGATGATGCCGGAGGCCATGGAGCAGATGGCGCCGACGAGGAAGGCGATGGCGGTCATGATCCCGATCGGGGCGCCGGCCAGCGACGGGACGTCGGCCACGTCCGCGGTCTCGACGACGCCGATCACGAGGCCGATGACGACCGCGCCGACGAGGGCGAGGATGCCGATCGTCGTGTACTGGCGGCGAACGAAGGCGTCGGCGCCTTCCCGGATCATGTCGCCGACGGCGACCATCTCCGGCGTGCCGGTGTCGCGCGACATCACGTCACGGGCGAGGTACAGGGCGAAGAGCACGGCCGCGATACCCGCGACCGGGACCACCCAGATGAGAAGCTCCATGGGTCCTCCGATGAAGGCCGGCGGCCGCACCGTGGGGCGCGCTCGAGCCGAGTGGATTACACGCGAAACGCCGGCGGGCGGACGAAACGTCGACGAGATCCCGCCAGCGAAGGCGGGCGGATTCTAGCACGGACCAACCGGCCGACGCCCGGCCCCGCCAGGGAACGGCGGCGCTCAGGGAAGCCAGCGCGGGCGGCTGCCCTCCGGCGCGAGGTCGGTGATCTCGCCGGTCGCGACATCGATCCGTCCGATCCGTCCGTGGTCGGCTCCCGCGGCGGCGACGACGACGACGAGGGCGTCCTCGCCGGGCGCGAACGCGGCCGCCACGACCCGCAGGTTCGGCACGGCGATCGGCGTCACCGAGCCGTCGGGACCGTTCGCGATCCCCGCCGCACCCTCGGTATCGGCGACGGCGATCGTGCCGTCGGCGGCCACGGCGAGCAGCCACCCCTCCGGCAGCGAGGTGTCGGATACGGTCGATGCGCTGCGGCCGAGGCGGAAGGTCCTGGTCGCGCGCTCCGGCTCGAGGGGCAGGACCGGCGCCTCCACGCGTCCCCCATCGCGGCCGGCGGTGGGCGACCCGGCGAGCAGGAGCGCATCGCCATCCGGCAGCCAGATCGGCGCGGCCTCGGCATGGAACGTTGCGCGCGTCAGCCGTCGATCCTCGAGGTCGAGAACGGCAACCGAGCCCGCAGCGTCCACGAACGCCAGCGCTTCCCCGTCCGGGGCGTAGCGCGGGGCGCGGAGGAGGCTGCCGCCGCCATCCGAAGGGCTCGGCTCGGCCGTGCCCTGACCGCCGGACGGAAGCTCGACCCGCTCTTCCGAGCCGGCACCGACATCCCACGTCCACAGTCCGAGCCCGTCGCCGTTCGTCGCGTCGGCCCGCGCGAACGCGATGCGCTGGCCGTTGGGCGCGTAGGTCGGATCGAACTCGAGGTGGGCGGTGTCGGTGAGCACCCGCCGCTCGGAGCCGTCGGTGCGCAGGAAGACGAGGCGCCGGCCGTCGCCCAGGACGAGCGAGCTGCCGTCGGGCGCCACCGCGTAGTCGACCACCGGCACGAGCTCCGCCGACAGCTGCCGCTGTCCGGTGCCGTCGGGATTCATCGACCACACGTTCGCCACCCCGGAGCGCTCGCTGAGGAACGTGATGCCGTTCGAGATCGTCGAGGCCGGCGCGCCGGTCGTGAAGGTCCAGGCCAGCGGCTCGGCGATGCCACCGCCATCCACCGCGGCAAGGCCCGGATCCAGGCGGACCTCGAAGGTCGTGGTCGCCGGCAGTGGTCCCGACGGCGTGAAGCGCAGCACGCGGCCGGCGTCCTCGGCCGCGGGCGGGTCGTCGGGAAGGGACACGACCTCGAGACTGCCCGCCACGGCCGGGGTGATGACGAAGGCGTCCGACTCCACCGAGTCGGGGTCGATGGGCCGGTCGAAGACGATGGCGATCGAGGTGCGCGTGGCGATCCCGTCGACGCCGTCGGCGGGCACGAGCGTCTCGGCCCGCAGACCGGGCGCGACGGTGCGGAACGATAGCGAGAATTCTTCGCCGAGCTGCACGCCGGCCACGTCGGCCGCCTCGCCGCCGATGGTGATGGCGTAGTCGCGGTCGGCGCGGAGTGGCTCGCTCGGCACGATCTCGAGCAGCTCCCCGCTCCAGCGCAGCTCGTGCGGGAACGTCGGCCGCAGCTCGAGGCGGTCCTCGACCGAGGCGGTGTCCATGAGCGACGAGAAGCGAATCTCGATCGGATCGGCGAGGGGGACGCCGTCGGCGTCGTCGGCCGGCGTGGTTTCGACCACCGTGGGGCGTCCGGCCGTCACGAACGTGAAGGGCTGGGGCAGCTCCGACATCTCGTTGCCGGCCGGGTCGCGGATCCCGGACGCCACGGTGACCGTGTATTCGCCCTCGAGCTCGAGGGGGTCGGACGGGGTGAAGATGAGCGTCGACCCGCTCCAGCTGGCGGTGCCGGGCACGGCCGGCTCGATGTCCACCGCATCGGCGGCGGCCGCGTCCACCGGCTCCGAGAAGGCGACCTCGATGCTCGTCGTGATGAGGGCGGTCTCGGCGTCACCGGCAACGGGCTGGGTCACGGAGATCGAGAGCACCTCCGGTGCGCGAGCGTCGACCGTGCTCGCCACGTAGAGGACGATGGCGAGGACGACGGCGCCGGCCGCGATGACGCCCAGGCTGCGGAGGACGGCGGCGCGCATCGGCGCCGGTCAGCGATGACGGAGGCGGGCGGGGAGGATCTGGAGCTCGTCCCGGTACTTTGCCACTGTCCGCCGGGCGAGGGCGATGCCCTCCTCGCCGAGCGTGTCGGCGATCTCCTGGTCGGAGAGCGGGTGCCGCGGATCCTCCGCCTCGATCATCCGCTTGATCTGGTCCTTCACGCCGAGCGAGGCGGTGAAGAAATGGCTGAAGGGCACGACCTCGCCGGACGGCAGCATCACGTACTTCTCGGCCGTCGCGCGGCTCACGGTCGACTCGTGCATGCCGATCACCTCGCCGACCTCGGCACGGGTGAGCGGGACGAGGTGCTGGACCCCGTTGACGAGGTAGTCGCGCTGCCGATCGATCAGGCACTCGGCGATGCGCTGGATCGTGGCGCGGCGACGGTTGATGTTGTCGATGAAGAACTTCGCGCGCCCGACGTACTGGCGGACGTGCTGCTTCTCGGTCTCGGTCGTCTCGTCGCTCCGCAGCTTGGCCGACAGGCTCGAGTAGATCGGGGCGACGTGGAGGCTGAAGCGTCGCGACTCGACGACCTCGGCGGTCAGCTCGCCGTCGACATCGCGGATGAGGACGTCGGGGCGAATGATCGGGCGACCGGCGTCCCCGCTGACCGCGGCGGTGAACGCGGCGGTCGGGTACGGGTTGAGGTTGCTCTTCACGAATTCCCAGACGGCGACGACCTCGCGCTGCGAGGCGCCGACGGCGGCGCCGACCTCGCGGAAGCGACGCTCACCGAGGTCGGCGAGGTGCTCCCCCACCACGGCCTCGGCGTGCGGCGGAACCTCGACCTCGGCGGCCTCGCGGAGGTACTCGATCTGCGCGAGCAGCGACTCCGTGATCGAGCGTGACCCGATCCCGATCGGCTCGAGCCCCTTCATCGCGGCCAGGACGCTGGCGACGTCCTCGAGCGTGACCCCGGTGGCGGCGGCGATCTCGGCGTCGGTCTCGGTGAGGAACCCGTTCGAGTCGAGCGCGCCGATGACGTGATCGGCCACGACGTGGAGCCGACCCGGCAGGAGCGCGTGGAGGTTCCAGGTGAGGTGATCCTCGAGCGTGAAGTCCGCCTCGGCCCGCGCGATCGGGTCGAACTCGTCGTCCTCGTCGCGGAGGCGCTGGTTGGCGTCGGCCGGAAGGTCGTCGGCGGCGATGGATCGGGTCGGATCGTCCTGCTCGCCCTTGCGCGGCATGCATTCCGTGCAGTAGTTGCCGGCGATCGTGCTGCCGCAGATCGGGCAGGTGGGGAGCTCCTGCATCTCGAGCGCAGGATTCTCGTCGAGCTCCTGGGCGATGGCCTCCTGGAGCTCGACCGAGCTCATCTGGAGGATGTAGTTCGCCGCGATCTGCTTCGGTGTCACCTTCGCGGAGAGCACCGGCTGCATCTGCTGGCTCAGCTCGATGGACATGGGACCTCGGATGGTGGGCGGCAGCGGACCGATCGACGACCGATCGGAGGACGCAGTATGCGGGATGCGTGCCGGATGCGCCCTCGGCGGATCCGGTTGCGCGCCTAGGGCGCGGCGTTCACGCGACGGATGACGGGGATGGCCGACCCGAGGCCGATGAGGCTGTAGCCCGCGGGGTCCTGCGAGAGCCGATCGCGGTACTGCGCCATCGGCCAGTCGAACAGGGCGCACAGCCGGATGCGGTTCACGTGGTTGTGCGCCACCGCGATGGCGCACCGCGCCCGGTCGTCGGCCGCCCACGCCTCGAGCGGCTCGAGGACGGCGAACGAGCGACGCGCGACATCGCGGCCCGACTCCCCGTTCGGGCAGGGCGTCTCCCACGGGTCCGCCTCCCACGCCGCGCGCCGCTGCGGGTCACGGTCGCGTGCCTCGTCGGCGGTCAGCCCGTCCCAGTCGCCGTAGTCGATCTCCAGGAGTCCGGCCTCGACCTCGATCGCCGCCGGGTCGAGCCCGATCGCGGCGGCGATGGCATCGGCCGTCTGACGGCAGCGTTGCGCCGGGCTGGTGACCAGCCGCAGCTCGTCGTGGGGCAGCTCCTCGAGCTCGCGGGCGATCGCCGTTCCCAGCCGCGCGGCGAGCTCGACACCGGCCTCGGCGAGCGGCGGATCGTCGCGCTGGCCCAGGTTGCGGCCCGCGGCGGAGGCCGCGGTGATCGAGTGGCGGACGAGGAGAAGGCTGCCCATCGGTGCCGCGAGTCTAGTGCCTACCGGTGCGCTATCCTGTCGCACGCTGTCCCCTCTCGCACACCAGGCCACATGACCTATCTCCCTGACGAGACCGACCCTTCCTCCGGCGCGCCCGCTTCCGGCGAGCGCGCCGGTTCGCGCCGTGCCCTGGGCTGCGCATTCGAGGTCGTCGAGACGCTCGTCCTCACCCTGCTCATCTACCTCGTCATCCACAACTTCGTGGCCCAGCCGTTCGAGGTGCAGCAGAGCTCGATGGTCCCGACCATCGTGAACGGCGAGTACATCCTCATCGACAAGCTCACGACCCGCTTCAACGGCTATCACTACGGGGACGTCATCGTCTTCAACCCGCCGGAGAGCTCGGGCCTGGCGAACGACGGCATCCCGTTCATCAAGCGCATCATCGGCATGCCCGGTGACACGGTGACGCTCGAGAACGGCCGCGTCTTCATCACCCAGCCCGGGTCGAGCCCGATCCGCATCGAGGAGCCGTACGTCGTCCTCGACGCCGACGGATCGACCTCCCCGACCCTGCCGCGCGACGTCGATGCGACCGCCGAGTGGGTCGTACCGGAGGGTTCGTTCTTCGTGATGGGCGACAACCGGCCACAGAGCCAGGACTCGCGCGCGTTCGGGCCGATCACGGAGGACCTCATCCTCGGCCGCGCGTGGCTGCGCTACTTCCCGCTCGAGCGGGTGGGCGTCATCGACCGGCCGGACTACCCGGCGCTCGACGACAGCGATACCGCGGGCGCGTCCTGGGTGGCGCCGCGACCGCTGGCCGCGCTCGTGGTCGCCGGACGCTGATCCGATCCCGCTGATCGGCGTGCCCGGGCATCAGGCGCGGGCGGGCTCCTCGGCGACGATCCAGGCATCGATCTCGCGGCCGTAGTCGACGAGCGCATCGGCCCCGAACCAGAGCGCCAGCTCCGCCTCGGCCGTCTCGGGCGCGTCGGACGCGTGGATGAGGTTGCGGAGGCCGCTCACCCCGAGATCACCGCGGATCGTGCCGGGCTCCGCCTCGTTCGGCATCGTCTTGCCGACCATCTTGCGAACGACGGCGATGGCATCCGGACCCTCGAGCGCGAACGCCGCCACCGGACCGGAGGTGATGAACTCGACGAGCCCGTCGTAGAAATGCTTCCCGGCGTGGACGGCGTAGTGCTCCTCGGCCATCTCGCGCGGAACGGCGAGCAGCCGCAGGCCGACGACCTTGAGGCCCTTCCGCTCGAAGCGGCCGATGATCTCGCCGATGAGGCCGCGCTGCACGGCGTCGGGCTTGGCGAGGACGAGAGTGCGCTGCATGACGATGCGGCTCCAGGTACGGTGGAATCGGGTGGGTCAGCCTCGCTGGCCGGCGGCGCGGTCGTAGGCCTCGGCGGCTTCGACCTCGCGTCCCGCGGCGCGGAGGAGGTCGCCGTAGAGTAGCAGACGCTCCGACGTTGGCTGCCCTCCGAGGGTGGGCTCGAGAATGGTGACGCCATCGACCGCGAGGCCCGGATCGAGGCGCAGGGCGATCGACATCTCCGCGTCACCGCGGCCGCGATCGCCGGCGATGTAGAGCACGCGCGCCTCTTCGAGCCGGGCGCGGCCGGCGGCGATGCGTTCGTCGTCCGGCGGCTCGGCGGTCACCTCCGTCGAATGCGTCGGCCCCGGGCTCCACGGTGGGCGTGGTGCGCGGGGCTCCTCCCCGACGAGGGCCGCCGGCACCGGCCAGACCGCGCGCCCGGTGACCCCGGCGCGCAGCTCCCACGACTCGTCGACCCCAACCGCGGCGACGACCCGCTCGACCGTGCCTGCCGCGCGATCCGACTCGCCCGCCGCCGCCAGTGCCTCGGCCTCGACGATCATCGCCAGCGGCAGTCGTCGCTGCGGGCTGCTCGCGCGCGTACCGTCGAGCGCCTGCCGCGCCGCCGCCGGGCGGCCCTGCCGCCACAGCGACTCGGCGAGCAGGACGCGGAGCGCATCGGACTCGTCGGTGACGCCGGCACCCTCGGACTCGAGCCACGCCAGGCGACGGCGGACCGTCCCCTCGGCGAGCGGCGCGAGCCCGGCGTCGAGCTGCGCCCGCGCCAGCGTCAGCTCGTCGCGAACGAGGTCGATGACGTGACGATCCGGCTCATCTTCCGCCGTCGCCGCATCGGGCACGGTGGTCTGCTCCACCGGCGGTGCCTCGCCCGCCCGGGCGTCCAACGACGTCCCGGCCGCGGCCGGTCCCGGCTCCTCCGGGGACGGCTCGTCCGGGGAGGCCCGGCGCCGGCGCGTCATGACGGGATGGCGCGCGCGAACGGCGTCCGCGAGCGGAACGGACCGAGGACCGCGATGCGCGCCTCGCGCGGGGTCAGGTAGCGCGCGGCGACGCGGCGGAGGTCGTCGGCAGTGACGGCGTCGAGCCGGGCGATGACCTCGTCCACGCCCAGGACCCGCGGCAGCAGCGCCTCGCCGGTGCCGATCCAGCCCGCCACCGCGCCGGAGTCCTCCATCCGCAGCTCGAGGCGGCCCTTCGTGTACGCCCGGGCGCGGTCGAGCTCCGAGGCCGTGACGGGGTCGGTCGCGATCCGGTCGAGCTGCTCGACGATGGCGGCGACCACCCGGCCGGCGTCCTCCGGGTCGAAGCCGGCATGGATGCCGAAGGCGCCGGCATCGGCGTACATCGCGCTGAACGTCGAGACGTCGTACACCAGTGAGCGGCGCTCCCGGAGCTCCAGGAAGAGGCGGCTGCCCATCCCGTCGCCCAGGATCGCGCCGAGCAGGTCGAGCGCCCAGCGATCCGGGTCGTCGCGGGCAACGCCCGGCATGCCGAGGCACAGATTGCCCTGGCTCAGCCGCCGGTACGAGACGCGGAGCGATCCGGGTGGTGCCGGTGTCGGCGCGGGTGCCGGCGTCGGGATTCGCGTCGGCCGGCCGCTCATCCCCCGCGGGCCGTCGGGCTCCCACGAGGCGGCACGCGCCACGATATCGGCGTGGTCGATCCCGCCGGCCACCGCGAGGACCATCCCGCGTGGACGGTAGGCGGCGCGCCAGTGGCCGACGACCGCGTCGTGCGTGGCCTTCCGCACCGAGCCGATGGTGCCCGCGATCTCACGGCCGAGCGGGTGCTTCCCGTACAGGAGCTCGTCGAACAGGGTGAAGACGTGGTCCGACGGCGAGTCGACGTACATCCGGATCTCGTCGACGATCACCGGCTTCTCGGAGGTGAGGTCAGCGCGGCGCAGCATCGGCCGCAGCGCGAGCTCGCTCACCGCCTCGAGCGCGACGTCGACCCGCGCGGCTGGCACCTTCGAGCTGTACACCGTCAGCTCTCGGTCGGTGCTGGCGTTCACGCTGCCCCCGACGCCCTCGATGCGCTGCGACAGGGCGCCCGGGTCCGGATGGCTGCGTGTCCCCTTGAAGACGAGGTGCTCGAGGATGTGCGAGAGGCCCGCGTGCGCCTCGTCCTCGTGCCGCGACCCGACCGGGACGAAGAGCGCGACGCTCGCCGATCGCGCGGCGGGCATGGCCTGCGTGACGACGCGCAGGCCGCTCGGCAGGACGGTGCGCTCGTGGGCCGGCGGCGCGGGACGACGGGCGCGCGGGATGGTCGCGGTCACGCCCCGTCCTCGTCCTCGTCCGAACGCTCGCCGTCGGCGCCCTCGGTATCGGCCGACATGAGGAGCTCCATCTGGATGAAGCGCAGGTCGCGGGCGAGCTCCTCGGCGTTGCGCGGCAGCGGGCGGCCGGATGGACGGGTCGCGTCGTCGAGGTCCGGATCGAGTCCCAGCTGCGGCGTCCCGGCCGCCGCGAACTCGAGGACGACGCGCTCGTCACCGACGACGAGGACGTAGACGAGCAGACCATCGCGGGTCGTGTCGAACTGGAGGTAGTCGAACGAGTCGAGGTTGAGGCAGATCGCAAGCGGCGTGAAGTACGACGCGATCTCGGGATGGTCGACGACGATGCGCTCCACCCACCCCGTCCCGCTCGACTCGACCCTCGTGCCACGGTGGTACGTGTAGGTCACCGTCTGCTTCAGCAGCGGACGGAGGATGTTGTAGATGTCGCTCCTGGCCGTGACGACGCCGGTATTGATGTACAGCTTGGCGCGCGGCTCGGACATCGGGCCTCATCGGACTAGCGGATCGTCGGCGAGTCTACACCGGGCCGATGGGGGTCTGGGCCGCCGAATCCGGCTGCTACGATTGACCGCGATGAAGCTGCTGGCAGCCGATATCGGCAACACGAACGTGACGATCGGCCTCTTCGAGGACGATCGGCTCGCGCGCTCCTGGCGCGCCATCACCCGCGCGAACGCGACCGCGGACGAGGTGGCGGCCATGCTCTCCGGCCTGCTCGCGCTCGACGCCCACCGACTCGATGAGCTCGACGCCATCGCGCTCGCCAGTGTCGTCCCGCCGCTCACCGAGACGTGGGAGCGGTTGGCGACGGAGCGCATCGGTGTCGAGCCGGCCATCGTCGACGCCGGCGCGCTCGACGGCATCCTCGACATTCGCATCGACCGCCCGTCCGAGGCGGGGGCCGACCGCCTCGCGAACGCGCTCGCGGCGCGGACCGAGTTCGGCGGTCCGGCCATCGTCATCGACCTCGGAACGAGCACGAACTTCGACCTCGTCGATGCCGACGGCGCGTACATCGGTGGAGCAATCGCACCGGGCATGGGCCTCAGCCTCGAGGCGCTCGTCGGACGTGCCAGCAAGCTCCCGCGCATCGAGCTGCGCCGCCCGCCCTCGGCGATCGGCACGAACACCGTCCACGCCATGCAGTCCGGCGCCGTGCTCGGCTACATCGGCCTCGTCAGCGGCCTCCTCACCGCGCTGCGCGGCGAGCTCGTCGAGCGCTCCCCCGCCGACCGCCGCGTGACCGTGGTGGCCACCGGCGGCTACACCCACCAGCCGTGGCTGCGCGAGGTACCGGGCATCGACGCGGTGGAGCCGGACCTCACCCTCCGTGGGATCCGCTACGCCTGGCAGGGCCTCCGCGATCGTGATCGTGCCGCCGTCAGGGAGCACCGGCGATGACCGAGACCGCCACCGTCCTCGCCGGCCGGCGCATCGTCGTCGGCGTGTCCGGCAGCATCGCCGCCTACAAGGCGGTGAGCCTCGTCCGCCTCCTCGCCGAGCGCGGGGCGGTGGTCGACGTCGCGATGACCCGCGCCGCCACCCGCTTCGTCGGCCCGCTCACGTTCGCCAGCCTCACCCACCGGCCGGTGCTCGACGACGTCTTCGAGCTCGACGCCGACCAGCAGATCGCCCACATCGAGCTCGCCGAGGCGGCCGATGCCATCGTCCTCGCTCCCGCCACCGCGAATCTCATCGGAGAGCTGGCGGCGGGCCTCGTCGGCGACGCGGTGACCGCCATCGCCTGCGCCAGCCGCGCGCCGGTCATCGTGGCACCGGCCATGGACGCCGGCATGTGGACGCACCCCGCCACCCAGCGGAACGTCGCGACACTGCGCGAGTTCGGCTACCTCGTCGTCGAGCCGGAGGTCGGCGAGCTGGCCTCGGGGCTCACCGGCATCGGTCGCCTGGCCGAGCCCGCCACGATCGTCGAGGAGGTCGAGCACCTGTTCGAGCGGTCCGGCGACCTCGAGGGCCTCCACGTCGTCGTCTCCGCCGGCGGCACGCGCGAACCGCTCGACCCGGTCCGCTTCATCGGCAACCGCAGCAGCGGGAAGATGGGCGCGGCCATCGCCGAGGCGGCCCGCGACCGCGGTGCCTCGGTGACCCTCGTGGCCGGCGCGATGAGCGTGACGCCACCCCGCGGCGTGACCGTCGTCGACGCCACCACTGCGCACGCCATGCGCGAGGCCGTGGTGCGCGCCGCACCCGGCGCCGACATCCTCGTCATGGCCGCAGCGGTCGCCGACTTCGCACCGGCCCGCGCCAGCCAGCGCAAGATCAAGCGCTCGGGCGAGAACCTCCAGATCGAGCTCGTCCCGAACCCCGACATCGTCGCCGAGGTCGGCGAGATGCCCGATGACGTGCGCCCGTTCCTCATCGGCTTCGCGGCCGAGTCGAACGACCTCGAGGCGAACGCCGCCGCCAAGCTGCGCGACAAGGGCCTCGACCTCATCGTCGGCAACGTCGTGGGCGGACCGTTCGACGCGATCGGCTCGGACGAGAACAAGGTCACCGTGTTCGGCGCCGAGGGTGCCCTCACGGACTGGCCGATGCTGCCGAAGCGCCAGGTCGCCGAGCGGCTCTGGGACCTCATCGCCGACCGCTACCGCGGCGCGCGCAGCGACGCCCCCACGACCACGCGCCGCCGCCGCAGATCGTGATCGTCGTCCACCGCGCGGACGACCTGCGCGACGCGATCCTCGTCCGCCGCATCGCCGGCGACAGCGTCGGCTTCGTCCCCACGATGGGCATGCTCCACGACGGCCAGCTGTCGCTCGTGAAGCGGGCGCGCGAGGAGAACGGCTGCGTCGTTGTCTCCAGCTTCCAGAATCCCGGCGCCTTTCGCTCGCTCGACGAGCCGGCCGGCGTACGCGACCACACGCGCGACCTCGCGCTGCTCGAGCACGCGCGGGCCGACATCGCCTTCCTGCCCGATGCCGGGACGCTCTACCCGCCCGACGACACGACCCGCGTCACGGTCGAGGGCCTGACGCGCCAGCTGGAGGGAGCCTCGCGCCCCGGACACCTCGACGGGCTGACCACGGTGATGCTCAAGCTCATCCATCTCGTCGGCCCGGCGCGGGTCTACCTCGGCCAGCGGCACGCCCAGCAGGTCGTCGTCGTGCGGCGCATGCTGCGCGACCTTTTCATGAACGTCGACCTCGTCGTGTGTCCCACCCTGCGGCACCCCGACGGCCTCGCCATGTCGAGCGCGAACGCCCTGCTCGGGATCGAGGAGCGCGTGGCGGCCACCTGCCTGCACACCGCGCTCACCGCCGCGACCGATGCGTACGACGCCGGCGAGCGGTCGGCCGAGGTGCTCCGCTGGCGCATGACCGATGTCCTCGCCCGCGAGCCGCGGGTGCGGGTCGACTACGTCAGCGTCGCCGATGCGAGCACCCTCGCCGAGCTCCAGCGGGTGAGCGGGCCGGCGCTGGCGCTCGTCGCCGCGTATGTCGGCCGCGCGCGCCTCACCGACAACGCGCCGCTCGCCTGGGACGTCGCCTGAGACGCGATCCTGGGCGGCTCGACGGTGCCACGAAAGTACTAGTGCGGTCCGCGGCCTCCACCCTATGATCGCGATGTCACCGCGACGCCCGGCCTCACGGCCGACGCGCCGTCGCCGGTGCCCGGGAGGCCGACGAGTGCCCGCGTTCGGCCTCCCTTCTTCATGCCACGCCGCCCCCGGCTAGAGGCGCCCCAGCAGGCCGTCCACGTCGAGTGACCGATCAACGAGGTCGATGATCGTCGCGATCTTCTCGGTGTCCGACGAATGCGTCTTCACGAGGATCTCGTCCACGGCCTGCGCGGTGCGGTACGTGTCGGTCGCCACGAGGTAGGTGAACACCCTCGCGGCGCGGAGCTCCGCCAGCAGGTCGTCGGCCGGCACGAAGCCTCCGGTCAGGACCAGGCCGGCGACGCGCGGCTCCTCCCCCTCGCGGTTCGCCGCCAGCGCGGCCCGCACCAGGTCGTCGCGATCGCCCGGCGTGATGAGCAGGGTCCGCGTCTCGAGGAACGCGATCGCGTGCCGTGCCTGCATGGCGCCGATGGCGACGTGTCCGATCGTCGTCCCCGGCGTCGCCTCGCCGGCCAGCAGCTCCCCGTCGAGGTGCGTCGCGATGAGCTCGAGCGACGGATTGGCGAGGAGCTCCGAGTACGGGATGCAGCCCAGCAGCTCGACGTTGTGCTGGGCGAGCCCGCGGGCCAGCACCTGGGGCAGGTGGGGATGGGACTCGGTGTCGACCTTGTTGACGACGGCGCCGATGACCCGCGCCCCGTGCGCCGTGAACAGCGCGTGGTTCAGCACGATCTCGTCGATCGGCCGGCCGATCCCGCCCTCGCTGACGATGATGACCGGCGCGTCGAGCATCGCCGCGGCGGCGGCATTCGAGAGCCCGACCACGGCGCCGACGCCGGCGTGTCCCGTGCCCTCGATGACGACGACGTCCCGATCGGTGGCCACGCGCTCGTAGGCGGCCTGCACCTGCGCCCCCAGGTCGTCGGTCACGAGGCCCTGGATGAAGTCGGTGGTGAAGTGCCGAGGGAGGGTGACCGGGCTCATGTCGTTGAGCGGATCGGGCAGGTCGAAGACCTCGCTCATGAGGACGGCGTCCTCGTCCGCGCGCGTCCCGTCGATCACGAGGTAGCGCTGGCCGACCGGCTTCACGAATCCGAGCCGCAGCCCGCGGTCACGGATCGCGGCCAGCAGCCCCAGGGAGGTGGTCGTCTTGCCGCGGTTCTGGCCGGTGGCGGCCAGGAAGACCCGCTTCGCGCTCACGCGCCGCATCGTAGCGGTCCGCCCGTCGGGGACGCAGCGCGGGCCGTTCTCTGCGGATTGCTCCACAGCGGAACTAACGGCCAACGTGGCGCGCCGGTGGGCGACCAGGTGGCCGGAACTTGCCGCCCAGCGGTCCGATCGGCCATCGAGGAGCGTCGCATGGCGCGTACTTGGCCGTTAGTTCCGCTGCAGAACAACGGCGGGATTCGGGCCGCGCCGCCACGCAACAGCGACGGCCACGGCACCCCGGTGCGCCGGACGACGAACCGAGCTACGTGCGCGCCGTCTTCGAGCGGCGCTCCACGAGCTCGACGCCCTCGCGGAGCCGCCCGACGAGCTCGGCGTCGAGCATCTCGGGCTGGAGGTGCTCTCCGAGACGCTCGAGCATGTCGGCGGCGACGCTCAGCAGGACGTCGGCATCGGCGATGAAGAACTGCGGCTCGTTGTTGTAGCGCACGAGGGTCAGCCGGCCCTGGAGGGTGAGGCCGGACTCGGTGTGCGACAGCTGCGTGCCGAAGTTGTGGCCCTGGATGCCGTCCGGGTTGTTGAGGAAGTTGAGGGCGTTGTCGATGACGAGCCCGAACCGGGCGCGCCACGACACGAGCCGCTCCTGCACGTCCGGCGTGAGCCCCATCTCGCCGAGCTCCTCGAACACGCCACGGTCGACGGTGAGGATCCCGACGAGCGTCGAGCCGGCTCGAGCGCCGAGCATGACCTGGAGCGAGCGCTCGAGGGTGAAGACGTCGGCGTCGAAGCGAGGGCTCGTCGTCACCTCGGCCAGGAGGTCCTCGACGTTGTCGAGCTGGCCGGGATCGGCGAGGGAGTTCGCAAGGTTGTGGATCTCCTCCCGGAACAGAAACCGCTCTTCGTGGTCGAGCATGGGAGGAGCCTCCTGGCGCTGGTGGCCGATGCGGGGTCGGGCGCCGCGACGGCCGCGGCGCCCGCATCGGTCCGTGGGGTGAGCCTAGGGGTAGAGGCCGCGGAGCGTGGTGGCCTCGGCGACCCGCGCGACGGCGACCATGTAGGCCGCGGTGCGCATGTCGACCTCGTGCCGGCCGGCCATGTTGTGGACCGCCTCGAAGGCGCGATCCATGATCTCCTTGAGGCTCTCGTTGATGCGTGCCTCGGTCCAGAAGAAGCTCTGCATGTCCTGGACCCACTCGAAGTAGCTGACGGTCACGCCGCCCGCGTTGCAGAGGATGTCCGGGATGAGGAACACGCCGCGGTCGTAGAGGATCGCGTCGGCCTCGGGCGTGGTCGGGCCGTTGGCGGCCTCGGCGACGACGCGGGCCTTGATGCGCGGGGCGTTCTCCCGCGTGATCTGATTCTCGAGCGCCGCGGGAACGAGGATGTCGCAGTCGACCTCGAGGATCTCCTGGTTCGTGACCTCGTCGGCACCCGGGAACCCGACGACCGTGCCGTGCTCCTGCTTCCAGGCGCTCACCTTGGCGGGGTCGAGACCCGCCGGATTGTGGATCCCGCCGGTCGAGTCGCTGACCGCGATGATCGTGCTGCCCTCCGCGGCCAGCAGGGTCGCGGCGATCGATCCCGCGTTCCCGTAGCCCTGGATCGCGACCCGCGCACCGGCGAGCTGCTCGCCCGTGGCGACCGCCCAGCGCTGGAGGGTGAAGACCGCGCCGCGGGCGGTGGCCTCGTTGCGGCCGAGCGAGCCGCCCACCGCGATCGGCTTGCCGGTGACCACGCCGGGGATCGTGTAGCCGTGGTGCATGGAATAGGTGTCCATGATCCACGCCATCGTCTGGGCGTTCGTGTTCACATCCGGCGCGGGGATGTCGCGCTCGGGGCCGATGAGCGGGGTCAGCTCGGTCGTGAAGCGACGCGTCAGGCCCTCGACCTCGCGGATGGACAGCTTCTTGGGGTCGACGATCACGCCGCCCTTGCCGCCCCCGTACGGGATATTCACGACGGCGCACTTCCAGCTCATCCACATTGCCAGGGCGCGCACCTCGTCGAGGGTCACGTCCTGGTGGTAGCGGATGCCGCCCTTCGCCGGCCCGCGGCTGACGTTGTGCTGCACGCGGTACCCGGTGAAGACCTGGACGTTGCCGTCGTCCATGGTGACCGGGAAGTTCACGGTGAGCTCGCGCTGCGGGACGCGCAGGACGCGACGCATGCCCTCGTCGAGATCGAGCTGATCGGCGGCGTGGTCGAACTGGGACTGGGCTACGGCCCAGATGTTCGGAGCCTCCGCCACCTGGTTCTGGCTGGCCATCAGGTTCGCTGACTGCCTCCTGTATTCGCGCGCGGACCCAGCGCCTCTGCACGCCATGGAACTGAAGGCGGAAGCAGGCCGGATCGCGGGTGACGGTTGTCGATTCTACCGTAGCCCCGTCCCGAGGCACTGGTACGAATCGAGCGGCTACGATCCCACCGATGACCGATGTCCTCGACGCGGCGCCGCCCGCGCTCACGCCTGCCGACGCCGAGGCGGTCGCGCGCGCGACGTACGGGCTCGACGCCACGGCCGAGCCGCTCGTCAGCGAACGGGACCAGAACTTCCGTCTGACCGATGCGAACGGCACCGCCTGGGTCCTCAAGGTCTCGAACGCCGCCGAGGACCGGGGCGTGGTCGAGATGGAGGTCGCGGCCGTCGAGCGCATCGCCGAGGTCGATCCGGAGCTCCCGGTCCCGGTGGCGCGTCCGAGCCGGACCGGTGCGGCGGTCGAAGAGGTCGTGTTCGACGGTGCCACCCATCTCGTGCGGCTCCTGCCGGTGATGCCCGGCCGCACGGCGGAGCCGTCGGACCTCGACGAGGACGCGATCGGCGGGATCGGCTCGGTGGTCGCCCGACTCGGCCGGGCGCTGCGCGGCTTCTTCCACCCGGCCGCCGGCCGCGTCATCCTGTGGGACCAGCAGCATCTGCCACGGCTCTTCGCGAACGCGGCGCTCGTCGAGGACGGTCACCGCCGCGAGCTGCTCGACCGCGTGATCGACCGCTTCGAGATGCGGGTGGTCCCGGCGCTCCCCCGCCTCCGCGGCCAGGTCATCCACAACGACGTGACGCTCGACAACCTGCTCCTCGACGCGAGCGGCCAGGTCACCGGGATCATCGACTTCGGCGACATGGCCCACACCGCCCTCGTGCTCGACGTGCCGGCCACCCTGCAGTCGCTCGTCCGCGGCCGGACCGATGTCCTCGAGGTCTGCGAGGCCTTCCTGGCGGGGTACGCATCGGTCACGCCGCTCGAACCGCTCGAGGCCGATCTGCTCGCCGACCTCCTCGCCGGCCGCATGGCCCAGACGATCCTCATCAGCGCCGTCCGGACGCGGCAGTACCCGGACAACGCCTACATCCACGGCTGGGCGGAGCCGGCGTGGGAGCTGCTCGAGCAGCTCGACGCCATCGGCTTCGACGAGGCCGCGCGCCGCCTGGCGTCGATCGGCCGGACGCCGCTCGACCGACGCGTCCCGTCCGACGAGCTGCTGGCCCGTCGTCGCGGCGTGCTCGGGACCGCGCTCGAGGGCCTGAGCTATCGGACGCCGCTCCACCTCGTTCGCGGCCAGGGCGCGTGGATGGAGGCGGCCGACGGTCGCCGCTACCTCGACGCGTACAACAACGTGCCGGTCGTCGGCCACGCCCATCCGCGCGTCGTGGCGGCCATCGCTCGGCAGGCCGCCACGCTGAACACGAACACGCGCTACCTCCACGAGCACGTCGTCGAGCTGGCGGAGCGGCTGGTCGCGACGCTTCCCCCGGAGCTCGACACGGTGATGTTCGTGAACTCCGGGTCGGAGGCGAACGACATCGCCTGGCGCCTGGCGACGACCGCCACGGGAGCCGATGCGGGCCTCGTCACCGACTGGGCGTACCACGGCGTCACCGCGGCGATCGCCGACCTCACCCCGTCCGAGTGGCCGTCAGGCGCCCGGCCCGACGGCGTCGAGACGTTCGCCGCGCCCGGCACCTACCGCGGGCCGTACGCCGATGCCGCCGATCCCGTGGCCGTCGCCGGCGAGCTGGTGGCGGGCGCCGTCGCCCGCCTGGCGGAACGGGACCGGCGGCCCGCGGCGCTGTTCATCGACTCCTGCTTCACCGCGGACGGGATCTTCGTGCCGGAGCCGTCGGTCGTGGCCGCCATCATCGGCGCGGCCCGCGATGCCGGCGCCCTCTACGTCGCGGACGAGGTCCAGTCAGGCCACGGGCGGACCGGCGATAGCCTGTGGGGGCACGCCCGCTGGGGCGTGACGCCGGACATCGTCACCCTCGGCAAGCCGATGGGCAACGGCCACCCGGTCGCCGCGGTCATCACCCGTGCCGACATCGCCGACCGCTTCGGCGCGGCGACCACGTTCTTTAGCACCTTCGGCGGCAACCCGGTCGCATGCGCGGCGGCGCTCGCGGTCCTCGACGTGATCGAGGACGAGGAGCTCATTGCCAACGCCGTTACGGTCGGCGACTGGCTGCGCGCCGAGATCCGCGGACTGGCGGCGCGCCATCCGTCCATCGGGGACGTCCGCGGCCGCGGCCTGATGACCGGCGTCGAGCTGGTGGACGACGAGGCCACCCGTGGCCCGGCATCGGAGCTCGCCGGTCGCGTGAAGGACGAGATGGCCGAGCACGGGGTGCTCATCGGCACGTCAGGCCGGCTCGGGAACATCCTCAAGATCCGCCCGCCCCTGTGCATCACGCGCGACGAAGCGGAGTTGATCGTCGCGACCCTGGAGCGCGTGCTCAGCTAGCGGTCAGACGGTCTCGATCGCCATCGCGACGGCCCCGCCGCCGCCGAGGCAGAGCGTGGCGAGACCCTTGCCGCCGCCGCGACGTCGGAGCTCGTGGATCAGCGTTGTCAGGACGCGCGCGCCGGACGCACCGATCGGATGACCCAGCGCAATGGCGCCACCGTTGACGTTCACCTTGTCCCAGTCGAAGCCGAGCTCGTTGCCGTCGGCCAGCACCTGCGCGGCGAACGCCTCGTTGATCTCGATGAGGTCGAAGTCGTCGATGCTGCCGCCGACCTTCTCGACCAGGCGGCGCACGCCGTTGATCGGCGCCTCGAAGAGCCACTCGGGAGCGACATCGGCCTGCGCGTAGCCGACGATGCGGGCCATCGGCTGCGCTCCGTTCAGCGCCGCCTCGGAGGCGATGACGACCGCGGCGGCGCCATCGGTGATCCCCGGCGCATTACCGGCGGTGACCGTGCCGCCATCGGGCTGGAACGCCGGCTTCAGCTTCGCGAGCGCCTCGGCGCTCGTATCGGCCCGAGGACCCTCGTCGGCCGAGATGACGGTATCGCCCTTCTTGCCGGGCACGGTGACCGGCACGATCTCGTCGTCGAAGCGGCCGGCCTCCTGGGCCGCGACGGCCCGCTGGTGGGAGCGCAGGGCGAGCTCGTCCTGGGCCTCGCGCGTGACGTCGTGCTTGGCGGCGACGCGCTCCGCGTGCAGGCCCATGTGGACGTCGCACGTCGAGCACCACAGCCCGTCGTGGACGGTGGAATCAACGAGCGTCCCGTTGCCGAGCCGGTAGCCGGTGCGCGCCTGCGGCAGCAGGTACGGCGCCAGGTTCATCGACTCCATGCCGCCGGCCACGATGAGGTCGGCGTCGCCGGCGCGAATGGCCGATGCGCCCATCATCACCGCCTTCAGGCCGGAGCCGCAGACCTTGTTGATGGTCGTGGCGCTCACGCCCTCGGGGAGACCGGCCTTCAGGGCGGCCTGCCGCGCCGGCGCCTGGCCGACGCCGGCCTGGAGCACCTGGCCGACGATCGCCTCGTCGACCTTCGTGGGGTCGATCCCCGCCCGCTCGACAGCGGCGCGGATGGCGATGGCGCCGAGATCGGTCGCCGGAGTGGTCGAGAGCCCGCCGCCGAACTTGCCGATGGGCGTCCTGGCGGCGGCGAGGATGTACACGTCACGCATGGGGTGATGGTACTCGCCGAGCTCGGCTACGGGCGTTCCCGACCCTGGCGCGCGCGCGTCGCCCGCCACCAGATGGCTGCCAGTCCCACGACGGCGATCGCGAAGAGGAGTGGCGCGGCGCCCGCCACGGTCGGCCCGAAGACCGCGGGCGCGACGAACGCCACCACGCTCAACACGAGCAGGGCAAGCAACCCCGAGATCAGCCAGCTCATCGCACGACGGTAGCGGCTTCCCCGCCCCGCCGCAGGTACCTGTTGACATATGCCTATATCGGCATATATAGTCCGTCACATGGCACGAGCGGCAACGACGACCGATGCGTTCAACGCGGTGGCGGAACCCAGACGCCGGCAGATCCTCGATCTGCTGGCCACGGGCGAGCACGCGGTGAACGACCTCGTCGCCGCGCTCGGCGTCGCGCAGCCGCAGGTCTCGAAGCACCTGCGCGTCCTGCGCGAGGTGGGCCTCGTTGAGGTCCGCGACGAGGGGCGGCAGCGGCTGTATCGGCTGGACGGCCGATCGCTGAAGCCGATCCACGATTGGATCAAGGCCTACGAGCGCGCCTGGGAGGCTCGCTTCGAGGCCATGGACGAGGTCCTCGACGACCTCAAGCGACAGGAGCACTGACGGACATGGCAACCGCAACGACCCAGGGAACCGCGACGGTCGAGCTGCAGGGTGATCGCGAGATTCTCGTCACCCGCGAGTTCAACGCGCCGAAGCACCTCGTCTACCGCACCATCACCGAGCCCGAGCTCGTGAAGCGCTGGTGGAACGCGAAGCGCGGCGAGGTGACGACCTGCGAGATCGACCTCCGCGTCGGCGGCGCGTGGCGCTACGTGATGGTCACACCCGACGGCCAGGAGGTCGGGTTCCACGGAACGTTCACCGAGATCGTCCCGGAGGAGCGCGTCGTCCAGACCGAGCTCTACGAGATGCCCGGCCTGACCGAGGACGACGCGAACGTCAACAGCTGCACCCTCACCGAGCACGACGGGCGCACGACGATGACGGTCGTCGTTCGCGCCGTGAGCCCGGAGTCACGGACGATGCAGCTCGCGACCGGCATGGAGGCCGGCATGCAGGACGCCTACGACCTGCTCGAGGAGGTCGCCGTCTCGCTCGCCTGACGGACGGACCACGCTCGACCGATGCCGCCGGCGGCCGACTCCCCGGCGGCGTCATGCCATCTCCGGGAGGACGGCGCCACCGGTATCGCTCCGGAAGCAGACCGGCCAGGGAAGCTGCGGGACGAGGCCCGCCGACCCCGAGCTCCTCAGTCGGCGTCGCGGTCGAAGAGGTAGTCGATCTTGTCGGCCCAGTTCGCCTGGACGACCCGCATCTTCGTCTTCAGGGTCGGGGTCAGCTCGCCGTCCTCCTCGGTCAGCGCGCGGGGCAGGAGCGCCGTGCGGCGCGGCCGCTCGTAGATCGCGAAGCCCTCGAGGGCGCGCTTGATCTCGGCGTCGAAGAGCTTCTCGACCTCCTTCGTCTCGATGAGCTGGGCCGGCGGCATCTCGGCGATGCCGTTCTGCGCCGCCCACGCCTCGAGCGCCTCGAAGTCGGGGGCGATCAACGCGCCGGTGTAGGCCTGGTTGTCGCCGAGGATGACGGCCTGGGCGATGAACTTCGAGGTCGACAGCGCGGCCTCCATCGGCCCGGGCGAGACGTTCTTGCCGTTGCCGAGGACGATGATGTTCTTCAGCCGATCGGTGATCTTGATGCGGCCGATCTCGTCGAGCTCGCCGACGTCGCCGGTGTGGAACCACCCCTCCGGATCGACCGCCTTCGCGGTCTCCTCGGGGTTGTTGAGGTAGCCCTGCATGATCTGCGGGCCACGGACACAGATCTCGCCGGTCAGCTCGTCGATCTTCACCTCGGTCGACGGTGCAGGCGTGCCGACCGTGCCGAACAGGAAGTCATGCGGCCGGTTGATGCTGACGAAGGGGCTCGTCTCCGTGAGGCCGTAGCCCTCCAGGATCAGCAGGCCCATGCCGTAGAAGAACTCACCCACCTCGCGGGCCAGGGGTGCCGATCCGGAGACGAGGTAGCGGATATTGCCGCCCGTCCGCGCGCGGATCTTCTTGAAGACGAGCGCATCCGCCACCTTCAGCTGGGCGGCGAGCCACGGCGAGTTCGCGCGTCCCGCCTGGTGGTTCGCGTACTTCTGCTCGCCGAGCTTCATGGCCCAGTGGAAGATCTTCTGGCGCGCGGGAGGGCCGGCTTCCACGGTGGAGAGCACGCGGCCGTACACACGCTCGTAGAAGCGCGGGACGGCGGCCATGATCGTCGGCTTCACATCGGCCATGTTCTGCGCAAGCCGTTCGATGAGCGGCTCGGCGTAGGCCACCGTGGCCCCGAGTCCCAGCGGCAGGAACTCGCCCGCCACCCGCTCGAAGATGTGGGAGAGCGGCAGCCAGGAGAGGAACGTGTCCTCCTCTGACAGATCGATGACCTGGTTCACAGCCTGGAAGTTGAACAGGATGTTCCCGTGGCTGAGGCTCGCGCCCTTCGGGTTGGCCGTGGTGCCTGAAGTGTGAATGACGGTCACGATCTGGTCGCTGCCGATGGCTTCCCACCCCTCGCGCCAGGTACGGCGAGCGACCGGGTCCGAGCCCGCCCGCGCCATGACGTCGTCGAAAGTCAGGGTCCCTTCCGGAAACTTCCCGGATGGATCCATGGTCACGACGTGCCTGAGCGTGGGCACCTGGTCGCGGATGCCATCGATCTTCGCGGCCTGCTGGGCGTTCTCGACCACGACGACCGTGGCGCCCACGTTGTTGAGGATGAACGCCGCCTGCCCGGGCTCCGACTGCGGGTAGATCGGCGC